>JBEVLC010000197.1:0-7069 GCA_040509415.1 Baekduia sp. | reverse complement strand
CCACTGGGCGCCCCTTCGTCGTTCTGCGGCGACTGGCGGACGGCTTGTCAGGCGGTCGAGACAGCGCGACTTGCAACACGAGCCTCGCGGAGGGCCAGCGCTTCCATCGCGTCGTGGTTGTGCTCGGGTGTGTCGGGAATCTCGTCGCGTCGCCAAGCGACGATGAACTCCTCCGGCGTACGCCCGGTCCGCTCTGTGAAGGACGCGGCACGTGCGTCGAGATCGAAGCCCGCGTCGGTTTGCGGCCCAATGGCAGGCGCGTCCACACCAAGGAGCTGCGCAACGGATGCAGCCGGCACGCGAACCGTGCGCTGACCGACCTTGACGTGTTCGAGCGTGCCAGCCTCGATCAAGCGATAGATCTGCGACGAGCTGACGTCGAGCAGCGTGGCTAGATCTCGCGGCTTCCAGAATGGGCGACTGTCGAACTCCATAGCCCGGTAATCGTACCCGCATGAAAGGGGCTTGAGTGACTTTATAGGAGATATGGGACAAATGGGACCGATGAAGCAGAGCGTGTCGACCAGTCCGTGACGAGCAGATGCGCCCGACCCGGGTGCTAGAAACCGCGGCCCTTGTCGCCCGACACACAGCTCTCTCGATTCGTGCCCCGCCGCTGGGAGGAGCTAGTCGCGCTCCTGCAAGGCCACGGCTTCGACCTCGCAGACAACGCCCACCCACGGTTTCCGAACGAATGGCGCGACGACCCGCCTCTCGGACTGGTCCGGGTTAAGGGCGTCTGGCTACCCGAGGCCGGCAGCGACCCCGACGCCGACCAGGACGAACGCGTGACGTTCTCGCTGATGGAGCGCTGGTCGGTCGAGACGACACGGTTTTCGCTTGCCGAACGCGAGGGCTTGTGGTTGGCCAGCTACGCCTACAACGGCCACATCGCGGGCGACAGCCGCGGTGATGGGAACCGCAACCATCGTCACGACTTCGACCCCACCGAGGCCCGGGGCATCACCTACCACCGCCACCCATTGGGCGAGCCGAATGAGGTCCGAGTGCCCGAAGGTCCGATCTCAGCCGATGCAGCGTTGGACGACTTTCTCGCTGTGCTCGCCGAGGAGATCAGCGCGGGCCGGTTCGACCTGCAGTAGCCCGAACAGCGACCGCTGTCCGATCAGCGAAGTCGGGGGCTGGTATACCCGCACGCCAATGCCCTCCGACGTCGAGCTCTATCAGCGCACCTACTCGACCCTGTTGCGGTCGCGGGGTGAGACGAAGTTGAGGATCTTGGAGTCGTCGCACATCGCGATCGAGTCCTCGTTGCATCCGTTCGCCGGTGCAGAGGATCTCGACCTCGGTGCGTTCTTGTACGCGACGCAGCGGCTTCCCGCGAGCATCTACCAGGGTCGCGTCGTGATCATGGGCCAGGAGGCCGAGCAGTTCGCCGCCGTCGGCCTGCCGCTCGCCGACTGGCCGACCACCGAGGCGCCCGCGCGGCGACGCCAGTGGCATGAGGGGCCCGATGGCCAGTGGGGCGTCCTGCTCTCCTCGACCTCTGACGTCGACGACCTGGTCCCGACGCTCGTCGCCTACCAGATCGAGTGGAACAAGCTGCGGCGCAAGCTGCGCGCGATCGGGTGGCCGCGACCGCAGGCCCTTCCCGGCGCCGCCGAATGCGCGCGTGTCCTGGGCGGCTCGGTCGATGACTGGGAGCGACTCCAGGAGGCCTGGGGCACGGCGTTCGCGCGCCGCCTCGGCGAGGTCGCCGAGATCAACCTCTCGCTGCGCGTCCGCATGCTCGGCGGCTCGCAGGTCTCCTACGCGCGCCTGACCCGCCGCTGGTGGGCGCCGGTCGCCAACACGATGCGCGACCACGGCATCGGCCGCGACGCGCCGATCTACTTCGTCTCCTCCAACACCCACTCCTTGGTCAACCTGCTCTCCGGCGATGCCCGCGCCCGTGAGGCCGACCTCGTCGACTGGGTTCAACGCGCCGGCGCGCGTGATCTCCAGGACGAGCTCGCCGCCTTCCGCGAGGAGCGCACCGCCGGCTCGTGGAACAACTTCCTGTACTTCCTCGCCCGCGAGCAGGCGATCTCCGAGCCCGGCACCCAATCGCGCCGCCAGGCCGAGGCCGCACGCGGCATCCTGCACCTCAACGCCGAGTCAGGCCTGCGCGTGGCCGCCCAGGTGCTGCCGCTGAGCAAGCTCGATGCCACGGCGCTCGACGACCGCCTCGGCGAGGTCGACGCCGCCGCGCTCCAGGCCAGCCGCGCGATCATCGTCAACATCGACTACCCGCTCGGCCTCGCGGCCTACAACATCCTGCGCGAGATCACCGAGGACCGCGACACGCTGCGCGGCGTCTACGTCCTCGGCAAGGCCGCCACGCTCAACGCCGACGTCGGCGACGTGATGATCTCCAGCACGATCTTCGACGAGCACTCGGGCACGACCTACTGGCTCGACAACGCCTTCGACTTCGACGCGATCGCGCCCTACCTGCGCTTCGGCTCCGGCCTGGACAACCAGCGCGCGGTCACGGTCCGCTCGACCTTCCTGCAGAACCGCAACTACCTCGACCGCTACTACCGCGAGGCCTACACCGTGGTCGAGATGGAGGCCGGGCCCTACTGCGACGCGGTCTACGAGATCGCCGAGCCCGACCGCTACCCCGCCGGCGAGCAGGTCAACTTCTCCAAGCTCCCGATCGACTTCGGGATCGTCCACTACGCCTCAGACACCCCGTTCACCCAGGCCCGCACGCTCGGTGCCCGCGGCATGAGCTACTACGGCATGGACTCCACCTACGCCACCTCGATCGCGATCCTGCGCCGGATCTTCGCGCTCGAAGGAGCCCTCTCCTGACCCGGCGCGCGGCCGGTCTCCAGGGCTCGCGTAACCCGCCGATAACCTGGGAACAACGTTGTTTGCCCCACGGCGTCCTTCGAGGTCGCTAGCGTCACGTCATGGTCAACGCCGAGCTCCGCACGCTCCACGCCGCAGACGGCACCCCCGTCTGCAACGTGTCGTTCGATCTTTCGGCCGACCAGCTCCACGCCGCGGCCCGCGCCGCCGAGGCGATTCGCCTCGAGCGCCATCGTCACCAGGCCCTCAGCACCGACGACGTGCTCGCCCTGCGCGAGCTGACCGGCCTCTCCGACGAGCTGCACATGCTCGCCGACCAGGGCGCCCACGCCACCGTCGTCCTGCAGCTCGCGCGGTTCGTCGCGCTGCACGACGCGTTGTCGGAGTGGCTGGCTGCCGCCGACGAGCGCGGCTGGATGCGCGAGGACGACCAAGCCATCCACCCGCTCATCGCCGCGCTGATCGACCCCATGGCCTCGCTGCGCGCCGACGCGCTGCACGCCGTCCTCGGCGAGGCCGCCCGCGCGGCCGACGCCGGCGCGTAGAGCGCCGCCGTCACCCACAGCCCTTGACCCCGCCCGCCAGACGGGCGTACCGTCGATCTCGGGAGGCGCGTCCACCGCAAGTCAGGAGGGCCTCATGGGCCGCATGTACATCGACTGCCGGGAGATGCCCAGCGAGAGCGGCTGCGATCTCGCGATGTCGGGCAGCGAGGAGCATCTCCTCAAGGCCGCCGTCACCCACGCGGTGACCGCGCACGGCCACGAGGACACGCCGGAGCTGCGCGAGCAGATCCGCGCGGGGATGAAGGCCGAGACGCCGAGCGCGCTCGCCTAACCGGTGTTGCGCAGGCCGAACGCGATCCCGGTCACCGTCCCCAAGAGGGCCTGGCGATCGGCGGTCGCGTCGGCCCGCGTGCGCTCCAGCAGCTCGACCTGCAAGTGGGAGAGCGGGTCGACCCACGGGTCGCGGTGCACGAGGCGATCCTGCAGGCGCGGGGCGCCCGCGAGCAGGCGCGTGCTCTGGGTGATCGCCAACACGGAGGACTTGACCTTCTCGTGCTCGGCGACGATCTGGGGCCAGAAGCGCGCCCGCAGCTCGGGATCGACCAGCCGCAGGTAGCGCTCGGCGACGCCGAGATCGGTCTTGAACAGCGCCATCTCCAGCGTGGAGACGAGGGTCGCGAAGAACGGCCAACGTGCATGCATCGCGCGGTAGCGCTCGAGGTCGCCCTCGGCCAGCGCCGTGCCCGCGCCGTACCACGACGGCAGCAGGATCCGGTTCTGCGTCCACGCGAAGACCCACGGGATCGCGCGCAGCGACTCGATCGACCCGTCGCCGCCGCGCGACGGCGGGCGCGAGCCGATGTTGAGGTCGGCGAGCGCCTCGACCGGCGTGATCTGGAAGAAGAAGCGCGCGAAGTCCGGGTCCTCGTAGACCAGCGCGCGGTAGGTCTCGCGTGAGCGGCGCGCGAGGCGGTCGAGGTCGGCGCGCCAGTCTTCAGACGCCGCCGGCCGCGCGATGTTGGAGGCCAGCAGGACCGCGCTCAGCGTCTGCTCCAGCGAGCGCTCGGCCAGCTCCGGATGGCCGTAGCGGGAGCTGATCGTCTCGCCCTGCTCGGTGATCCGGATGCGCCCGTGCAGCGAGCCGGTCGGCTGGGCGACGATCGCGCGGTAGGTCGGCCCGCCGCCGCGCGAGGTCGAGCCGCCGCGGCCGTGGAAGAGCTCCAGCTCGATGCCCGCGTCGGCGGCCTGACGCGCGAGGTCGAGTTGCGCGCCGCGCAGCGCCCACTGGCTGGCGATGAAGGACCCGTCCTTGCCCGAGTCCGAGTACCCCAACATGATGACCTGGCGGTCGCCCTGGGTCGCCAGCAGCTCGCGATACGGCACCGAGGCGTACAACTTGGCCATCGTCTGCGGCGCGCGGTCGAGGTCGTCGAGCGTCTCGAAGAGCGGGACGAAGCGTAGATCGAGCGCCGTGCCGGCCCGCTGCGCCAGCCAGCGCGCGCCCAGGACGTGCGAGGGCTGCTCGGTCATCGACACGATCAGGCAGCGCACGACCTCGGGCCCGTAGGCCTCTGAGGCCAGCGCGGCCGCGTCGAGCGCCGCGACCAGCTCGCCGGCAGTGCCAGACGGCCGGCGCCGCAGGCCGGCGTTCCCCGTCGCGATCGCCTCGCCGAGCAACGCCTGGCGCTCCTCCTCGGGCGCGTTGGCATAGCCCGGCAGCAGCGCGCCGACGGCCGCGTCGATGACCGCCGCGTTCTGGCGCAGGTCCAGCCCGGCGAGATGGAAGCCGAAGCTGTCGACCTGGCGCGCCAGCCGCTGCAGCGACCCGTGCGCGACATGGCCGGAGCCGAGGCTCTCGACGATCAGCTCGAGGTCGGCGCGCAGCTGGGCAGGGCTCTCGTAGCCGGCCTGTCCGCCGCGGACGTCGAGCATGTTGATCAACCTGCGCTCGATGAACCCCAACTTGGTCCGCAGCGGCTCCCACTCGTGATGGGGGCGGCGGAGGACCCGCGCGTCGGGCAGCTCCTGCGCATCGCGGGCCAAGGACGCCGCCAGCGCGGCGCTCACCGTCACCCGCCGCTCGGAGTGCGAGAAGCGGCGGGCCAGCAGCGCGACGCGGTCGCGCAGCATCCGGATCGCGGCGCGCCGGTGCAGCTCGATCGTGCGGGTGACCGTGGCGGCGCCGACCTCCGGGTGGCCGTCCATGTCGCCGCCGGGCCACGACGCGAACTCCAGGACCGGCGTGGCGGGCAGCGGCCCGAGGTCGCGCTCCAGCTCGTCGAGGACCGCGGGCACCGCGTCGTAGAGCACCGACTCGAAGACGTAGAGCGTGCGACGCACCTCGTCCTCCACGTGGGGCCGTGCGCGACGGACCTCATCGGTCTGCCACCAGATCGTCAGCACCTCGCGCAGCTCGGCGAGCAGCGCGCGGCGACGCGAGCGGCCGGTACGCGGGTCCTCGACGCGATCGAGCAGCTCGGTGATCGCCCACTGGTGGTCGAGCACGGAGCGCCGCGAGGCCTCGGTCGGGTGCGCGGTGAGCACGAGCTCGACGTGGAGATCGGCCAGTGCGGCCACGGGATCGACCGCGTGCTCGCCGAGCAGGCCGGCGGTCTCGACCAGCGACTCGCGCTGCACCGTGCCCTGCGCGTCATAGGAGCGGCGGCGACGCAGGCGCTCGCGCTCCTCGGCGATGTTGGCGACCTGCAGCTGCAGCGAGCAGGCGCGGATGATCGGCTCCAGCTCCGCTTCGGGCAGCGCGTGCAGACGGGCGAGCAGCACCTCGGCGGCGCCCTCCTCGCTCTTGCGCACGCGGGCGGCGGTCGCGTGCAGCCACGCCACGGTCTCGGCGAAGGCGGCGCCGCACTGCTCGGTGAGCACGTCGCCGACCAGCGCTTCGAGCAGCTCGAGGTCTGAGGTGTCCATGTGGCGCTCACGCTAGTAGCGCGCGGCAGCCGTGGACATGGACCGGCGGGCACAATGCACCACCATGGACCTGCGACAGCTCGAGTACTTCGCCGCGGTCGCGCGCCACCGGCACTTCCGGCGCGCGGCGGAGTCGCTGTACGTCACGCAGTCGGCGGTGTCCCAAGCCGTGCGGCGGCTGGAGACCGAGCTGGGGCTGGAGCTGCTGCGCCGGACATCTCATGGCGTCGAGATCACGCCCGCCGGCGAGGAGCTCCTTGGCCGCGCGGAGGCGATCCTGAGCGACGTCGCGGGCGCGCGGGCGGCGATGGACGAGCACGCGGGAACGCTGCGCGGTGGCGTCCGCGCAGCGGCGACGACGGGCGACGCACTGCGGCTGGCGCCCGCGCTGGCGCGCTTCGGGCGTGAGCATCCGAGCGTCCGGATCGCGCTGCGCCAGGGTGGTCCGAGCGAGGTGGTGGACTTGGTCGCCAAGGGCTCGGTCGACCTCGCGGTTGCCGCGCTGCCGGAGGCCGCGGCGCTGCCCGAGGATGTCGAGTCGGTTGCACTGGGCGCCGAGCCGCTCGTGCTGCTGGTGGCGCCCGACGATGTCCTGGCCGGCGCGACGGGCGTCAAGCTCTGGGACGTCCGCGACCGCCCGTTCGTGCTCGCCGAGCCGGGCACCGCGCTGCGCGGAGCGGCACTGGCGGCGTGCGCGGCCGAGGGCTTCGGCCCGGTCCCGATCTTCGAGGTCGGCGAGCCGACGGCGGTGCGCTTCCTGGTCGCCGCGGGGCTGGGCGTGTCGCTGGTCCCCGCGTCCTGGCTGTCGCTGGAAGGCC
>JBEVLC010000196.1:0-7502 GCA_040509415.1 Baekduia sp. | reverse complement strand
CGGGGCGGCCGGCGCGGCCGCCCCCGCCCCGGCGTGGCGGGACGACTGCCCCCCGCAGCGCTTGGTTGCGTCGCCCCTCGACGCTCAGGGGGTGGCCTCGGCGTAGCGCTGCTTGGCGACCTCGCGCTCGTGGGCGTGGTCGACGATCGGCGCCGGGTAGTCGGTGCCGATCACGCAGCCGGCGTCTGCCTGTTCGTCGTCGCTCATCCTCCAGGGCTCGGCGAGCTGGGCGTCGGGCACGCCGGCCAGCTCGGGGACCCAGGTGCGGACGTAGCGGCCGTCGGGGTCGAACTTGCGCTGCTGGAGCGTCGGGTTGAACAGGCGCCGGAAGGAGGGCGCGGGGTCGGCGCCGACCGACGCGATCCACTGCCAGTTGCCGTTGTTCTGCGCGGGCTCGCCGTCGAGCAGGAGGCGCGCGAAGTGCCGCTCGCCCTCGCGCCAGTCGATGTGCAGGTCCTTGGTCAAGAACGAGCCGACGACCATCCGCGCGCGGTTGTGCATCCACCCCGTGTGCGCGAGCTGGCGCATGCCGGCGTCGACCAGGGGATAGCCGGTCTTCCCCGCCTTCCACGCGGCCAGCGCCTCGGCGTCGTCGGCCCAGCGCAGGTCGCGGTAGCGCTCCTGGAACTCCTGCTCGACGTTCTTGGGGTGCATGAGCAGCTGATGGGCGAAGAAGTCGCGCCAGGCGAGCTGGCGGACGAAGGCCGCCGCGCCGGCGCCGCCGTGGTGCTGCGCGCGCTCCTCGCACTCGCGCGCCGACAGGCAGCCCCACCGCAGGTAGGGCGAGAGCGCCGAGGTGCCGGGGTTCGAGAGCGCGTCGTGGCGATCGGCGTAGCGGTCGAGACCAGCGCGCAGCCAGCGCTCCAGCGCCACCCGGGCCGCGGCCTCACCGGGCGCGACGACCGGCTCGGGGACTTCGGCGTTGTCGATGTTCAACGCTGCAGCTGAGGGCAGGCGCCCCTTACGCAACCCCGCTGGCAGCGGCGGGAGCGCGGCCGGCGCGCGGTGCACGGGCCGGCGCTCCGCCTCGGCGATCGCGCGCCAGAACGGCGTGAAGACCGTGTAGGGCTTGCCCCCTTGGGTCCGTGGACGCGAGGGGTCGACGAGATAGCCGCCGCCGTGGGGCTGGGCGTCGACGCCCGCCGTGCGCAGCGCCTCGGTGACCGTGCGGTCACGCCGCCGCGCATACGGCGCGACGTCGCTCGTCCACAGCACCGATGCCGCGCCGACCTCCCGCGCCACCGCGAGGACCTCGTCCTCCGGCGTGCCGTGACGGACCACCAGCCCGGAGCCCAGCTCGCGCAGCGCGCCATCGAGGGCGCGCAGGCAGCCGAGCATGAAGCGCGCCCGCGCCGGGCTGGCGTAGCGCCCGTGGAGGAGCTTGTCGTCGAGGACGTAGAGCGGGATGACGCGCCCGTGCGCGGCGCACGCGGCGATCAGCGCAGGGTGGTCGTGCAGCCGCAGGTCGCGGCGAAACCAGACGATGGCGGTGGTGCTCACTTCCCGCTCATACGGCGCCCCGCAGCGCGCGGCTCAACCTACAATCAGGCACATGGGCGAGCAACGGTCGGACTTCCCGCTCTTCCCCCTGGGCATCGTGGCCGTGCCCCACGAGATCGTGCCGCTGCACATCTTCGAGGAGCGCTACAGGGCGATGATCGACGAGTGCCTGGACGACGGGCGCGAGTTCGGGATCGTCTGGGAGTCCGAGGACGGACTGAAGGCCAACGGCTGCGCGATGGAGGTCACCGAGGTCCTGGAGCGCCACGAGGACGGCGGCCTGGACATCCTCACACGCGGCACGCGGCCCTTCCGGATCCTCGAGGAGCACTTCGACCACGTCTACCCGGCGGGTGCGATCGAGTTCCTCGAAGACCAGGACGAGCCGACTGACACCCCGACCGTCGAGGCCGCCCACGAGGCCTACGGCAGCCTGGTCGAGGAGGCCACCGACCAGGTCCTCGAACCCGAGATCCTGGAGCCGCTCACCGCCTACGAGATGGCCGCGACCGTCGACTTCGGACCCGACGCCAAGCAGGGGCTGCTCGACCTGCGCTCCGAGAACGCGCGCCTGGCGCTGCTCACCCGCCTCTTCCGCGCCGCGGTCAAGCGGCTGGACTTCATCGAGCGCGCACAGGCGAGGGCTCGGTCGAACGGGAAGGTTCGCTTCGGCTGAGCGCCTCCGCCTCCGGCCTGCCCGGCAGGCGGCCCGAGGCCGCCAGCCACGAGCCCACGAGGATCAGCACGAGGCCGCCGATCGTGCCGAGCGTCAGATCCTCGCCCAGCAGGACGACGCCGTAGACCACCGCGAACGCGGGCGCCACGTACGCGACGACCGACGCGCGCGCCGGGCCGACCTCGGCGATCGAGGTGTAGAAGAACAGGAAGGCCAGGCCGGTGCCGCCCGCGCCGAGCGCGATCATCGACAGGATCGCGTTGGCGCCCGGGTCGTGGGTCGGCAGCGAGAACGCGGCGACCGGCAGCCAGGCGACCGCGCTGATGACGAGGTTGGAGGCCGCGACGCCGACCGGTGGCACGCCCGTGAAGCCGCGCTTGACGATCAGCACCGCGACCGCGTAGCACGCGCCCGCGCCGACGACCATCAGACCGCCGAGCAGCGTCTCGGCATCCCCGCTGAGGTCGACGCCGAACAGCAGCACGACACCGACCATCCCAAGCACGACGCCGAACAGGCCCCAGCCGTGCGACCGCTCAGCCGGGTCGAACTTGACCGCCAGCAGCGCGACGAACAGCGGCGCGGTCGCGACGAGGATGCCGGCCAGCGCCGAGGGCACGTGGTTCTCGCCGAAGGTGATCAGGCCGAACGGGACGATGACCTGCATCGAGGCCAGGGCCAGCGCCCAGCCGCGGCGAGCGAGGATCATCGGCACCGCGCCCGAGCGGATCGCCAGCGGCGCCAGCACGGCCGCGCCGAGGATCGTCCGCGCGCAGATGATGAAGCCTTCGGACAGGCCGCCGTCGAGCGCGACCTTGATGAACATGTAGGACGCGCCCCAGAGCGCGGCCGTGAACGAGAGCGAGAGCCAGGCGCGCGGGGTCACCGATCGAGTGTGCCAGGTCCCCACCCCAGCGTTGATGATGATGTCTTGGCAGTGCCATCAGCCGCGCTGATGGATCGCCTGCGCTTAGCGCGGCAGACCGCAGGGGCCGCGCGCGACGTCGCGCGTCAGCTTCGCCAGGCGGTAGAACGTCTGCGGCTGGCGGGCCGACGTGTCGCTGAAGGCGACCACGCCCTTCTCGCTGCGGACGCGGTAGCTGAGCGTCGTGATCGCGCCCGGTGGCAAGTTGATGTGCTTGGACGCGAGGCCGACCTTGTGCTCGGGATGGTCGTCGTCCTTCGGGTCGCCGTCGAGCTCGCGACGGATCTCGCGCGCCGTGATCAGCTGCGCCGAGGTGATCTCCTTGCGGTCGCCGCCGTTGCAGAAGGCGCCGCCGTCGTCGCTGATCCGCAACGACAGGCGCGCGCCCGGGATCGAGCCGGTGCGCTCCACGACGAAGAGATCGGCGGGCAGCGAGCCGTTGCAGCCGGCGGCGATGACGGTAGCGGGGACGGCGAGCAGGGAGACCACGAGGCGGCGGGGCGACATGCAGCGGCCATCCTGTCGCAGCGGCGTCACGCCCGCGCCGACGCCCCACCGCGCCGCGGGTCGCCGGCGCCCGTCAGGCGGCCAGTGGTCCGGTCGCGCTCGACCGCCTGGGCACCGCCGAAGAAGAGGTTGCGGGCGCGAAACGGCGCCAGCGTCCGCCCACCGGCGTCCAGCCCCGTCAGGTCGATCCCCGGCTCGGCGTAGACCGTGTCGCCTTCAAGGTGCATCCGCGGCGCCTCGACGGCCGCGCGGGCGTCGAGGCCGTGGTCGACGACGCCGACGATCGTCTGCAGGATCGCCGAGCGGATCCGGTTGGAGCCCGCGCTGCCGAGCACCAGCTCGACCTCACCGCTCTCCCCCAGCACGACCGTCGGCGCCATCATCGATGGCATCCGCCGGCCCGGTGGCGCGGTGAAGAAACCCAGCGGGCTGAGGTCCTCCTCGCCCATCACGGTGTTGAGGTGGATGCCGGTGCCGGGCACGACGAGACCTGAGCCCTCGCCGTTGGTGCACGTCACCGCGCACGCGCCGCCGTCGCCATCGAGCACCGAGACGTGCGTTGTCGATCCGAGCTGGGAGTCGAACTCCGGCGTCCGCGCCGCCTGCGCGCAGGCCATCGCATCCAGCAGCGACGCCGGCGTCACGTCGTGGCCGTCGAGCCGTGCCAGCGCGATGGCCAACAGCGTCCCGCCCGCCGACGGCGGCGGGTTGGTGACGACGGTGCGGCCACGGTAGGCGACGTGCGCCGGCGCCCGCGCAATCGGTTCGTAGCCCGCGATGTCGGCCGCCGTCAGCGTCCCGCCCTGGCGCGCGACGCAGTCCACGGCGGCCGCCGCGAGATCGCCGCTGACAAATGGCGCCGCGCCCTCGGCGCCGAAGCGCAGGATCGTGTCGGCCAGCTCGGGGGAGCGGAAACACTCGCCGGCCCGCAGCGCACGGCCCTCGGGCGCGAACAGCGCGGCGGCCTCCGGCGTGGAGAGCAGGATCCCCTCGAGGATCTCGAAGATGTAGGCCTGAGCCTCGTTCAGCGTCACACCCTCGCGGGCGAGCGCTGCGGCCGGAGCGGCGAGATCGGCCAGCGGCAGCGTGCCCCAGCGGCGTGCGGCCTCCTCCAGTCCCACAGGCGTTCCGGGCACGCCGCAGGAGGCCCCGCCGACGTGGAAGGTCTGCACCGCATCCCCGAACGAGACGTCGATCGGCAGCAGCGGCGCGCGCGCCCCGTCCGAAGGCGCGGCGACGAAGAAGTCCAGCAGCGTCGGCTCCTGCCCTGCTCCGGCCACCAGCAGGTACCCGCCGGCGCCCGGCCCGGTCAGCAGCGGCTCGGCCGTCCACGACGCCAGGCACGCCGCGATCGCCGCATCGACCGCGTTGCCGCCCGCGCGCAGCACGGCGGCGCCCGCCTCGGCGGACACCGGGTGCCCGGCAGCGACGATCCCCTCCATCGATCGAGATCCTGACACCAAGCGCCCGACCACGAGGCCCCGTCGCCGCCTAGCCGCCCGGCGTCGCGCGTGGCAGGACCAGCGTCGCGATCACCGCGCGGTGATCGGAGCGCGGCACGGTGTGGACGCTGACGTCCTGGACGCGCACGCGCGGGTCGACGAGCACGTGGTCGATCGTGATCTCCGGCGGGAAGTCGCGGCCCGCCGGCCAGGTCGTGTGGTAGCCCGCGCCGACGGCGTCGGCGGCATCCACATAGCCGCCGTCGCCCAGCAGGCGGCGCAGCGCCTGGTGGTCGAGCGTCGCGTTGAAATCGCCGGCGAGCAAGCGCAGGCGATCGCCGCCGGACGGCCCGGTCAGCTCGCCGAGCATGTGGTTCCAGATCCCCCGCCCATCCGGGTTGATCGGTGGCGGCGGGTGGATGACCTGCAGGTCGATCGGCAGAGCAGGTCCGACGGTGATCAGCCCGCGCGGCTGACCTTGGCGGCGCAGCGAGTTCTCCGCGGGCAGCGTCGTGATCGGCCGGCGCGAGAAGAGGCCGGAGGCGCTCGCGCCGCCGTTGCCAAGCTCATAGCGGCGGTAGGGCATGATGCGCCGCAACCCTGCGCGGTCCAGACGGGTGAGCTCCTCGGGCGGCAGCTCGGCCAGCGCGAGGACGTCGACTCGCCCGCGACGCACGAGGTCGACGACCGCCCGTGGGTCGGCCTGGCCGACGTACAGGTTGGCGACCATCACCCGCACCGTCACGCCGCCGTCGACCGCCGGCTGCGGGCCGGCCAGCGCGCGCGGCAGCAGCGCACCGACGAAGGCGCCGACGACGAGCAGCGCGACCGCGGCGACCACCCAGCGGCGCAGGACGAGCGCGAGCAGCAGCGGCAGCGGTGAGATCAGCCCCACGTAGGGCGTGAAGGTCATCGCCGGGATCGCCGGCCCGGCCTCCAGGCCGAAGGTCCGGACGATCGCCCAGATCAGCCACGGGGCGAGGACGATCGCCGCGATGAGCGTGCGCGGCCCCGGACGACCGAGGGCCCGCGCTCGGCGCGGGCCCTCGAAGTGCTGCGAACCGTTGTCGACTTCTAGCGACGCGGCAGGAACTCCGGAACGTCGAGGTCGGAGACCACGCCGCCGCTGCGACTGGCGGTGATGCGCTCGCGTGCCGGAGCGGCCGGCGTCCGGCGCTCGATGCGCGGCTCGCCTGCCCCCTTGGGCTCCTCGATGCGCGGCTCGGGCCGACGCTTGGGCGCGTTGCCGTAGCGCGTGGCCACGACCGTCACCCAGACCTGGTCCTCGAGCTTCTCGTCCACCATCGCGCCGAAGATGATGTTGGCGTCCGGGTGGGCGGCGGCCGCGACGGCCTTGGCCGCCTCGTTGACCTCCCACAGCGACAGGTCCTTGCCGCCGGTGATCGAGAGCAGGATCGAGCGTGCCCCCTCCATGCTCGTCTCCAGCAGCGGCGAGGACACGGCCTGCTCGGCCGCCTCCAGCGCGCGCTTGTCCCCGACACCCATGCCGATGCCCAGCAGCGCGGCGCCGGCCTCGGACATGATCGTCCGCACGTCGGCGAAGTCGAGGTTGATGATGCCCGGGAGCGTCACCAGATCCGACACGCCCTGGACGCCCTGGCGCAGCACGTCGTCGGCGACGCGGAAGGCGTCGACCATCGACGTGTGCTTGTCCAGCACGCTGAGCAGGCGGTTGTTGGGGACGACGATGAGGGTGTCGACCTCGGCATGCAGCGCCTCGATGCCAACGTTGGCCTGCTGGGCGCGACGCGAGCCCTCAAAGCCGAACGGCTTGGTGACGATGCCGACGGTCAGCGCGCCGATCTCCCGCGCGATGCGCGCGACGATCGGAGCGGCGCCGGTGCCCGTGCCGCCGCCGGAGCCGGCGGCGATGAACACCATGTCGCTGCCCTTCATCAGGGACTTGATGCGGTCGTACTCCTCCATCGCAGCCTGGCGGCCGAGATCGGGGTTGGAGCCGGCGCCCAGCCCGCGCGTGACCTGCGGACCGATGTGCAGCGTGATGTCGGCGGTCGACTGCTGCAGCGACTGCAGGTCGGTGTTGATGGCCAGGAACTCGACGCCCTGGACCTCGGCCTCGACCATGCGGTTGACCGCGTTGACGCCGGCACCACCGACGCCGACGACGCGGATCACCGGCGAGCCGGCGACCTTGGCGCCCCAGGGCGACTCGTCGTAGCTGGCCGAGCTGCGGGCGTAGGGGTCACCGGCCGGAGCCGGAGCGGCGGCGCGTGGTGCCGGAGCGGACTCGGCGACCGGCGGGGCCAGGATGTCGTCGGGCAGCTCGGAGCTGAACGCGTTGCGCAGACGCTCCTGGGCCGACGGGGCCCGCGGGACGTCTGCCGCCTCGGGCTCCGGATCGGCGCCCAGCGACGGATGCGGGTAGCCCGTCTCGCGCGGATGCGGGGGCGCGGTCGCGGCCGGGCCCTCG
>JBEVLC010000195.1:0-16033 GCA_040509415.1 Baekduia sp. | reverse complement strand
GTCACCCGTCGCGTTGTTCTTCTTGCGGGTGTTGACCGCGACGCGGAGCTTGCACACGGACATGCCGGAGGGCAGCGAGCGCAGCTCGGGGTCGAAGGTGAGGTTGCCGGTCAGGATGACCCGGTTGATGTTGGAGGCGGCCACAACGGGCTCCTTTCGGGGGCGAACTTGAAGTCTGCGGCGAGTCTAGGGGCAGGGTCTGACGGCATCGCCGGAAAGCCTGCAACCTGCGACCGATTCTCCGCGAAGTCGTGGTGATCGGCACGGTTACGACGCGAAGTGGGCGCGGTAGAAGGGGCGGGTGGGTCCTAAAACAACAGCAGCGCCGCGGAGAGCGGCGCTGCGAAGGTGCTGCGAGTGGCGCGTGAGCGCTACAGGCGCTCGACCGGAGCGGCGGCGGCCTCGGCGGCCACCTCCGGAACGGGCTCGCTGGCGGCGCGGAGGTCCGGCACGGGACCCAGGCCGGCACGCAGCTTGATCACGCGGAAGCGGACGACGCCGTCGGCGATGCGCAGGTAGCGATCCAGGGCGGCGGGGACCTCAGGGCCACCCTGGAACTGGAGCAGGTGGTACTCGGCGTCGTTCTTGTGGCGGATCTCGAACGCGGTGCGGCGCACGCCCCAGTCGTGCTTGCTGACGATGGTGGCGCTGTTGCTCTCCAAGATGCGCTCGGCTTCGGCGAGCACCTTGGTGCGCTGCTCCTCCTCCGCGGCGGTGTCGAGCAGGAGCATCAGGTCGTAAGTGGGGTTCTGTGCAGGCATGAGAAAAGGGCCCCGAGGGCGACGGCCGACTATAGCGGCATCTGTCCGCTCAGCGACTCGTGGGGGGCGAACTTGCAGGCCATCCGGCCTAGAGGAGGCGTGACCCTCGACCTCCTGCATCGCGTCCGCTGGACCAACGTCGCACGCGCTGCCGCCGTCGTGCTCGCGCTGCTGCTCGCGCTCGCCTGGCCACGGCTGCGCGCGCACCCGGATGCGCTGCCGCCGGCGGTCGAGCCCGCGGTCGAGCCGGCGCCCGTGGCAGCGGCGAAGGCGGCCACGGTGGCGAAGGCGCCGCGGGTCGCGGAGCCCGCGCGCGCTCAGGAGTCGCGTGCAGCAACGGCGATCCCCAAGCGGCGGGTGGCGAAACGGCACACGGTCAGGCGCCATCGCCACGTGCGCCACCGCAGGCCGCGATCACCACACATCCCCGCGCCGGCGGCCACACCAGCCCCGGCGCACTTCACGCCGCCCGCCGCGGTCACGCCGTCGGCGGAATTCCGTCCCTAAGCCTCCACACCAGCCTTCTTGTGGATGTCTGCGATCTGGTCGTCGATCCAATCGCCGGGGTTGCGGGAGGTGATGATGTCCTTGAGCCCAGTGTGGCGGCGCTCGCGCTCGGCGTCAGACATCGTCAGCGCGGCGTGGATGGAGTCGGCGAGCTCCTGGATGTCGAAGGGGTTGACCGAGAGCGCGTACTCGCCGAGCTCCTCGTGGGCGCCGGTGTTCTCCGAGAGGATCGAGACGCCGTGGCGCTCGTTGACCATCGGCCCTTCCTTGGCGACCAGGTTCATCCCGTCGAACATGGCGTTGACCAGCAGGACGTCGTAGTTCTTGTAAGCCGCGACCGCCTCTTCGAGGTCGTCGCGCAGCTTGAGCTGGATCGGCATCCAGTCCGGCGTGCCATGGCGGTGGTTGACGACCGCGACGACCGCCTCGATGCGCTCCAGGTACTCCGCGTACTCGGGCACGTCGGTTCGCGACGGCATCAGCTGGGCGACGAACGTGACCTTCTCGCGGAACTCCGGGTGCTGCTCGAGGAAGAGGTCGAACGCGGTGAAGCCGCGCAGGACGTTCTTGGACAGGTCGGCACGGTCGACGCGCAGCACGATGTGCTCACGACGGCGGCGCAGCAACTCGGCCTCGAACTCCGCGACGCGCTCGGTCTGTGCGACACGCTTGATCGCGTTGGAGTCGATCGGCAGCGGATAGGCACGGACCCAGACCTCGCGGTCTTCGAACTGCACCACGCCGTTCTTGAAGTCGACCTCGAGGTCCATGAGGTCCTTGCAGCACTGGAGGAAGTTCCAGCGATAGGACCGCGTGTGGAACCCGATGATGTCGTTGGCCAGCAGGCCCTCGTAGATCTCGCGCCGGACACCGCGCGGCAGCACCCGCCACGCGTCGGGCTGCGTCCACGGGATGTGGATGAAGTGATGCAGGAACGCGTCGGGCCGGGCGCGCCGCACGAGCGCCGGCAGCGTGTAGAGGTGGTAGTCGTGGACCATCACGACCGGCTCCTCGACGCCCTCGATCTCCTCCACGACGGCCCGCGCGAGATCCTCGTTGACCACGTTGTAGCCGAACTCGAAGGCCTCGATCTCGTGGCGTCGCACATCCGGGGCGTTGGAGAGGTCCCAGAGGTAGTGCTGGATGAACCACAGCATCGGGTTGGCGAAGATGTTGTAGAAGCGGTCATAGGCGTCGGGGTCGCTCTCGACCATCCGGACCTGGAAGGTCCCCTCACCCGCCGTGTCGACCGTGAACGCCCGCCCGTCGGTCTCAGCGATGCGCTTGGCATCGCCATCGGTCAGCGCCGAGGCGATCCAGACGACCTCGCGGTGGACGGCCAGGCCCGTGAGCGCCGTGACCAGCCCGCCCGTGCCGCGCTTGAAGTCGCCGTCGTCGTCGAACGTCACCGGCCCCCGGTTCGAGACCAGGATCAGCGGGCGCTGCGCGTCGTCGGCCATCTCAGGCGGCTCCCTCGGCGGCGGAGGCGCCCGCACCGACCCCCAGCAGCTCGCTGAAGATCTCCAAGTAGTCGCGCAGGTAGCGCGGCGTCAGGAAGTGCTTGCGCACATGCGCCTTGCCGCGCCGCCCCAGCGCCTTGCCGAGCGCCGGGTCCTGCAGGATGTCAACACAGCGCGCCGCGCACTGCTCGGGCGACTGCACCAGGTAGCCGCTGATGCCGTTCTCGACCTGGAGCGGGATCCCGCCGACGTCGCCGCCGATGAACGGCCGCGCCTTCCACAGCGCCTCGCTCACCGTCAAGCCGAAGCCCTCGCGGATCGACTTCTGGACCACCACGTCGGCTTGGGACTGGAAGGCGTTGACCTCGATCGAGCCGACGTTGTTGAAGTTGTTGAGGATGAAGATGTCCGGATCTCCGTCGGCATGGGCGACGGTCGCGTTGTAGAAGTCCCAGCCCTCGGGATCGTCTGAGGCCATCGACCCCACGAGCGCGAGCTGCACCTGCGGGATCTCCTCCTTGACCAACCTGTAGGCGTCGATGACGCCCAGCGGATCCTTCCACGGATCAAAGCGCGACACCTGGCAGATCAGCGGCCGGTCGACGTCGATCCCGAACTGCCCGCAGACGTAGGCGGCGTCGTCGGGCGACAGCGCCATGTTCTTCGGTGCGAGCGGGTCGATCGCCGGGGGCACGACGTTGACCTTCCCGTTCAGGCCCGCCGGCACGTACCGCTCCATGTGAAAGACGGTCTGCGGGTAGTCGCGGATGTAGGGCAGCAGCCGCTCGATCGTCGCCGGGTTTGGCGTCGAGAGGTCGATGTGACAGCGCCAGACCCACCCGCGCGACTTCTCCGGCACGAGCGCCTGGAGCGCGGCCGGCTGCGGGTCGTGCACGAGGCAGACGTCCCAGCCGCCGGGCAGCTCCTTGGCGTTCATCTCGTTGTATCTGCGCCAGGTGTCCCACTGCTCGGGCGTGAGATCCTCGGGCGCGCCCTGCAGCGCGTTGTGCATCAACTTCGTCGCGTGGAAGAACTCCTCGCGCCCGTAGATGATCTGCCACTCGACGTCGATGCCGACGTCCTTCATCAGCGGCACCAGCGTGTAGAGGATCTCTGCGACGCCGCCGCCGAACGCCGTGGCCGAGATGTGCGCCACCCGCGCGCCCTTCAGCGGCGCGGCCAGCTCGCGGATCTCCGCGATCTGCTCGCGACCGAAGATGTGCGTGTAGTCAGCGAGGGTCTTTGACCCCAGGGTCACGGGCTGGAGCACGAAGTTGAGCCTATTACCCTCGCGGCGACTGGCGGGGACGTGTCCCGAGCCGAACCGGCACCTCGCGGACCCGGCCATCGCGCATGAACGTCAAGGTGACCCGATCGCCCGGCGCGTAGCGGTCGAGCCCGCGGGCGAGGTCGACGTCGCGGCGAACCGGCTGGCCGCCGATCCTCGTGATGATGTCGCCGCCCAGGCGCCACGACTGCTCTTGGAACGTGGCGCGCCGCGTGCCGGTACGCAATCCCGCCTTGTCGGCCGGGCCGCCTTCGACGACCTGCTGGACCAGGGCGCCGCGCGGCGTCCCGAGCGCGAAGCGTGCGGCCAGTTGCGGGTAGACGCTCTGGGTCGAGACGCCGACGTAGGGGTAGCGGACCTCCCCGTCGCGGCGCAGCTGCTCCAGGGAGCGCCGCACGGCGTCGACCGAGACGGCAAAGCCGACGCCGCTGCCCGACCCTGACGCCGACCGGATCTGCGAGTTGATCCCCAGCACGCGGCCGCCGGCGTCCAGCAGCGGCCCGCCCGAGTTGCCGCTGTTGATCGCCGCGTCGGTCTGCAGCGCGCCGGTGGTCTGGAAGCCGGTGAGCGACTCGATCTCGCGGTCGGTCGCCGACACGACGCCGATCGACAGCGACTGCTCCTCGCCGAACGGCGAGCCGATCGCGGCGACCGGCTCGCCGACCTTGACGTCGGCGCTGGATCCGAGCGCCAGCGGGCGCAGCGTCAGCCCCTTGGGGTCGACCTTGACCAGCGCGACGTCGGAGAACGGGTCGAAGCCGACGATCGTCGCCTCGACCTGGTTGCCGTCGCCGAAGCGGACGAAGATCTTGCCCGCCTTGCGGATCGAGCCGCCCGAGCCGTTGGTGACGACGTGGGCGTTGGTGGCGATCTCGCCGCTGGCGGAGATCACGAAGCCCGAGCCCAGCCCGGCGCCCGCGCCCGCGCTTCCGGCACGGGCGAAGGCCGACAGGATCGTCACGACACCGGGCGAGTCGCGCCGGTAGATCGTCTGCGGGTCAAAGCGGCCGGTCGCATCGGCGCCCTTGACCACCTCGACGCGCGTGGTGCGCTGGACGGTGGTGGTCGTGCTCGTCTCGCCGCCGCCCGACCCCCGGCCGCAGCCGGTCGCTGCCAGTGCCGTCACGGTGGCCAGGGCCGCGAGCCCTGCGGGCTTCATACGGGCAGCTCCAGCGTGAAGGTCGTGCGCCCCGGCTGGGAGTCGACGGCCAGCCGGCCGTCCATCCGCTCTGCCAGCTCGCTGGCAATCGCGAGCCCGAGCCCGGACCCCTGCGCGTCGTCGGAGGTGACGAACGGCTCGAAGATCCGCGGCAGCATCGTCCGGTGGATACCCGGTCCGAAGTCCCCCACTCCCAGCCGGGCGCGGTTGCCGCGGCGCGAGGCCGAGACCACCAGGTCGGTTCCCGGCGGCGTGTGGATGATCGCGTTGTCGATGAGGATGCGCAGCACCTGCGCGACGCGCTCGGGATCGCACATGACCTCGACGGGCTTGGGCGGCAAGCGCAGCTCCATGTGCGCATCATGAGCCACGAGCGCCGGCGCGAACTCGTCGGCGATCATGCGCGCGACGTCGCCGAGGTCGGTGCGCTCGCTGCGCAGCTCCAGCGAGCCGGCCTCCAGCTTGGAGAGATCCAGCAGATCGGTCGCGAGCTTCTGCATCCGCAGCACCTGCTGGCGCAGTTGGGTGACGAAGCGCCGGCGGTCCTCCTCGTCGAGGTCTTCCTCCTCCAGCAGCTCCAGGAACCCGCCGAGCGAGAACAGCGGCGTGCGCAGCTCGTGCGACGCGGTCGCGATGAAGCGCTTGCGCGCGTCGTCGAGCTCGGCGAGCTGACGACGCATCTGCTCCAGCGTCTGGGCCAGCTGGCCGAGCTCGTCGGAGGACTCCACCGGGAAGCGCGCCGTGAGGTCGCCGTCCGAGACGCGGCCGGCCACGACCTCTAGACGCCGTACGCGCAGCGCGACGTTGCGGGCGACCAGCCAAGCGGCGATCGCTGCCGCCAGCAGCGCGATCAGCGTCGCGGTCAAGACGCGGTTGCGCACGACGCGCACCTCCGCGTCGATGGCGCTCAGCGGCCGCGAGTAGACGATCACCGTGCCGACGACGCGCTTGTGCGTGCGCGGGTCCTCGTAGATCAGGGGGATTGCGGCCTCGCCGACGCGGCCCGCGTCGCCGGCTTCGATCGCGGTCGCCGGCTTGCTGGTCTGCGCCGCCTCGATCGCGACGTCGAACTGCAGGTCGCGGATCTCGACCTGCCGCGTGGAGTCCGACTTCGGATAGGAGCGCAGCTCGCCCGGGACGGAGTAGAGCCCGAGCAGCGTGACGCGCGCGGTCGCCGAGTCGGCGGCGTCGCGCACCAGCATGTCGATCCGCGCCTGGGAGTCGCTGTGGTCGATCGCCGTGTCGATCCCGCGCGAGTAGCGACGCGCCGACATCAGCAGGCTCTTGAGCGCCTCCTGGCGCAGCCCGTCGCTGAGCGATCGCAGCACGCCGAAGGCGACGATCCCGACCGTCACGAGGACGATCAGGAACAGCGACAGCGCGAGGCGGGTGCGCAGCGATCTCACAGGCGACGCCGAAGTCTCCTACAACTGCGCGAACGAGCCGCCCGGTTGCGAGCCCTCTGGGCGGTCTATCGCGCGTCGTCGCGGAACCGATAGCCGACCCCGCGCACCGTGAACAGGTACTCGGGCTCCTTGGGGTCGGTCTCGAGCTTCTCGCGCAGGTGCCGGATGTGGACGTCGATCGTGCGCGGGTCGCGGTAGGCGCTGTCGCCCCAGATGCGCGTGAGCAGCATGTCGCGCGTGAAGACGCGACCGGGGTTGCGCGCCAGCGCGTTGAGGATCTCGAACTCCACGAACGTCAGCTCGACCGCCGCGCCGCGGACGTGGACGGCGCGCTTGGCGGGATCCATGTCGAGCTCGTGGACGGCGAGCGGCTGCTCGTCGGCGTCTGGCTCGGTCTGGGTCTGCATGCCGGCGCGGCGCAGCGCGGCGCGCACGCGGCTGCGGAACTCCCGCAGCGAGAACGGCTTGGTGATGTAGTCGTCGGCGCCGAGCTCGAGGCCGAGGACCTTGTCGATCTCCTCGGCCTTGGCGGTGAGCATGATGATCGGGACGGTGTGGCGCGCGCGGATGCGCCGGCACACCTCCAGCCCGTCCATCCGGGGCATCATCACGTCAAGCACCACGAGGTCGAAGTGGCCCTCGTTGAAGCGCGCCAGGGCCTCGCGGCCATCGGCGGCCGTGGTGACCTCGTAGCCGTCCTTGCGCAGCGGGAAGCTCAGGAGCGTCTGAATCGACTGCTCGTCGTCGGCGAGGAGAATCCTGGGTGCGCGTTCAGCCATCGCGTGAGACACACTGTAGGCGGATGCTCGAACCGCGCCTCTATCGCGTTGCGTTCGTGCCCGTGCTCCTTGCGCTGCTCGTGGCGGCGTTCTCCCTCCAGGACCGACCCCGGCCCATCGGGACGACGCAGGCCCCGGAGGCCTTTGACGAGATCCGGGCCGGACAGACGCTCGACGACCTCGCTCGCCGCTTCCCGGTGCGACGCCCGGGCGACGCGGCCGACACGCGGTTGGCGAGCGAGATCGCGACGCGGCTGCGTCAGACCGTGCCCGGCACCGTGGAAGAGCACCACTTCCAGGGGGAGACGATCGACGGCAAGCGCGATCTCATCAACGTCGTCGCCACGCGGCCGGGCGTCCCGGGCCCGCCGATCGTCGTCGTGGCCCATCGCGATGCCGCAAAGCCCGGGTCCAAGGCCGAGCTGTCGGCGACCGCCGCGCTGCTGGAGCTCGCGCGCGTCGCCGCGGACGGGCGGCTGCGCCGGACCATCACCTTCATCTCGACCACGGGTGGCAGCGGGGGCTTCGCGGGCGCGCGGGAGGAGGCGCGGCGGATGAGCAGTCGCGCCGACGCGGTCCTCGTCCTCGGCGCCGTCGGCGGCACGGCGACCCGGCGGCCGTTCGTCGTCTCGCTCTCCAACGGCCGCGGGCAGGCGCCGGTCCAGTTGCAGCGCACCGTCCAGGCCGCGGTGCGCGCGGAGGTCGGCAGCGACGCCGGGGCGCCGCGGGCGCTGACGCAGTGGCTGCGGATGGCCGTGCCGGTGACGATCTCCGAGCAGGGGCCGTTCCTGCGCGCCGGTCAGCCGGCTGTGCTGCTGTCGGCCTCGGGTGAGCAGCCGCCGGCGGCCGATGACCCGATCCGCGACGGGCGGATGCTGCGCTTCGGCCGCGCCTCGCTGCGCGTCCTCTACGCGCTGGACAACTTCCGCGATCTGGCCCAGCCGCCGCGCGACGACCT
Source organism: Baekduia sp. (assembly GCA_040509415.1). GTDB lineage: Bacteria > Actinomycetota > Thermoleophilia > Solirubrobacterales > Solirubrobacteraceae > Baekduia. The sequence goes on along the minus strand of JBEVLC010000195.1, from coordinate 7,715 downwards.
GATCATCCGCGGCAAGGTGCTGCCGGGCTGGGCGGTGCGGCTCCTGGTCGGGTCGCTGCTGCTGCCGCCGTTGTTGATGGGGATCGACGCGCTCGCCCGGCTGCGCCGCCGCCACGAGCCGCTCTGGGCGTGGGGGGTGTGGACGCTGGCCAGTGGCGTGCCGTTCCTGCTGGCCTGCCTGTTTGCGGTGCTGCTGGCGCTCGTCGGGCTGATCTCCGCGGCACCGGGGGCGCCGATCCCGGCCGTGGGGCTGGAGCTCGGCGGTGGCGCGATCGTGGCCTTCGTGGCGATCCTGCTGGTCTTCGCGCTCGGATGGCTGGTCGCGCGGCCGGCGCTGCTGGGAGCCAGCGGTGCGGCGCGGGTGCGCAAGCAGGAGCCGGATGCGGCCGGCGCGGTGGTCGCCGTTGGCCTGACGACGGTCGCGATCGCCGGCGCGCTGTGGGTTGCCAACCCCTACGCCGCGGCGCTCGCCGTCCCCGCCGCGCATCTGTGGTTCTGGGCGCTGACGCCGGATCTGCGGCTGCCGCGGTGGCTGTCGCTGGCGGTGGTGGCCCTGGCGCTGGTGCCGCTGCTCGTCGTCGGGCTCGTCGACGCGCGCGCGTTCGGGCTCGACCTCCCGCAGAGCGTCTGGTTCTGGACGCTGCTGGTGGCCGGCGGCCACATCCCGATCGGCTCATGGGTCTTGTGGAGCCTGCTCTGGGGCTGCGCGGTCGCCGCGGCGCTGGTGGCGGTCCGCCGCCGTCGGCGCCAGGACGACGAGCCTGATGAGATCACCGTCCGCGGACCCGTCACCTACGCCGGTCCTGGATCGCTCGGCGGAACCGGATCGGCGCTGCGCCGCTAGGTCATGGCGACGCTCGCGCCCCCGCCCGCCCGCTCTGAGCGTCGTCGCCGGGTCTTGCGCGCGTTGTCCACCGTCTTGATCGCGGCGGGGCTGCTCATGCTCGTCGACGCCGTGCTGACGCTCGTCTGGCAGGAGCCGCTCACGGCGCTGCAGACCACGATGCGCCAGCGCGGCCTCCGCGGCGATCTGCGCCACCTCGAGGCGACGGGCCCGACGCCCCTCGAGGCGCGGGTGCTCGCGGGCCTGGCCGGTGAGCGTCGGCGGATCGCGTTCCTGGCGCGCTCGCTGCAACGGCACACCGCGCCCGGCGACGCGATCGGGCGGTTGAAGATCGGGCGTCTCGACGCCGATTTCGTGATGGTCAAGGGCGCTGATCCTTCGGACCTTCGCAAGGGTCCGGGAACCTTCGACAGGATGCCATTGCCCGGCGCCGGTCCGACGGTGGCGATCGCCGGGCATCGCACGACCTACGGGGCGCCGTTTCGCCATCTCGACCGCCTGAAGGCGGGTGATCGCATCATGGTGGAGATGCCCTACGCGACCTTCACCTATCGCGTCCAGCGCACGCGGATCGTTGCGCCCGACGCGGTGTCGGTCCTGCGTGACGCCGGGTACGGGCGGCTGGTGCTCTCCGCCTGTCACCCGTTGTTCAGCGCGGCTCAGCGAATCGTCGTTGTCTCACGTCTGACACGCGTCGTCCCCCTGCGGGCCGCCCGGCTGGACAAGGGTCGGAGTTTGAGCGCCTCCGTCTCACCACGATCTCGCCTTGACCCGATGGTCGAAAGACAGGGGGGTCGAGCAGGAAAGTGAAGCGGAAGATGTACACCAAGGCATTGAAGGCGCAGGTCGAACACGACATGTACGTGGTGGACGCGCAGCTGGTCGCCGAGGCGCTGCTGCGCCGCGCGGCCGCCGACCGCGCGATCACGCGACGTGGTGCTCGTGTCCGCGCAGCGGGCGATCCGAGCCCGCGCCCGCGAATCTGAGGCCGGGCGCGCGGTCGGGCGCCACCGCGGCGACCTGGCCGATCGTCGTGACGGTCGCGCCCAGCGCGGCCGCCGCCGCGGGCGGGAGGCACGCCAGCAGCTCGTAGTCCTCGCCGGCGGTTGCCGCCAGGACGCCCGGCAGGGTGTCGAGCTGGGCGGCGACGCGTGCGACGGCGGGCGTGACCGGCAGCGCGTCGAGGTCGATCTCCAGCGCGACGCCGCTGGCGCGCGCGACGTGCGCCGCGTCGGTGGCGATGCCGTCAGAGAGGTCGATCAGCGCGTGCGCCCCGGCGGCGGCCAGCGCCTTGCCCTCGGCCAGGCGGGGCTCCGGTCGCAGGTGACGGGTCACCAACGACAGGTCCCCCTCGGCCTGACCGAGCAGGATCGCCAGACCGGCGCCGGCGGCGCCGAGGTCGCCGGTCACGACGACCGCGTCGCCGGGGCGCGCGCCGTCGCGGCCGATCAGCTGCGCCTCGTCGTCAGCCCAGCCGACGACGGTCACCGAGATCGTCAGCACGGGCGCGCGCGTCACGTCGCCGCCGGCGATCGTGGTGCCCGTGCGCGCGGCGAGCTCCTCCATCCCGGTGGCGAGCGCGAGCGCGTCGGGCTCGCCGAAGCCCTCGGGGAGCCCGAGCACGATGTAGGCCTCGCCCGGATCGGCGCCCATGGCGGCGAGGTCGCTCAGCGCGCCGGCCAGCGCGCGATGGCCGACATCGGCCGCCGTGACCGCGGGGTGCTCGAGCCGGAAGTGGACGCCGTCGACCATCGCGTCGACGCTGACGGCCTGGACCGGTCGCGCGCGCACGACCGCGCAGTCATCGCCTGACCAGCGCACGATCCGCTCGGAGCGATTGGTCAACAGCCGCTGGAAGGCGGCGATGAGGTCCAGCTCGGCCATCGCACGAAGCTAGCGATGTCGATAAATGATCCGCGCGCGGCTCAAGTCATACGGGCTCAGCTCGACCCGGACGCGGTCGCCCGGGAGGATCCGGATCCGGAAGCGGCGCATCTTGCCGGCGACGTGCCCGAGGACCTCGTGGCCGTTGTCGAGCTGGACCTTGAACATGGCGTTCGGGAGTGCCTCCAGCACCTCGCCCTCGAACTCCACCTTGTCCTCTTTGGACATCGCGCGACCGTACCAGGGCCCGGAAGCGCGAGCGGGGGCTTTTGGTGAAGCGCGACAGCCGCTTGGCTTGGGTGTTTCTAGGGCGGCGGAGCGCCCGTGCCCCCGCCGGTGCCTGTCGTGGGATCTGCGGCGGGGGTGCCGGTGCCGGCTGCGGGGTCAGGGGTGGCGGCCGCCGGAGGCGTCGTCGTCGCGGGCGCCTCCTGCGGCGGGGCCTGGTACTGGTCGTTGGGGTACTTGGTCGAGCCGTTGCCGGTCCCCTTGCCGTCCTTGCCCGTCTCGAGCTTCTGGGCGCCGCTGGGGTCCTTTTGGTAGGTGCTCGGGTCGACCTTGTTGTCCTTGACGCCGGTCTTGGCGTACTTGCCGAAGAACGGGGTGGAGACGAACGCGTGCTTGGGCTTGGGGAAGTCGCCGCAGTACTTGCCGTGGGCGACCTTCATGTACTGGCCCCAGATCGGCGCGGCGACCTCGCCGCCCGCGGCACCCGCACCAAGCGTGCGGCGGTCGGTCGCGTGACCGACCCAGACCGACGTCGCCAGCTTCGGCGTGTAGCCGACGAACCAGGCATCGGTGAAGTCGTCGACCGTGCCGGTCTTGCCGGCGGCGGGGCAGCCGATCTGGGCCTTGGTGCCCGTGCCGCCCTCGACGTTGGCCTTCAGGATCTTGGTCGCCTCGGCGGTCACGCCGTCCTCGAAGGCGCGGTGGCGGTGCGCCTTCTCGACCTTGCAGTCAAAGCCGCCCAGCTTCTTGGGGAAGCAGACCTTGCGGACCGCGCTGACCTTGTTGCGCCAGCCGTTGGAGGCGATCGTCGCGTAGGCGTTGGCCATCTCCAGCGGCGTGACGCCCTTGGTCAGACCGCCGAGCGCGGCGGCCGGCAGCGCGTCGACGGGGCTCTTGATCCCCATGTCGATCGCGGTCTCCTTGACCGCTTGCGGGCCGAGGTCGAGGTCGAGCTGCTGGTAGATCGAGTTGTCGGAGGCGAGCGTCGCCTTGACCAGGTTCGCGCGGCCGATGTAGCTACCGGAGTAGGTGTGGACGTCGATCGGCCCCCACGTGGGGTCGTTGAACTTCAGCGGCATCGACGTGTAGCTGGTGCTGTTGGGATCGACGCCCTTGCGCAGGGCGGCCATCAACACCATCACCTTGAACGTCGAGCCGGCGGCGTAGTGACCTTGGGAGGCCAAGTTGAACTTGAACTGTCCGTAGGTGGCGGTCGAGGCCATCGCCTTGATGTCGCCGTTGGCCGGGTCGACCGTGACGATCGAGCCGGAGCGGTCGGTACCGCCCAAGCTGTCGTCCAGCGCCTTGCGCGCCGCCTTCTGCATCTTGAGGTTCAGCGTCGTGTAGATGTGCATGCCGCCGGCCTGCACGCGCTTGGCCCCGTACTCGTCGACGAGCTGCTGCTTGACATAGTCATAGAAGTAGCTCTCGCGCTTCTTGGAGTAGTAGCCGTTGGCCTTGACGCCGAGCGGCTCGTCGATCGCCTTGGCGGCCTCGCTCTGGGTGATGAAGCCCTGGTCGGCCATGCGCCGCAGGACGTCGTTGCGGCGGGCCTCGGCCTTGCCGGCGCTCAGGAACGGGTTGTAGAGCGACGGGGCCTGGGGCAGGCCCGCGAGCAGCGCGGCCTCGGCCAGCGTCAGCTTGCTGGCGGGCTTGTCATAGAAGATGCGGGCCGCGGCCTGGATGCCGACCGCGGTCTTGCCGCCGACCGTGCCGTAGGGCACGTTGTTGAGGTACTGGTCGAGGATCCAGCGCTTACCGCGTCGGCCCGGGTGGCGGTTCTCCAGCTCCTCGGCGAGCTTGGCCTCGCGGATCTTGCGCTTGTAGCCCTCGATGCCGGTCCGGACCGTGTCCTTGGTGTACAGGTTGCGGATCAGCTGCATCGTCAGCGTCGAGCCGCCCTGGACGTCGTCCTTGGACTCCAGGTTCTTGACCGCGGCGCGGATGACGCCCTCGAAGTCGACGCCCTTGTGCTCGAAGAAGCGACGGTCCTCGATCGCGACCGTCGCGTCACGCGCAACCTGCGGGATCTGGCCGCCGGTGACCGGCGTGCGCAGGATGTCGTTGCTGATGAAGCCCAGGCGCTTGCGGTCGGACGAGTAGATGACCGAGGCCGCGCCCTGGTCCTGGGGCTTGATCGTGTCCAGCGCGGGAGCGGAGGTCGCGACCGAGACCACCCAGCCGACGGCGCCGAGGACGGCGAGGGCGGCGAACGTCGTCAGCACGCCGAAGGCGAGGAAGAGTGGGCGGGCCGGGCCGCCCTTGTTGCGACGCCGGCGTCGCTGTCGTTCGCGGCGGGACATGGAGATGAGCGTGCGCAACTCAGCAGAAGCGGCCTCTGCCCTGCGCTCGCGAGAAGTGGATTCTAGCCCGCCCGCGAGAACCCTCCGCCGGTTGGCGGCCGAGCTGGCGTCAGCGGACACCTGCGCCGCGCAGGGCCCCGAGGGCCGTGGCGCGCAGGTCGGCCTCGCGGGCGAGGCGCTCTGATGGTGGGCCGGGCTCGCCCATGACGAGCAGGCTGAGCCCGTCTTGCGTGGACTGCGCGATGCGGGCGCGGACGCCGTCGAGCGCGCGCAGGGCGTCCAGCGCGCGGGCCTCGTCGGCGTCGGGCGCGAGCCAGACGGAGACCTCGATCGCGACGGTCGGCGAGCGGATCGAGTCGTTGCGGATGATCCCGCCGGCGAGGCGCTCGTTGGGGACCAGCAGCCGCGCGTCGGCGCCGGTGCGCAGCCACGTGTAGGTCAAGCCGACGTCCTCGACGGTCCCGGTCTGGTCCTCGAAGGTCACGAGGTCGCCGATCCTGATCGGCTGGACGATCGCCAGCAGGATCCCCGCGATCGCGTTAGCCAGCGTCTGGCGGGCGGCGAAGCCGACGACGGCGGCGGTGATCGCGCTGGAGGCCAGGATCGTGCGGCCGACGCGGTCCAGCGAGTCGAACTCCGACAGCGCGATCGCGATGACGATGACCGCGATGACGGCCTCGATCGCGCGCCGTGCGAAGCGCAGGCGGGTCGCGGTGTCGCGCGAGAGGCCCTTGTCGCCGGTGACCATCTCGGCCAGCTTGGTCGCGCGGCGGACCAGGAAGCGGTCCATGAAGAAGACGATCAGCGCGCCGGCCAGCAGCGTCCCCAGCGCCGTGAAGAGGTTGCTGTGCTTCTCGAGCCACGTCTGATCGGCGGCTGCGGCTGCGACGATGTGTCTCACGTGGGCGTGACCGTACAAAAGCGCCAGGCGGCCCCGCGCGTCGCCGCGGGTCCGTGGCGCGCGGACTTCGCCGCCGCGCTGAGGGCGTTCTGGCTCTCGCGGGCGATCGTCTGGGCGGCGGGGCTTGGGGCGGTCGGCATCTGGGGCGTCCACGCCGCGCACCGCGTCGCGTTCGATCCGACGGGCGTCACGCGGCCGTTCGGAGCCTTCGGGGATCTGCTCGTCGGGCCCGCGGCGCGCTGGGACAGCGTGTGGTTCTTGACCATCGCGGACTCGGGCTACGGCAACGGCGACCGCGCGGCGTTCTTCCCGCTCTACCCGTTGCTGGTCAAGGTCGGTGGCGTGCTGTGCGGCTCGCCGCTGGTCGCGGCGATCGTGATCTCGTGCGCGGCGTTCGTCGTCGGACTTGCGGCGCTGCATCGCCTGGCCGTGATCGAGGTCGGACCCGAAGCCGCGCGCTGGGCGGTCCTGTCGCTGGCGCTCTTCCCGGGCTCGCTGTGGTTCTCGGCGGCCTACTCGGAGTCGCTGTTCTTGATGGTGTCGGTCGGTGCGGTGCTCGCCGCGCGCCAGGAGCGGTGGGCGCTGGCCGCGGGGCTCGGCGCGCTGGGGGCTGCGACGCGCAGTGCCGGGCTGTTGCTGGTGATCCCGCTGGGGCTGCTGTGGTTGGAGGCCTACCGCGCACGGCGAGCGCGGCTGGGCGACGGGGCGTGGCTGGCGCTCGTCCCCGCGGGCCTGGCGGCGTTCTGCGGGTACTTGGCGCTGGACGGGGAGGGTGCGGGCGCGCCGTTCTCGGCGCAGGACACGTGGCATCGCAGCCTCGCCGGGCCATGGGCGGGCATCGCCGACGGGGCGAGCGCGGCATGGGACGGTGTCCGCCAGCTCCTCCACGGCCCGCCACCGCCGGTGTACTTCGGCCAGGCCGCGGGCGACGCGATGGCGATCGGGCGCCACAACATCGCCCTCTTCGCCTGCCTGGTGCTCGTGGTCCCCGCGCTGATCGGCGCGCTGCGCCGGCTCCCGTTGGCGCACGGTGCGTATGCGACCTGCGCGCTGCTGCTGCCGCTCTCCTACCCGGTGGGCCCACAGCCGCTGATGTCGCTCCCACGCTTCGAAGCGGTCCTCTACCCGCTCTTCCTCTGGCTCGGGCTGTGGCTCGCGCGCGGGCCGGGATGGCGGCGTGTGGCTGTGCTGGGCGTGTTCGCCGTCGGGTTGGCAGCGTGCAGCGCCCTCTTTACGACGTGGCACTGGGTGGCTTGAGACTTCGAGCCGTCCTCCTCGACGCGCTTGGCACGCTGCTGGAGCTCGAGCCGCCGGCGCCGCGTCTGCGCGCCGAGCTCGCGGCGCGCGGTGTCGCGGTCTCCGAGGCTGACGCGGCGGCCGGGATGCGCGCCGAGATCGCCTACTACCGCGCCCACCACGACGAGGCCGTCGACGACGTCGCACTGGCCGCCCTGCGCGATCGCTGCACCACGGTGTTGGCCGGCGCGCTGCCCGAGCACGCCCGCGGGGCGCCGGACCTCCGCGGGGCCCTGCTGGCCAGCTTGCGCTTCCGGCCCTA
>JBEVLC010000194.1:0-3057 GCA_040509415.1 Baekduia sp. | reverse complement strand
ATGCCTGATGTGGGCTCAGCGGTAGCCGCGGACGCGCGCGGCGAGGCCGAGCACGGCGAGCGCGGTGCGCTCCAGCGGCGCGGGGAGCGCGAGCTGGAACTCGGGCCGGTACTTGCGCAGCAGCGGCGCGACCGCGACGGGCGTGAGGAGGCCGCCGTGTCGGGTCGGGCGCGTCTGGCGCGCCGCGTCCATCGCGCGCCAGAACTGGGCGGTGCGCAGCGCCGGGCGCGTCTGCCAGGACGCGCGCGCCGGCCCGGTCCCCGAGTTCCACATGCGGTGCGGCGTGCCGCGCGGGATCTCCAGCACATCTCCGGCACCCAACACGCGACGCTCGCCGGCGATCTCAGCCGTCAGCTCGCCCTCGGCCACGACGAAGCGCTCGTCCTGGGATGGGTGAAGGTGCGCGGGCGGGCGATGCTCGACCGGCCCCCACTCAGCCGCGACCTCCAGGAGCTCCGGCGTGTCGGTCACGACGGTCAGCCGCTCGCTGTCGTGGAGCTGGAAGATCTCGGGCTCGGCGGACATGTCGCGGCGACCATATCCCGCCGCCCGCGCGCTGGCGCTAGATCCGCTCGCGGTCGGCCGGTGAAGCCGGCGCAGCCGCGGGTGGCGTCTCGGGCTCCCAGTCGACCTCGTGGCCGAGGCCGGCGGACTTCAGGACCTTCAACGACAACAAGGCACACTTCATCCGGGTCGCGCTGATGTCGATCCCGAGCAGGTCGAGCACGAAGGAGCGATCGAGGCGCAGCAGCTCCTCGACGGGCATGCCGACGACCTCGTCGGAGGCCATCGAGGCGCTGGCCTGCGAGATCGCGCAGCCGTGGCCTTCGAAGCGGACCTCGGCGACCTTGCCGTCGTCGTCGACCTTCAGCATCACCTTGAGCTGGTCGCCGCAGAGCGGGTTGTGGTCTTCGGCCTCCAGGTCCGGCGACTCCATCGGACCCCAGTTGTGGGGCCGCTTGTAGTGCTGGAGGATCTCCTCGCGATACAGGTCGTCCATGGCTAGGCGAAGATCCTCCGGACTTCCGCCAGGCCGTCGACAAGCGCGTCGACCTCCTCGCGGGCGGTGTGGACGGCAAACGACGCGCGCGTCGTCGCCGACTCGCCCAGATGCTGCATCAGCGGCTGGGCGCAGTGGTGACCGGCCCGGACGCACACGCCGCGGCGACCGAGGATCTCGGAGACGTCGTGCGGGTGAACGCCCTTGAGCGCGAAGGAGACCAGCGCGCCGCGGTGCTCGGCGTCCAGCGGGCCGTGCAGCGTGACGTCGTCCTCAGCGCCGAGGCGCTCCAGCGCATAGGCGGTCAGCTCGGCCTCGTGGGCGCGCACGTTGTCCATGCCCAAATCGGTGAGCCAATCGACCGCGGCGCCGAGGCCGATGACCTCGGCGATGGCCGACGTCCCCGCCTCGAAGCGCGCCGGCGGCGCGGCCCAGCGGACCTCGTCGAACGACACGCTGGAGATCATGTGGCCGCCACCGATCAGCGGCTCGGTGTCGAGCAGCAGGTCGTGACGCCCGTGCAGGACGCCAACGCCCGTCGGCCCGTAGGCCTTGTGGCCGGTCCAGGCGTAGAAGTCGGCGTCCAGCGCGGCCAGGTCGACCGGCATCTGCGGCACGGCCTGCGAGCCATCCACGACCGTGACGACCCCCGCAGCGCGGGCGCGCCGCGCGATCTCGGCGATCGGGTTGATCGTCCCGACGACGTTGGAGACATGGGCGATCGCCAGCAGCTTGGCGCCCGGCAGCAGCCCATCGAGCACGTCGAGGTCGATCACGCCTTCGGCGTCGACCGGCACCTCGACCAGCTCGGCGCCCGTCTCGCGCGCCAGCATCCACCACGGCACGAAGTTGGAGTGGTGCTCCATCCGCGTGACGAGGATGCGGTCGCCGGCGCCGACGTGGCGACGGCCCCAGCCGTGGGCGACGAGGTTCAGCGCCTCGGACGCGTTGCGCGTGAAGACCGTGTCGCGCGCGGCCCAGTTGACGAACGCGGCAATGCGCGTGCGCGCGCCCTCGAAGAGGTCGGTCGCCTCCGAGGCCAACGGGTAGGTCCCGCGATGCACCGACGCGCGGTGGTGGCGGTAGTAGTCGTCCATCGCGGCCAGCACGACGTCCGGCGTCTGCGACGTCGCGGCGCTGTCGAGGTAGGCGACGCCCTCACGGTCGAGCGTGGGGAACTGCGCGCGCACGTCGAGCTGGGCGGTTGCGGCCATGGTGATGCCCCTTAGGCCCCGACGCCCGCCGCTTCCTTGATGTTGGCGTAGCCCTCGGACTCGAGCTGCTCGACGAGCTCGGGCCCACCCTCCTTGATGATCTGGCCGTCGAACATGATCGACACCCGGGTCGGCTCCACCAGGTGCAGGATGCGCTGGTAGTGGGTGATGATCAACACGCCCATGTCCGAGCCCTTGGCGATCGTGTTGACGCCGTGGGCGACGACGTTGAGCGCGTCGATGTCCAGACCGGAGTCGGTCTCGTCGAGGACCGCGAGGCGCGGCTGCTGCAGCGCGAGCTGGAGCACCTCGAGGCGCTTCTTCTCGCCACCGGAGAAGCCGTCGTTGAGGTAGCGGGAGACGAACTCGCGCGGGACGTTGGTCAGCTCCATCGCCGCTTCCACCGTCTTGCGGAAGTCCTTGAGCGAGATCTCCTTCTCGCCGCGCGCCTCGCGGTGGGCGTTGAGGACCATCCGCAGGTACTTGGTGATCGTCACGCCCGGGATCGCGACCGGGTACTGGAAGGCCATGAACAAGCCGGCGCGAGCGCGCTCGTCGGGATCGGCCTCCGTGATGTCCTCGCCCTGGAAGATGATCTGGCCCTCGGTGACCTCGAGGCCCGGATGGCCCATGATCGCGTTGGCCAGGGTCGACTTGCCCGAGCCGTTGGGGCCCATCAGCGCGTGGATCTCGCCCTTGGTGACGGTGAGGTCCAGGCCCTTGAGGATCTGCTTGTCCCCGGCTTGGACGTGGAGGTTGCGGATCTCGAGTTCGGCGGCCATTGGTCTGTGTCGGTTCCTTCTGAGGTCTCAAGCCACGGCCGCGGCATCGGCCACGGCGCTG
>JBEVLC010000193.1:0-5835 GCA_040509415.1 Baekduia sp. | reverse complement strand
CGGGCGACGACGCCGTCGGCGACCAGCAGGAGCGCGGCGCGCTCGCGGTCGGCCAGGCCCGGCGGGATGACGGCCTTGGCCGCCGCGACGTGCTCGAGCGCGACGACGCGGGCCTCGTCCAGCGCGCCGGTCGCCACGATGCGATCGCAGATCTCCTCGGCCGCCGCGGGCGTCTCGATCGCACGGGGGTCGAGCGTGCCGAGCGCCGGGTCGCGCTCACGCGCGAGGATGAACGGCAGCGTGACGGTGCCATCCAGCAGATCGGTGCCGCGATGCTTGCCGGTGCGCTCGGCGGGACCGGCGACGTCGAGGACGTCGTCGAGGATCTGGAAGGCCAGGCCGATGCGGCGGCCGAACTCGCGCAGGGCTTGCGCGTCGGTCGAGCCGCCCTCCAGCGCGCCAAGGATGCACGCGGCCTCGAAAAGCCGCGCGGTCTTCAGCTCGCAGCGCTGCAGGTAGCGCTCGAGCGGGATCGCGGCGTCGAAGGCGTCGGCGCGCTGCAGCAGCTCCCCGCGCGCGAGCGCCGAGCCCGCGTCGCTGAGCGCGCGCACCTGCGCCGGGTCGCCGTTGGCGGCCAGCAGCGCGAAGGCGCGGGAGAAGAGCAAATCGCCGGTCTGGGTCGCCGCGGCGCGACCGGCGGTGGCGAAGACCGTGGGACGCCCGCGGCGCAGCGGCGCGAGGTCGAGGACGTCGTCGTGGACAAGCGTCGCGCTGTGGACGAGCTCGACGGCCGTGGCGGCGCGCACCAGACCGTCACCGTCGCCACGGACTTGACCCGCCGCGGCGAGGATGACCAGCAGCGGGCGCAGACGCTTGCCGCCCGCGGCGATCGTCGATCCCGCGTGCTCGGCGAGCACCGCACCGTGGCCGGCGGCGACCTCGCGCAGCAGCTCCTCGACCCGGTCCAGCAGCGGCAGGACGTGCGGCCCGCCAGCGTGGACGATGGCCGTGACCGGCCCGCCCTCGACTGCGGCCGGAGAGCCCGTGCCGCCAGCGCTCATGGCTCCGGGTGCGTGCCGTTGCGCGACGTGAGGATCGGCGCCGCGGGCTTGACGCCGACGTGCGTGGCGATGATCCCGCCCGCGGTCAGCATCCAGCGGATCTGCTGCAGCCCCGCGCGATCGAACGCCGCCGCCAGCCCCGATGGATCCGGCCAGCGCTTGACGCTGTTGGGGAGGTACTCATAGGCGTCGGGATCGCTGGAGAGCTTGCCGAGCAGCGGCACCACGCGGTCAAACCAGAGCTTGAAGAAGGTCGACAGCGGCGGCTTCTGCGGCGTCGTCATCTCCAGGATCAGGACCCGGCCGCCGGGCCGCACGACGCGCGTCAGCTCGGCGAGCCCACGGTCCAGATCGGAGAAGTTGCGCGCCCCGAACCCAACCGTCGCCGCGTCGAACTCGTCGTCGGCGTAGGGCAACTCGAGCGCGTTGCCCCACTCGAACGTGATCTCCGGCGCCTTCTTGCGCGCCAGCGCGAGCATGTTCTCGGAGAAGTCGCTGCCGATGACCTCACCACCGGGGGCAACCCGCGCGGCCAGCTCGATCGCCAAGTCGCCCGTGCCCGTCGCCACGTCCAGGACGCGGTCGCCCGGACCGACACCCGCCAGATCGACCGCGCGCCGGCGCCACTGGTGATGCAGCCCGGCCGTCATGACCGAGTTCAGGAGGTCATAGCCCCGCGCGACGCGATCGAACATCGCGCGGACCTGCGTCTCGGGCAGGGTGCCGCGATCGGCGGCGGGAGCTGGCGGAATCGGACCCGCCCGCCCCCCGCTGCCGGTGGCGCTCATCTAGTGACCGTCGCCCGACTTCAGCCGGCCCAGGAACGCCACGAGGTTCTGGAACTTCTCGGGATCGTTCTTCTGCAGGCTCGCGAAGGACGGCATCGGCGCCGTCGGGTTGATCAGCGTCCGCTCGATGCCGGCGGCCGGAAGGCGATCGGCGATGTCGGTCAGATCGGGGCCGGGGCCGCCGTTGCCGTTGTGGCCGATCTTGTGACAGGCAAGGCAGCCCGATTGGGCCGCCACCTGCCGGCCCGACTCGTACTGCTCGACGACCTTCGGGCCCTCGGCGATGACCGTGCTCGGCGTCGACATGTCGATCTGGGTCGGCGGACCCGCCGCGGCACCCTCGTAGGTGAGGTAGGCCATCGCGCCGATGATCAGGATCGCCGTCAGCGTCGCGACCGGGCGCCGCTCGGGGCGCCGCTCCGGACCGCGGTCATAGAACGGCAGCAGGAACAGCAGGATCATGCAGACCGTCGGGATGCCGATCGTCGCCAGCGCGACGTACTCCGGCGGCTTGATGACGCGCAGCAGCTCGAAGAGGAAGAAGAAGTACCACTCCGGACGTGGCGTGTAGGTCGTCGTCGTCGGGTCGGCCTTCGGGCCGAGCTCCGCGCCGAGGACGATCGACATCAGGATGATGACGAGCAGCACGATGCAGGCCATCGCGCCGTCCTTGGCGACCGCGTAGGGGAAGAACGGCTTCCCCTGAGCCTTCAGGATCGAGTACTCGCGGAGGTACTCCTCCTTCTCGCGACGGTTCACGCGTCCTCCTCGATCAGCTCTTCGGCGGGCTTGACCTTCTGCCACGGGGGCGCCGTGGTGCCCAGCCGCGTCACGAGGTACAGGTGCGCGCCGATGAGGGCGCCGATGATGCCCGGCACCAACAACATGTGGATCGCGTAGAAGCGCGACAAGGTCGTCGCGTTGAACTCCGCGCCGCCGTTGAGGAAGTCACCGAGGTACGGGCCGACGAGCGGGCCGGACGCGGTGATGTTGTTCGCCACGACGGTCGCCCAGAAGGACCGCTGGTCAAACGGCAGCAGGTAGCCCGTGAGCGCCATGACGAACGTCAGGATCAGCAGCGCCACGCCGATGACCCAGTTGAGCTCGCGCGGGTACTTGTAGGCCCCGAAGAAGAACGTGCGGGCCATGTGCAGGAAGATCAGGACCATCATCACCGACGAGCCCCACTTGTGCATGCCGTGCACGAACTCGCCGAGGAAGACGCTGTCGTTGATGTGGCGGACCGACTCGTAGGCTCCGCCGGCCGCGTCGGGGCGGTAGTACATCGCCAGGAAGACGCCGGTGATCGCCTGCGACAGGAAGGCGAACATCGTCGCCGAGCCCAGGGTGTAGAACCAGTTGGTGCCCTTGGGCACCTTGCGGAACATCAGCCAGCGCAGACCGCCCGACAGCGAGGTGCGCTCGTCGATCCAGTCGACGGTGTAGATGCCCGCTTCGGCGGCCTTCTCGACCGGGCCCTGCTTGGGCGCGCCGGGACGCGGCGGCGCCGGACGCAGGCCGGGCGGAACAGGCGGAGCGGGGATCTTGAGCTTGGGCATCAGTGCTTAGTCCTGTGGGAGCGAGTCGAGCTTCCGGATCGTCGGCCGCGACGGGTACAGGATCCCACCGATGCCGTCGAGTGGCTCACCCGGGTTGCGCGGCGAGAAGCGCTTGAGCTCGCGATTGACCGAGAAGCGCGGGCCGATCTCGAGCTGGCCGTTGTGCACGCGGTTGTAGAAGCGGTCCAGCGGGCGGACCGGCGGGCCGCCGTCCACCTTGCCCTGGAAGTCGTAGACGCCGCCGTGGCACGGGCAGATGAAGCGCTGCGCGGCCTCGGTGTAGCGGACCGGGCAGCCCAGGTGCATGCAGCGCGTGGAGATCGCGACGAACTGCTCGGCCTCGAAGCCCTTGGGGAGCTCATCGGTGTCGATCTCCGCGTTGCGCTTGCGCACGTAAACGGTCGTCTTGCCGGACTCGCCGATGCCGTCGACCACCGAGATGACCTTCGGCACGTAGGTGTCGTCGGGGAACTCGTCGGGGGTGCCGACGGGCTGCCAGCGCACCTCATGCTCCTCAAACAGCGGGCCGAGGGCGAACCCCAGCGCGGGAAGGAGGATCGCCGAGGTGGCAATGGCGCCGGTGGCGTGGGCCGTCCCGACCATGAAACGGCGCCGGGTGACGGTCTCGCCTTCGAACGCCCCGGGGATGCCCCGGTCGGCGGTGTACTTGCTTTTGGCTTGCTTCTTGGGCACGGTGGGTCTTGGATCCTGTCCGGGAGACGCGCGATCCTGGTGGACGCGCATCCGGGCCCGGAAATCTACCGCTCGATCATCGTACGGGCCGTGCCGCCTGCGCCCGCCACTCGGTCAACGGTTCGGCGCCAGGCTTCCGGCGATGTGGCGCGCGGCTGCTTCGAGGCGCTCCGCGGCGTCTGTTTTCCCTGCACGTGCCGCGACTTTGGCCGCTTCGAGGTCGGCGTTTGGGCCCCATCCAAGCTCGGCGCAACCGGCCGCCCAGACGGCATCGGCGAGCGGCGCGTCACCGGCTGCCTGGGCCTGGGCCGAGAGGGCGATCAGGTCGGCGAGGGCGCGTACGGCATCGAGGTCGCCGGCCGCCGCGAGGCGCTCCAGCCCCAGCGCGTAGAGGCGATCGCCCGCGAGCAGCGCGAGGTCGTCGTCCTCGCGCGACATGAGCCGCCCCTCGCCGTAGTGCAGGAGGTAGCCCTCGCGGACCGCCTCGATCACCAGCGGGAGGTCGGCGGCGTGACCGTCAGAACGCGGACCACGGGCGACGGCGTCGCCGTGGGGCGTGTCGCCGGTGACCTCATCTCGCACCGCTGCGGCGAGCAGGCCGCCGTCTTCCCGGACGACGTCCGCGAGACGCTCGAGGATCACGACAGCTCGGCGAAGGCCGCGTTGACCGCGTCCAGCGTGCGGTCCAGATGCTCGGAGGTGTGGGCCAGCGACGGGAACCACGCCTCGTACTGCGAGGCCGGCGGGTAGACGCCGCGGGCCAGCAGCGCGCGGCAGAACGCGGCGTAGGCCTCGTGGTCGCAAGCCTGGGCGCCCGCGTAGTCGCGCGGGGCCGTCTCGGCGAAGAAGATCGTCAGCAGACCGGGCACCGCGTTGACCGCGACCGGCACGCCAGCGCCTGCCGCCGCGTCGCGCAGACCGGCGGCCAGCGTCTCGGTCGTGGCGCTGAGGCGGATGTAGGCCGCGTCATCGAGCAACCGCAGGGTCGCCAGGCCGGCGGCGACGGCCAGCGGATTGCCGCTGAGCGTTCCTGCTTGGTAGACGTCGCCGGCCGGCGCGATCCGATCCATCAGCGCGCGCGAGCCGCCGTATGCCGCCGCGGGCAGGCCGCCGCCGATGATCTTGCCCATGACCGTCAGGTCGGCCGCGATGCCCTCGCGCTCCTGTGCGCCGCCGGCGGCGACGCGGAAGCCCGTGATGACCTCGTCGAAGATCAGCAGCGCGCCGGTGTCGTCGGCCTTGTGGCGCAGCAGCTCCAAGAAGCCCTCGACGGGCGGGACGAGCCCCATGTTGGCCGGGTAGGGCTCGGCGATGACCGCGGCGAACTCGTGCTCGGCGAAGGCCTTGGCCACCGCCTCGCCGTCGTTGAACGGCACGATCACGGTCTCGTGCGTCGCGGACTCGGGCACGCCGGGGCTGGCCGGGATCCCGGCCGTCGCCAGGCCGCTGCCCGCCTCGGCCAGCAGGCCGTCGACATGGCCGTGGTAGGCGCCGGCGAACTTCAGCAGCTTGGTGCGGCCCGTCGCGGCGCGCGCGAGGCGGATCGCGCTCATCGACGCCTCGGTGCCCGAGGAGGTCATGCGCAGCATCTCGACCGACGGGAAGCGCCGGGCGACCTCGTCGGCGAGGTCGACCTCGCCGGCGGGCGGCGCGCCGTAGCTCGTGCCGCGGCGCGCCGCGGTGACGACGGCCGCGACGATATCGGGCTGCGCGTGGCCTGCGATCAGCGGGCCCCACCAGCAGACGTAGTCGACGTAGCGGTTGACGTCGACGTCGAAGAGCTCGGCACCCTCA
>JBEVLC010000192.1:0-7787 GCA_040509415.1 Baekduia sp. | reverse complement strand
CTACGTCGTTATCGTGGTGCTGTAGGCGTCGAAGACCTTGTTGAGGGCTTCGACGCTGTGGCGATTGGCGTAGATGTCGCTCATCACCGCGGCGTTGGCGGTGGTGTCGGCGCCGATGTCAGTCAGCAGGTCGAGGTTGGTCGCCAACAGGTCGCAGCGGCGTTCGTGGAGGTGTTCGACGTGGCCGCGGGTGAGCGGCACCTCGAAGTCGTCGGTGTGCGGGGCCATCTCGGGGTCCCAGCCGAGCGCGTCGATCACCGCGGTCGCGTCGCGGTAGACGTCGGCCAGCGCGAGTTGCTTCGTGGGCACGTAGTCCATGAAGTCCTCGAACGGGTCATGGTTGAACATCAAGACCTTCTTGGCCTCGATACGCAACACGTCGGCCGTCGACGGGTCGACGCTGATACGGCAGGCTGAATTACCCTGGTGGGCACTCATGGGAGCTACTACTCCTTTGGGTCATGCCCCCGGGCCGTCGTAAGCGGTCGCGGGGGTCCTTTGATTTTGGATGAGCGGCGGAGCCTACATGGCGGGCTCGACGGAATTGGTGGATTTCGCAGAGTCGTTGCAATGTCGCAGGTTCGTTGCAGCTCAACCGCCCCCACAACTCCCGGGCATCTGTCACACATGTTGCTTGGGACGGTCAACGCAGGCTTCCTACTGACGTCGTGCCGACGGGCGAAATCGACCCGGATCCCCCCTGGCAGGCGCAGAAACGCACGTCCGCGGCGCGAGCGCCTAGGGAGGGCGGTGATCCGTGATGTCGCCATCCGCGCGGACCACGTTCGATGCCCACACGAATGCGCGCCGAACCACTGCCCGCCTACGCACCACACGCCCCAGACCACAAGAGCGTGGTGGCGATCGTCACGGAGCGCCGGCCATCCAGCCACGCCCCGCACCCCGACCCACCGCCCTTCGCCACTCCGTCGCGGCCGCCCACTGACATAAGGACACACGGACGTACCCCAAAGCGCTACGCTGCCGGCAGTTATGACCCGTGCTGCGAACCTTCCCGTCTCGCCGGTCTCCGCAGGCCGGCACGGATTTCCCGACGTCTACGTGCGCTACATGCAGCGCACGCGGATCTTCGACACGGCCTGCAAGGTCGTCACCGACAGGGGCCTGCTGGAGTCCAGCTTCGACCACATCCAGCAGCCGACCGGCGTCACCAAGGGCCGCGTCTACGACCTCTACCAGACGCGCGACAACCTGGTCGTCGACGCGATGGTCCACGCCCTCACGTACGCCCAGATGCGCGTTTGCAGGGCTTTTGACCGCGCAGCCACGCCCGCCGAGGGTCTCGACGCCGCGATCTGGACGTTGCTCGACGTCGCCGCCGCCGCGCCGCAGTGGTCGCGCTTCTCGCTGCTCGAGGCGATCGCCGTCGGTCCCGACGCATGGGAGCAGCGTGACCGCGCGCTCGCGCCCGTCCGCGACCGCCTGAAGCGCCTCATGCCGGCTGATCGGCCAAAGGACGCGCCGCAGTGGAGCGTTGAAGTCGTCTTCGCCGCGTTGCGCCCGCAACTGGTGGGAGAGGCAATCCTGAAGCCGACGCCGCGGCTGCATCGCGACCTCGTCAACCTCGTCCGCACGATGTGCGGGATGCCGCCGGCGACGGCCCTGGCCAAGCGCCCAGCGCGCGAGCGCGGCAAGAGCACGCACAAGACCGGCATGGTCGGTCGCGTCACCGACGCCTTCTTCGCGCTCAACGGCGACCCGGACGGCGTCGACGCGCTGCGGGCCGAGCTCGACGTCGCCGTCGCGCAGCGCCACGGTCCAGCGCTCTCGCACGCCGTGCGCTGCCTGGTGGCGCGTGATGACGAGCACGACAAGCGCCTCAAAGGCCTGCGCGAGCCGCTCCTCAAAGCGCTGCCAGAGGGCTGGATCTTCGGCACGCCGCTGCGCTATCCGGGCCCGCGGGCCTACAGCCTCAACTCGAGCCGCCTGCGTGTGCTGGAGGTCATCCGGGAGAACCCCGGCGCCGACGAGGACGCCGTCCGCGGCGCCGTCCGCCTGACGCCCCAGACTTGTCGGCGCACCCTGCGCGACCTCGACGATCTGCAGTTGCTCCGTCAGCAGCGTGGCGATCGCTGGCAGGTGTCCGTCTACGGCCAAGCGCTCCTCGAGGGCGACGCGACGCTCACCGCCTGAAACCAGACATGTTGCTGTTTGCCAAACCGTCCCCCGTCCTCTAGCGTCGCCCTTAACTATGCGCTCCCTCGCTCGTCGCCCACTTGTCCTCGCGGCCCTCGTCGCGGTCACCGCCCTGGTCACCGCAGCCATCGCCGTCGGCCAGGACCTCGTCCCGATCAAGATCAGCTCGGTCACCAAGGTGACGCCGAACAAGGCGGGCACGCCCAAGCACCCGCAGGGGATCAACATCGACGTCAAGACGAAGATCGACACGCCGCGCGACTACGACCCGCCGCTGGCCCAGACCGTCGACGTGTGGATCTCCAAGGGCGGCAACTACAACGGCGGCAAGTACCCGACCTGCTCGCCGCAGACGATGGAGCGCGGCGGCATCGCCGCCTGTCCCAAGAAGTCGATCATGGGCCACGGCACCGGCAAGGCCGACGCTGACGGCGTCGCCTCGATCCCGGACATCACGGTGGTCAACGGCGGCGCGAACGCCGTCCACTTCTACACCGTGCTGAAGAACCCGGCACGCGTCCAGAAGGCCGTCACCGCCACGATCACCAAGCTCAAGAGCGGTCCCTGGGGCTACAAGGTCCGCGCCTCGATCCCGCGCAGCCTGCAGATCGTCGCCGGCATCCCGCTGCGCGTCGAGAGCCTGCACGTCGAGGCGGGCGCGCGGTCCTACGCCAAGGACTGGATCGCCACGACCATGTGCCCCGCGAGCCACAAGTGGAAGTACCACGTCGAGGTCTCCTACGAGACGGGTCAGATCGCGAAGTTCGACGGCGCTGTGACCTGCCGTAGCTAGACGTAGACCGGCCTCACGCCATGCACGGACGACGGAGGGCGCTGGTCGTCCTGGCGGCTTGGGCCGCCCTGGTCGCGATCGCTGCGCCGCTGGCCCTCGGCGGCTCTGACCATCTGACGGGCGGGGGCTTCGAGGTCCCCGGCTCGGGGTCGGCGGAGACCGAGGCGGCGCTGCAGCGCGGCGTCTCGGGCGATCTGCGCGGGACGATGTTGGGCGCGGTCCTCGTCGGACCGCGCGACGCGCCCCGCGCCGACTACGCGGCCGCGCTGGACGCGCTGACGCGCGCCGACAAGGCGACGCCCGAGGTCAAGCTGCTGCCGCAGACCAAGGAGGCCGCGCTCTACTTCGCCACCCATCGGCCCGGGCGGCCGGTGATCGTCCCGTTCATCACCGGCGTCGACGAGTTCCACGCGCCCGACGTCGGCAAGCAGCTGCGGCGCGAGCTGGGCCTGGCCGACGGGCGCCACTACGGCGATGTGAAGGTGCACCTGATCGGTCAGGGCGCGCTCTGGGCGGGCATGGTGGACCTCACCAAGGAGGACCTCGCCAGCGCCGAGCGCGTGGGCTTCCCGATCATCCTGGTGATCCTGCTCGCCGTCTTCGGCTCGCTGGCCGCCGCGGCGCTGCCGCTGGTCATGGGCGGTGTGGCCGTGCTGATCACCGGCGGGATCATCGAGCTGCTCGCCCGGCACACGCTGATGAGCTTCTACACGCCGAACATGGCGTCGATGATCGGGCTGGGCGTCGCCGTCGACTACTCGCTGTTCGTCGTCGTCCGCTACCGGGAGGAGCTCCGCGGCGGCGCCACCCTCGAGGAGGCGCGCCGCACCGCGATGCGCACATCGGGCGTGGCCGTGGCGTTCAGCGGCGTGGCGGTCGTCATCGCGCTTGCCGGGCTGTTGCTCGTCCCGACCGCCGCGATCCGCTCGATGGCCGCCGGCGCGATCATCGTCGTCCTGATCTCGATGCTCGCCTGCGCGACGCTGCTGCCCGCGTTGCTGACGGTCGTCGGCAAGCGGATCAAAGGCGGCAAGCCCGGCGGGCGCTGGTTCGGAGCCTGGGCGGCCAAGGTCACCGCGCGGCCCGCCGCCTGGCTTGCCGCGGCGCTGGCGCTGCTGATGCTGCTGGCGCTGCCGCTGGCGGCGCTGAAGACCGGCGATGGCGTGCTGCGGCAGTTCCCCAAGGACTCCGAGGTACGCAAGGGCTTCGAGGCCGCGCTCAGCGCCAATCGCGGCCAAGGGCAGGGCGCGCCGGTGAAGATCCTGACGCCGCCGGCGACGCTCGACCGCGCCGTCAAGCTGCTGCGCGCCGACCCCGGGGTCGTCCGCACCGGGGTACGGACGCGGACCAAGGACAAGCGCCACATCCTCATCATCGTCACCCCGCGCGACAACCCGGACACGCCGGCCGCCAAGGAGCTGATCAAGCGGTTGCGGCACACCCTGCCGCGCGGTTCGCTCGTCGGCGGCAACTCGGCCGCCCAGGTCGACTTCAACCACGCGATCACCGGCTCGCTGTGGAAGATCGCGGCCTGGGTCCTGATCGCGACCTTCGTGCTGCTGCTGGTCATGTTGCGATCGGTCCTGCTCGCGTTCCAGGCCGTGCTCGCCAACGTGCTCAGCGTCGCGGCCAGCTATGGCGTGCTGACCGCCGTCTTCGTCTGGGGCTGGCCCGACGGCTTCCTGGGCTTCGACGCGCCAGGTTATCTGGATACGGTCACCATCCCAATCGTGCTGGCGGTGGTCTTCGGCTTGTCGATGGACTACGAGGTTTTTCTGCTGAGTCGCATCCGCGAGCGGCGCCTCCAGGGCCTCGGAACGCGCGAAGCGGTACAGGATGGTTTGGCTTCCAGCGGCTCCACGATCACCGGCGCGGCGCTCATCATGGTCGCCGTCTTCGGGTCCTTCGCCCTAACGGGCGTACCGGTGATCCAGGAAGTTGGCCTTGGCGCCGCAGTCGCGATCGCTATCGACGCGACGATCGTGCGGCTGGTGCTCGTGCCCGCGGCGATCGCGCTGCTCGGCGATCGTGCCTGGTCGAGCAAGCCTGACGGCCGTCGGTCGCGGGTTCCTGAGATCGTCCACTGAAAGATCCTCTAGCGGTGCAGATGCTTGAGAAACAAATCGGCAAACGCGCCCGTTTCTGCTATTGACCTGCCCTTCACACGGCCCTATGGTCGCTCTCCGTAACTACCTCAGGGGAGGTCCCACATGCTCGGCACGGATGTTCAGCGGTCCTTTGGCGACGCCTACCTAGAGGCCACCGCCGCGATGCGCTCGCGCTTCGAGGCGCGGGTGCTGGGGGCAGAGACCTGGACCGAGGGGCTCGCGCTCGCCCTCAACGACCTCGCCGACGGCGTGCTCGCCGATCCCGAGACGGCGCGCATGACGGTCACCGAAGCGCGGTGTGCCCACCGCGACATGCAGTGCCTGTGCGACGAGGATCGCCAGGAGACGCTCGCCTCGATGGCGCGCGGGTGGGAGCACCACCACGAGGGCGTCGTGCCCGAGCTCCAGTTGGAGTTCCTCTGCGGCGCGATCGGCCACGTGATCGCCGGTGCGATCGCACGCGACGAGCTCGACCATCTGCACGCGCGGCTGTTCGGGCTGCTGGCCTTCGCCGACGAGCGCGACAGCTAGCCGGCGTCGCGCGCGCCGCGGCTCAGGCCGAACGGCCGGCGCGGCGCCGCAGGCGGCGCTGCTCGTTGGCCGCCTCCGTCGCGCCCAGATAGGGCAGCAGCGCGGAGTAGGCCAGGTCGGGCAGGAGGTCGGGCAACTGGTCGATCCGCCCGCGGATGACGCGGGCGTAGAGGATCTCGTAGATGCCGCCGATGATGCCCTCGGCGATCAGCTCGGGCGGTCGCCCACGCTTGGGCAGCTCGCGGTCGGCCGCCGCGACGATGAGCTCGGTGAGCTGCTGCAAGGTCTTGTCGCGCAACGCCACCGCGTCCGGCCCCGCGCTCATCACCTGCACGAGGCACATCTCGGCGTAGTCGGGGTTCTGCGCGAAGAATCGCAGGAGCGCGTCGATGGCAGCCTCGATGCGCGCGGCGAACCCGTCGGCCTCTTCGTAGGCCTCACGCACCGCGGTCAGAACCCGGCCGCTGATGTTGTCATAGGCCTGGACGAAGCCGTCTTCCTTTGACGAGTAATAGTCGTAGAAGCTGCGGCGAGAGATGCCAGCGGTCGCGATGATGTCTTCCACCGACATCGCGGCATAGCCCACGACGCTGCTGACGTCGGCGATGGCCTCCACGATGCGGGAGCGTTGGTTCGCCACCACTTCGTCACGCGACAGCTTGTGCCGACCCGACGGAAGGTGGTGGGGCTCTCGAGGCAAGGGGCTCACAGGGACGGAAACGTACCCGTGTCCGCGACAGAATGGAACCCCCGCCCGCTGAGAAGCTCGGAGCGGAAACATCGGCGGGGGGCGGAAGGCCGCGCCACGCCTGCCGCCCTAGGGCGCGAGCGTCGGATCCTTGGCCCGCGCTGCGGCCGCGGTCACCGCATGGCGGTACTCGGCGCCGGCGACTTCGGTGCCGACGAACGGGAGCAAGATGCTGTACAACAACGCGGGCAGGAGGTCCGGAAGCTCTGCCGTGCGATTGGTGACGACGCGGGCGTAGATCACCTCGTAGACGCCGCCGACGACCGTCTCGGCGGTCACCCCCGACACGATGACGGGCGGGTGCTCGGGCGTCGGCGGTGTGAGGAACAGCCGGAAGTCGGCCATGGCGCTCATCCGGCGCTCCAGCGCCTGCGGACCGGCCGCGACGGCCTCCACGATGCACACGTGGGCCAGCTCGGGCTCGCCGGCCATCAGGTTCAAGAACGCGGCGAGTCCCCGCCGCACCTTGGAGGCCCAGGTGCCGCCGGTGGCGTAGGCGCCGGCCACCCCGATGCGCAACTGCTCTACGACGAAGTCGTAGGCCGCCAGGAACGCCTGCTCCTTGTTGGAGAAGTGGTCGTAGAAGGTGCGCCGCGAGACGCCGGCCAGGGCGATGATGTCCTCGACCCGCGTGGCGCCGTAGCCGTTGGCGCTGACGGCGGCCATCACGCCGCCGAGGATGCGCTCCCGCTGGTTGGAGACGACGAAGTCGCGCGGCAGGCCGTGACGGCCCGAGGGAAGCTGGTGCGCGGCACGCGCATGCGGAGAACGTTGGATCATCGCCTTGGGCGAGGAACATACACGTCTCCGTCACTACGCGCTAGGTCTTTTTTGTCACTGTGTGTCGTGCAAGGCGACCAACTCGACCAGGGCTGGAGTCAGCCGCGGCAGGGTCTGATGCTCACCGGCCAGCACGCGCTGCTGCACCAACCGGTGCAGTGCGCCGAAGCGCGCCTGCACCAGCGCGTCAGCGCTGACGGCCCCGGACTTCGCGCCCGGGATCGCGCACGCGGCCAGGCGGCGAGCCAGCGTGTCCATCGCCGCCTCGTACTGCGCGACGCCCGCCGGGCCGGCGGCAAGGATCTCGACCAGGAGCAGGTGGGCGTGGGGCGGCCACGCGGCCAGATAGCGCATGAGCCGCGCCAGGGCGGGCTCGAGCTCCTGCGGGCCTTCGTCGACGGCGCGCAGGCAGTCGGCGAGCACCATCTCGTGGGCTTCGAGCAGGCAGGACTCCCGGCCGTCGAAATACGCGTAGAAGGTCCGCCGGGAGCCGCGCGCCAGCTCGATGACGTCGTCGACGCGGACGTTGGCGTAACCCTGCCGAGTCGCCGCGGCCGCCATCCCCGCCAGCATCGCGCTGCGCGGCCGGCTCGGCCACCAGGACGGGAAGGCGACGGCGCCTTCGCGAAGGACGGTACGCCGCGTGAGGTTCGGCCCGGAGGTCACGGGC
>JBEVLC010000191.1:0-10128 GCA_040509415.1 Baekduia sp. | reverse complement strand
CGTCCCTCGACGGCTCTGGTGGCGTTCGGTGGCGCAACGCGATACAGATCTGTATCGTCGCGCGCCATGCGCTCACTCACCTACGCCGGACCGCGCCAGCTCGAATGGCGCGACGTCCCGGAGCCCCGGGTCGCCGGAGATGGCGAGGCGATCGTTCGCCACATCGCCGTTGCGACCTGCGATCTCGACGCGATGATCGTCGCCGGCGCCTCGCCGTTCCCGGCGCCGTTCGCAATCGGCCACGAGGGTGTTGCCGAAGTGCTGGACGTCGGCGACGGCGTCACGACCGTCAAGCCCGGTGACCGGGTCCTGGTGCCGTTTCAGATCAGCTGTGGCACTTGTGGTGCCTGTAAGGCGGGGCGGACGGGCAACTGCGAGACGGTCCCGCTCGGCCAGACCTACGGCTTCGGGTTCGGCGAGGAGCAGACGCGCTGGGGTGGCTTCCTGTCAGACGCCGTCAACGTCCCATTTGCCGACGCGATGCTCGTCCGTCTTCCCGACGGGCTGGCACCGGAGATCGCGGCCAGCGCCTCGGACAACATCACCGACGCCTACCGCGCTGTCGCGCCGCACCTCGCCGCCCGGCCGGGCGCGTCCGTGCTCGTCTGCGGCGGCGCGCTGTCAGGCTCGATCGGCCTCTACGCCGTTGCCGAGGCGATCGCGCTGGGCTCCGAGGATGTGCTGTATGTCGACACCGACGCGGGTCGCCGCGCGATCGCCGAGGGCTACGGCGCGCGCACGCTCGATCACATCCCGGATCGCACAGACACGCGCTTTCCCATCACCATCGACGCTAACGGCACGCGCGAGGGCCTCGCGCTGGCGCTCGGCAGCCTCGACCGCGACGGCGTCTGCACCAGCACCGCGATCTACTTCGACAACAACGCGATCCCGCCGTTCCCGCTGCTGCCGATGTACGTGATGGGGTCGACGTTCATCACCGGCCGCATCCACGCGCGCCACGATGCGCCCGCCGTCCTCGACCTCCTCGCCGACGGGACATTCGACGTCGCGCCGGTCACGACCAAGGTGGTGGCCTTCGATGATGCCGCCGAGGCGCTGACCGAGTCCTACACCAAGCTGGTCTTCACACGGTGAGCGCGGCGCGCGAACGCGTCCTGGCCACGGCCTCCAAGCTCTTTCATCGCGAGGGCATTCGGGCCGTCGGCGTCGACCGGATCGCGGCCGAGGCGGAGGTGGGCAAGATGACGCTCTACCGCCACTTCGCCACCAAGGACGACCTCGTCGTCGCGGTGCTCGAAACCCGTGACGGGCCAGCACAAGCAGCGCTGGCCGCCGCGATGGAGCACGCCGGCGACGACGCCCGCGCGCGGCTGCTGGCGCCGTTCGCGATGCTCGAGCCGTGGTTCACGAGCCGCGGCTTCCGGGGCTGCCCGTTCATGAACGCCAGCCTGGAGCTGCACGACCCGGGCCACCCGGCGCGCGCCGTCGCCCGCCGTCACAAGGCTGCGACGCGCGACGCGTTTGCCGCCGCAGCTCGCGCCGTCGACGGGGTCGGCGATCCGGACGCGCTCGCCGACCAACTCGCGCTGATCTTCGACGGCGCGATCGCTCAGGCGCAGATGCGCGACCCGGCCAGCGTCGCGCGCGCCGCGCTGGCGGCCGCCACGGCGCTCACCGGGCCGGCGCGCCCCGCGCGGGAGAGGTGATCTACTTTGGATTCCTTATGGACGGCTTGGTGCGCGTGCTGGAGGTCGACCCCGACCTCGGACAAGGGCTTGACCCAGAGAGCTTCGTGGCGGCCAAGCGCGAGCTGGTCGCCGAGACGCTGACGGTCGCCCGCGGCGTGTGGGAGCTCGATCCGACCTGGGCGGCGACCGGCGCGGTGCTCGGGCTCCTGCTCCTCGCCGGCGTACTGGCGCGCGACCTCGTCATCGGCCGGCGCCGGAGCCTGGAGATCCTCGGCCCGGGCGACATCGTGCGGCCGTGGCCAAGCGACCGTCATCCGGGTGCCGTCGACGTGAACCTGCGCTTCACCGCGCTGGAGCCCGTGCGCTTCGCGGCGCTCGACGCGCAGTTCGTCACCCACGCCGCGCGCTTCCCGGGCGTGATGAGCCACGTGACGGGACGCGTGATGGGCCGCGCCACGAGCGCGTCGCTGCGGCTGATCGTCCATCAGGTCGTCCGCATCGACGACCGCGTGCTGGTGTCGCTGTGGGGCCTGGCCGAGCGCTTCGGCCGCGTCACGCCCGACGGCGTGTTGCTGCCGCTGGCGATCAACCACACCATGATGGCCCGCTTCGTCGGGGCCCAGCGCCCGACGGTCAGCCAGGCGGTCGGGCAGTTGACGCGCCGCGGCGAGGTCGAGCGGCTCAACGGTGGTGGCTGGCTGCTGAAAGGCTCCTTCCCGGCGCACGTGATGCCGGGCATCCGCACCGACCGCTGAGCTGCACGTCCAGCGCCATCCGTCCGATTGCGCTTCCAAACGCGTCCGATCGGGCAGTCACCGGCATAGGTTGAGGCCGTTGCGGCAGAAGGGGGCGGGGTGATGGACAACGTTGCACCGGTGCACGTGTTGGTTGTCGATGACGTCGCGGCGTCGCGCGGGCTGGCGTCGATCTGGCTCAGCGACGGCCTGCGCGGCGGCGTCGAGGTCGTCGAGGCGGCGACGCTGGCCGAGATGCGCGCGGCTTGGGCGGCCCATCGCCCCGACATCGTCGTGCTCGACCAGCGCCTGCCCGACGGCGAGGGCCTGGACGGTGCCCGCGAGCTGCTGGCCGAGGATCCCGACGCCACGATAATCCTGCTCACCGGCATGGCCGACCCGGCGCTGGACCAGGAGGCCGAGCGCATCGGCATCGCCGACTTCCTCGTCAAGCACGAGATCGACGGGCCGATGCTCGCCCGCACCGTGCGCTACGCGCTGCGCCGCCGCGAGGATCGCCGCCGCCTGCGCCGCTCCGAGGAGCGCTATCGCAACCTCGTCAAGGAACTGCCCGACACCGGCGTGCTCGTCGTCGACGAGCAGTTGCGCTTCGTGATGGTCGCGGGCGCGGCGATCGAGCAGGCCGGCCACGACACCGACGCGATGGTCGGCCAGAGCGTGGAGGAGGTCCTGGCGCGCGCCAACCGTCCCGAGATGCTCGACCACTACCGCGACGCGCTGGCCGGCGTCCCGAGTCTGGTGGAGACCGTCTCGGCCAGTGGGCGGACCTACCGCACCGCGTTCCGCTCGCTCGGCGCCGAGGCGATGGCGGTCACCTTCGACGTCACCGACCAGCTCGCCCAAGCGGCCGAGCTGCAGCGCGCCCAATCGCTGGCCAGGACCGGCTCGTGGCGCTGGGACGTCGCGACCCAGAAGATGACGTGGTCGCCGGAGCTGTGCCGGATCTACGGCTTCGATCCGTCCCAGCCGCTGCCGACGTTCACCGAGTACTTGGCCGAGCACGTCGACCCGGGCGACCGCGAGCGTCTCCTCGAGGTCACGCGCGCGGCACAGCGCGATGGCCAGGACGCCGAGCTCGAGATGGTGATCCTGCGTACTGACGGCACGCCCCGCACGCTGCACTCGCGCGTCCGGGCGGTCCACGGGGCCGACGGGCAGCTCACCCGGATCGAGGGCATCAGCCAGGACGTCACCGAGCAGCGTGCCGCCGAGCGCGCGCGCCGCGCCGCCGAGCAGCGCTTCGAGGTCGCCTTCGACCGCGCGCCCAACGGCATGTTTCTCTCCGACCACGAGGGGCGGTTCCTGCGCATCAACGACGCGCTGACGGGGCTGACCGGCTACTCGCGTGACGAGCTGATCGAGCAGGGGCCTCTCGGCACCGTGCATCCCGACGACGTCGCGCAGGTGGTCGAGGCGATGGCGGCGATGGGCGACGGCGACATCCGGCTCGAGCATCGCCTCTGCCACCGCGACGGCCACGACGTCTGGGTGTCGGTCAGCGCCACGCTGGTGCGCGACGAGCATGGCGAGCCGCTGCACGTCCTGGGCCAGATGCAGGACGTCACCGAGCGGCGCGAGTACGAGGCGCGGCTGCGCCATCTCGCCGACCACGACCCGCTCACCGGCCTGCTGAACCGGCGCGGCTTCGAGCGCGCGCTGGAGGCCCACGTCGCGCGGACGCGCCGCTACGGCGCGGCGGGCGCGCTGCTGGTCGTCGACCTTGATGGGTTCAAGTACGTCAACGACACCCTTGGCCACCACGCCGGCGATCAGTTGATCGTCGCCTGCGCCTCGGCGCTGCGCGAGCGGTTGCGCGAGACCGACGTGCTGGCACGGCTCGGCGGCGACGAGTTCGCGGTGCTGCTGCCGGTCGAGTCCGCCGCCGAGGCGGCGGTGGTCGCGGCCGCGCTGGTCGAGACCGTGCGGCGGCGCGCCCGCGGCTTCGGCGACCAGCAGGCCGGCAACGTCACCGCCTCGATCGGGGTCGCGGCGATTGAGGCCGCGACGGTCAGCGGTGGCGAGCTCATGGTCGGCGCCGACCTCGCGATGTACGAGGCCAAGGAGGCCGGGCGCAACCAGTTCGCCGTCTACCGGACCGACGGCGACCGCCAGCCGCGGATCCGGGCGCAGATGACCTGGCTGCAGCGCTTGGATCGCGCGCTGGCCGAGGAGCGCCTGGTCCTGCACGCGCAGCCGATCGTGGACCTGCGCACGCGCGAGACCGTGCGCCACGAGCTCCTGTTGCGCATGGTCGGCGACGATGGCGAGCTGATCCTGCCGGAGAGCTTCCTGCCCGCCGCCGAGCGCTTCGGGACGATCACGGCGATCGACCGCTGGGTCGTGGCTGAGGCGATCCGGGCGATGGGGCGGGTCGTCGCCGCCGGCGGGCGGCTGCCGCTGTCGGTCAACGTGTCGGCGCGGTCAGTTGGGGACGCCGAGCTGGTCGCGGTGCTGAGCGCCGAACTGAGGGCCGCGGGCGTCGAGCCCGCCGATCTCGTCGTGGAGCTCACCGAGACCGCCGCGGTCTCCGACATCCCGCGCGCAGGGGCCTTCGCCGAGGCCGTGCGGGCGCTCGGGTGTGGCTTCGCGCTGGATGACTTCGGCGCGGGCTTCGGCTCGTTCTCGTACTTGAAGCACTTGCCGTTCGACATGTTGAAGATCGACGGCGAGTTCGTGGCCAACGCGGCCGACAGCGAGACCGACCGGCTGGTGATCGCCGCGGTGACGGGGATCGCGCACGGCCTCGGGCGCACGACGGTGGCCGGGCTCATCGAGGACGGGCCGGTGATCGACGTGCTGCTGGCCCATGGCGTCGAGCTCGGGCAAGGACATCATCTCGGTCGTCCGGTGGAGCTGGATGCGCTGCTGGCCGGCATGGGCGTGCCGGCGCACCGCGCGCGGGCGGACACGCTGACGTGACCTCTGGATGATCGGAGGCGTTTGGTGTTCATGTCCACGCTCCTGCGCCTCGCCCTTCCCGCCGCTGCCGCCGTGGTCGCCCTCGCGGCCGCAGCCCCATCGAGCCTTGCCGATGAGCCCTTCGGTGCCAGCGCGTACGGCACCGCGATCGTCGCCGACGCGGGCTATGCCGTCTGGCGCGCCGATGACGGCCGCCTCGTCGTCCGCGCGGGCCGGAGCACCAGGGCACAGACGTCGAGGCTGAAGCCGCCGGCGGGTGCGACCTTCGATGTCGGCAAGGGCGCCGGCGGGCGGGGTGCGCAGGTGATCTGGACCGAGGGCTGCTCGACGCGGTCGGGCACCTGTGTGGTGCGCGGCGGGCCGCTGCTGAGTTCGGGCGTCTCCAAGCCTCGCGTGCTCGCCCGGATCCCGTACCGCCGTGGGGGCGGTTCGCCGGCCGTCGCCATCGACGGCTCGCGCCTGGCCTACATCGTGCACGGGACGACGGGCTCGGGTCGGTCGAAGTCGGCGTGCGACGTGCCCTATGTGCGAACCCTGTCCTCGCGCGGCTCGTCGACGCGCAAGCTCGACCGCGGTCACTGCTCGGCGATCTCGCAGCTCGATGTCGGCGACGGCTACGTCGCCATCCTGGCCCATCCGGCGGTGACCTATGGGTCGGGCGCGACCGAGGCCCGCGTGGTCAAGGTCGGTGGCGGTCGCTCGCGGACGCTGCAGCGCGAGGCCCAGGGCGAGGAGTCCAACTACATTGGTGCGGTCTCGCTGGACGACGGCGCGCTCTACACGGCGCGGGGCGGAATCCGGCAGGCCAACGTCTTCACGCGGATCCGGCTCAGCAGCCGGACGCGCACCGACGTGCGCGCGTTCGTCAACCTCGCCGGGGCGTTTGCCCGCGATCGCGGGCACGACTACTACGCGCAGACCGTCTCGTTCGAGAGCAGCACCGAGTGCGGCTGCATCATCGTCGCCGGCGATGACCCGTTCGCGGCAACCCAGCGGGTGCTGGCACCTGAGTTGGCGCTGACCGTCGCGCCGCAGCCGGTGTACGTCGACTCCGCGCCGGCGGCCGTCGCGAAGCTCACCCGGCGCAGGGTGTCGCGGACCGCTGTCGTGGGGACCGCGCCGGTCGCCGGCATGCCGGTCGAGCTGCTGTCGACCGACGTCCTCAGCGGTCGTGTCAGCCAGCGCCCGCCGGTGCCGACCGGCGCCACGGCGACCACGAACGCCGACGGCACGGCGACGATCCCGATCCCGGGGACACCGCGCTGGCGCCTGCTGCTGGCGGCCGTGACGCGCTCGATCGTCGGGGGCGACGTCCCAATCCCGACCACCCAGAACCTCTTCGTGACCACCTACGTCCACATGACGGCCGGCGCCACGCGCCTGTCCGACGGGCGGCTGCAGGTCAGCGGCGCGATCAGCCCAGCGCAGCCCGGGCGCAAGGTGCGGCTGGACCGCCGGCTGGAGCGGGTGTGCAACCAGCGCCAGTTCGGGCCGACGCTCGTGACCCCGTCCTCGGTCGACGTGCCCGCGGGGTGCTTCGATCGCTGGACGCAGGATCCGGTCGCGACCGCGACGGTGAGCGCCGATGGCGCGTCCTACACGATCGACGCCGGCACGCCGGCCGGGACGTACCGGGTGTCCTTGGACTTCGCGGGCGGCGCGGCGGTGTACGCGGGGGAGACGCAGGCGATCGAGGTGCCGTAGGGCAACCACGATATGTTGCTGCTCCTCCGATGACCGCCTCGTCTTCGTCGCAGCAGATCGAGCTGCACGGCCATCCCGTCACCTATCACCGGATGGGTGAGGGGCCGGCCGTCCTCCTGATCCACGGCATCACGTCCAGCTCGCGGACGTGGCGCACGGTCATGCCGGCGCTGGCCGAGCACTACACGGTGATCGCGCCCGACCTGCTCGGCCATGGGCGCTCGGCCAAGCCGCGTGGCGACTACTCGCTCGGCGCGTACGCCTCCGGCTTGCGCGATCTGCTCGTGGCGCTGGAGATCCCGCGCGCTACCGTCGTCGGCCACTCGCTCGGCGGTGGTGTCGCGATGCAGTTCGCCTACCAGTTCCCCGAGCGCGTGGAGCGTCTCGTGCTCGTGGACTCCGGCGGTCTCGGTGGCGAGGTCAGCCTCGTGCTGCGCGCCGCGACGCTGCCGGGCGCCGAGTACGTCCTGCCGTTGCTGGCGTCCAGTCCGCTCAGAGGCGCCGGGGCGGCGCTTGGCTCCGTCCTCGGGCGCGTCGGCCTGCGCGCGTCGGCTGATGTTCGGGGCATGACCGAGGGCTTCGAGTCGCTCGGCGACGGCGACGCCCGCCGCGCCTTCCTGCACACCGCGCGCTCGGTGATCGACCCGGCCGGCCAGCGCGTCGACGCGACCGACCGGCTCTACCTCGCCGAGCATGTCCCGTCGTTGATCGTGTGGGGCGAGAAGGACCACATGATCCCCGTCAAGCACGCCCACGACGCCCACGTCCACATGCCCGACAGCCGCCTGGAGATCTTCGCGGACGCCGGCCACTTCCCGTTCAACGACGACCCCGACCGCTTCGTCGCCCTCCTGCACGACTTCATCGCGACCACCGAGCCGGCGACTTTTGACGATGACCTCGTCCGCCAGCTCATGCTTCGCCACCGCTCATGACCGACCTCGCCCTCGCCGCTTACCCGCACCGGATGACGATCCCGACGCGGTGGAACGACAACGACGTCTACGGCCACATCAACAACGTCGAGTACTACGCGTTCTTCGACACCATCATCAACGCGTACCTCATCGAGCAGGGTGGGCTGGACATCCTGCAGGGACCGACGATTGGCCTCTGCGCCGAGTCGCACTGCAAGTTCACCGCGGCGCTCGTCTTCCCCGAGCCGGTCGAGGCCGGGTTGCGCGTCGGACTTCTGGGCAACTCGTCGGTCCGGTACGAGCTCGGGCTGTTCGGCGAGGGTGGGGAGGTCGAAGCGGCAACAGGCTGGTTCGTCCACGTCTTCGTCAACCGCGAGACGCGCCGCCCGCAGCGGATCCCGGATCCGATCCGCGACGTGCTGGAGCGGCTGGTGTGAAGGTTCGCGGCGCCGTTCTGCGGTCGATGGGGTTGCCGAAGCCCTACGTCGAGTCGCGGCCGCTGGAGATCGTCGAGCTGGACCTCGCACCGCCCGGCCCGGGCGAGCTGCTGATCCGCGTCGGCGCCGCCGGCCTCTGTCACTCGGATCTGTCGGTCATCGACGGCTCACGGCCGCGCGTGATGCCGATGGTCCTCGGCCACGAGGCGGCGGGCGAGGTCGTGGAGAGCGGAGGGGAGACGCCAGGGTTCGCGCCCGGCGATCACGTCGTGCTGTCGTTCGTGCCGACCTGTGGGGACTGCGGGCCGTGCCGCGCGCAGCGGCCCGCGCTCTGCGAGCCGGGCGCGGCGGCCAACGCCGCCGGCACGCTGCTCAGCGGCGAGCGGCGCTGGGCGGCGGGCAGCGTCGACGGGCACCTTCATCATCATCTTGGCGTCAGCGCCTTCGCCGACCACGTAGTTGTGTCGTCTCATTCGGCAGTCAAGGTCGACCCCGGGCTGCCCTACGACATCGCCGCCCTCTTCGGCTGCGCGGTCCTCACGGGTGTCGGTGCCGCAGTCAACAGCGCGCAGGTCGTGCCCGACGACCGCGTGGTCGTCTTCGGCCTGGGCGGCGTTGGTCTCGCCGCGCTGCTCGGCGCGCAGATGGCGGGCGCGGCGGAGGTCGTCGCGGTCGATGTCGTGGAGGAGAAGCTGGAGCACGCGCGCCGTCTCGGCGCGACGCCGATCCACGCCGGCGATGGCGCGGTGGAGGCGATCCGCGAGGCCACCCGCGGCGGGGGCGACAAGGTCATCGAGACGGTCGGTAGCGCGCGCGTCCTGGGCCAGGCCTATGAGGCGACGCGCCGTGGTGGCACGACCGTGACCGTCGGCCTCCCACATCCCGAGCAGCGGCTCGACATCCAGGCCGTCAGCCTCGTCACCGAGGAGCGCACGCTGAAGGGCTCCTACCTCGGTTCGTGCGTGCCCGAGCGCGACATCCCGATCTTCATCGAGGCCTACAAGAACGGCAAGCTGCCCGTGCAGGAGCTGCTGACGCACCGTATCGGGCTCGACGACCTCAACGAGGGCTTCGACCGCCTTGCCGCCGGCGCCGCCGTGCGGCAAGCCGTGATCCTGTAGCGACCGGTCCGCGCGGGCAGCGCGATGCCATCGGGTGCGACCTCTAGCCTCCCGCGCCGATGCCGGACCTCCTCGATCTTCCCGGGCCCTCGCGCCGCATCCGCGTCGAGCCGCTGCGGCTGCCCGTGCCCGCCCAGGCGCCGCGCGAGCGCGAGCCCGCGCACGACGAGCCGGCACCCGAGGCCGAGCCCGCCATCGCGCCCGATCGCGAGCCCGTCCCAGCGTGACGAGCGAGGGCGCACCCGACTTCCTGGAGGCCGTCGTCGGCTACCGCGCCTGGCACGTCGAGGAGGACGGTCTGCTGCGGCCGTGGACGTTCATGGCGCTGCCGTGGCAGCCGGGCGCCAACCGCGCGGTCTGCGCGCGTGACGTGCGCCACGCGCCGCCGGTCGCCGACTGCATGTGCGGCCTCTATGCGCTGACCGACCCGGCCGACCGGCGGCTGGACTTCCGCGCCGACCAGGCTGTCGGCGCGATCGCCGCGTGGGGTGACCTGGAGGTTCACCGCAGCGGCTTCCGGGCCGAGCACGCGTGCGTCACCGCGCTGGCGGTCCCGGATCGCGCAGGCTTCGAGCAACGCGAGGCGCTCGCACGCGCGGCCGAGCGCTACGGCGTCCCGCTCG
>JBEVLC010000190.1:0-26050 GCA_040509415.1 Baekduia sp. | reverse complement strand
CTCCCGGCTGACCGCCCTCATCCCGGCAGCTGCTGTTGTGGATCTCAGCGGTGCAGGGTCACCGACTTGACCGTCGCCACGGCCGTCTTGCTGCCCTTCGGGCGATAGCCGACGCGAAGACGCAACGCGATCGTCCCGTGACGCAGGAGCGAGGCCCGGGCCTTACCGGTCAGCTTGGCTGTGATCGACGCCTGCGTCGTCTTGGCCGAGGTCAGCGTCCGGGTCACCGACCGCAGGCCGTCAGCCGAGAGCGACACCCGGCCGACACCCAGCCCGCCGATCTGGACGGTCAGCGCCTTCTTGCTCTTGGACGTCTTGGTCTTCTTGACCGTGGGCTTGGTCTTGCAGCCGGCGATCTTGGCCTGGACCTCGCCGACCTTGACCTGGCCGTTGTGGCCAGTGAAGCGGGTGGCCATCGTCTTGTCGCGATCGCATGCCCCAGGCTTGCCCGACACCACGAGGATGCCGTGCTTGCCGCCGGTGATCCTCAGGCGGAACTGCTTGATCGGGGCATCGGGGATGGTGTCGAACGTCGTGGCCAGACGGCCCGTGGAGTCGACCGCCGAGCCCGCATCCAGATCGATCGTCACGCCATCACCCGACAGCGGGATCCAGAGCTTGGGCAGCGTGCGGATCGTCCGGCCCGACTTGGGATCCTTGCGCAGACCCTCAACGAAGTACACCGGCCCGGTCAGGTCGTGTGGCAGCACGGACTTGGCCGTGGCCTGACCGACGATCGACGTCTTGGGGCACGCGAGCGCGACACGCTGCTCGGGCTTGCACAACCCCTGGGCGTTGTCGGGGTCCAGCGCCAGCGAGAGCGGGAGCTTGACCTCGACCTTCTTGAGGTTCGCCCCATCACTGCCCGGGCCCGCATCGACCACGGTCGCGTCGACACCGGGGTGCTTGCCGTCGGTCATCTGCGACTTGTTGGTCAGGTTCAGCGACGGCTTCTGGTTGAGGTCGAGATCCCCACACCCATTCGGCTGGAACGCGACCGTCTGGTCGCTGCGCTCACCGGCCGTCGAGACGAAGCTGCCGAAGACCGACTGCTGTGCACACGAGCTCGGGTTGAACAGGAACTTCGCCCGGTCGACGGTCACGTTGACCTGGCGCATCCGCAGCGGGATGCCTTGGATGATCGTCGGCAGCGGATCGGACTTCACCGACACGTTGGCCTGACGATCGACGTAGATCCCGGCGCGAACGGTGATCACCCCGAGGTCAAACGGACCAGCCTGGCCAGCGGTCGGGACCTGGATGGCCAGACCGAACGGCGCATCCTTGTACGGGCCCGTCAGATAGACGTCGCCCTTGACCGGCAACGGCTGAGCGCCCGGGCCCGACAACACGTGCGTCGAGCCGATCCGGCTCGCCGCCGGGCACGCACCGGCACTGGCCGCACCCGCGTCACACTGCGGCACTGAGCCGATGTCGGCCAGCAGCCCCTTGGGCAAGCCCATCTCGACCCCCGAGAAGAAGCCCATCCCGTCTGGACGCGTCAGCGAGAACGTGTACGGCGAGAACTGGCCGGCAGCCCCGTTGGTCGTACCGGCCGTAAACGACGGTGAGAACGCCTTGCGCTCACAGCTCTGATCGATCCGCGTCGGCGAGTCCAGCGACACCGGCGTGTCAGACGCCCACGACGTGATCTCCACATGCGTGTTGTAGGTCCCGCACACCGCCGGCGTCGCCAGCGCTGCCTGCGAGCCACTGAGCAGCTCGACCTGCATCCGCGAGAACGGCAGCTGCGGCGTGGTCTCGAACGTCACCTTCAGCTGACCCGTCGCCTGGTCGAGGTCGACTTTGCCGGGCAGCTTGACGGAGAACCCGGGACCTTTGACCGCCAGGTACATCGCGATCAACGAGCGGAACGGGTTGTCGTTCTGCGAGGCGAGGATGATGTCACCGGTCAACGGATCCGGCAGCACCGGCGTGTCGATCGTCACCGTCCCGAGCTTCGACGAGTCAGGGCATGACGGCGCGTCGTTGGTGCCCAACCCGATCTGCGCCGGCGAGCATGCGCCCAACCCCGCTGCCGACGACGGCGACACCGTAAAGCCCTCCGGCAACGTCATCGCGACCTTGCGCACATGCGCCGTCGCCAAGCCGCCGGGCTCGCTCGACTGCGGCACCTTGAGATCGACATTCAACGCCGACGGCGCATCGGCCACCCGCGACAGCGCCCGAACGTCGATCGACGGGTTGAACGGCAGACGCTCGCATCCGCTGAACACGAACGGCGTGCCGTCGACGTCGGTCGACGCCGTCCGCGTATCGAAGACGCCACGATGCTCCCACGAGTCACCCCGCACCGTGAACGAGGCCGGGCTGTCCGTGCAGGAGGTCGGAGCGCTCAAGAACGGGACACGGGGAACGTCCGGGATGCTGATGGGCGGCCCGTTGATGTCGAACCGCCCCTCGCGGAAGTCGTCATGTGAGGGATCGGCGGGCACACCCCAGAACGTCACCTTGACCGCGTAGATCGGCAGCCCCTGGGAGATCGAGGCGCTCCCGGCCGTGATCCCGTAGTCCCCGGGACGGACCCGCCCGTCGATATACGCGATCGAGCCAAGGTAGTTGATGCCGAATCGAGCAGGCACGTCGGGACCATGCTTGAGGTTGTAGATGCCAGCGAGGATCCGCGTGCCGCCGGCCGCGAGGACCGTGGCAACGCCGACCTGCGTCGACAGGGGACAGAGTGCCTGGCCGGCCCCCGGCTCGGCGAAGTCCTTCGGATCACACTCCGGGATGGCGTTCGGATTGCCGATCATGCCTGGCGGCAGCTCGACATCGATCGCGTGCGGCGCCTCGTCAGGACCGGAGGAGACTTGGCCCTCGACCACCGCGTTCGGATTGTCCGGCACCGAGATCTCGGTGGTGAAGTCGGGATGCGAGCCGGCCTGCCGGGTGAACCCGCCGAACTCCGGGAAGAGCGGGTACCGGTCCTGCGTGGTGGTGAAATCGTCGAGGTTAAGGTACTGGGTCCCCAGCACGAAGACCGGGTTCCCCTGCTCATCGACGGTCTGTGACGGCGTGTCGGTCATCCGCAAGCCGAAGTTGTCGAACGTGAGGCTCGCGTGCGCGGTGCCGGCAAGCAGCAGCGCCGCGATCAGGCTCACCAGCGCAGGCGCCGTCAGTCGGCCCACGCGACCAGACAGTGAAACGTGCTTGAAGGTCGTGCTCGTCATGGTCATCACCTAGTTGCCGAGGATCCGGGAGTACTTGGCCGACGCGGTTCCCCAGCCCCCAGCGAGGCTGACCTTCACCGACACCTTGATCTTCTTGTGCGCGCGCACCAGCGATCGCGCCTTCTTTCTCAACGGCACGCTCACGCTGTAGGTCCCCTCCTTGGAGACGTTCCGATAGGTCGTCGCAACGCGAGCGCCCGACACCTTCACGCGACCACGCTGCGATGCGTGGAAGGTGATCCTCATCGACTTCGAGCCGACGCTCACCCGCGTCAGCGACAACCTCACCTTCTCCTGGTTGCTGCGGCCTGTCGCCTTGCCCGAATGTTGGGGCAGCGACCCGACCGGTGGGCTGGCGAACGGACCCGGACCTGGCTCCGCGCACTCCGACTTCGCGCACGGTGCCGCCGGCGGCTCCGGGTTCTGAGCGGCAAGAGCGCCGCCGCCCACCCGCGCGTCGTAGAGGTCGTACGACTGATCGGTGTCCTGTCCGACCAATCCCTCCGCGGTCGTGAAGAACACGTCGTCGCCCTTCGCCGACACGTCCACCAGGGTGGCCGTGAAGTCCTTGGCGCCCGGGCTGATCAGCGTCAGCCGGCCGTTGTAGTACTCGTAGACGTCCCAGCTACCGTTGTGGTCTGCGCTCAACAGGGCCGTCAGCGTGTCGAAATAGGCGTGGCCGTCATTGGTCACCACCTGAGCGAGCCGGTTGCTCACGTTCCGGTCAGGGCTCGGAAGCCTCCCGACGGCCACCGACCCACTGGACGTGCAGGAGAGGCAGGTGGTCTCACCGGAGGCCGCGTCGTATAGGTAGACCCCGCCGTTGGAGGCCAGGAGGTTGAAGTACCGGCCGTTGGGGCTTCCGTATCCCCACGAGGCGCCCCGGGCCGGGGTGCTGTGGACGATGTCAACTCCCGGCGTCCCGTCACGCCACGCGAGAAGGCCATCGACTGTGATCGGCTGACCGTTGGAGTCGACGGTGTCGGTCGTGCCGTTGAAGTACGCGGTCTTGCCGTCGTCACCGACCCAAAGCACGTCGACCATCCCGTCGCCCGTTCCGTCCTGCGGCCCCATGTACTCCAACTGGCCGGCGGACTGCGCGTCGTAGCGGTACATGCTCGTGCCGCCGTCCTGATCCTCGTCCGTGAGCTGGGAGTCCGAGTGGAAGATGACGTAGCGTCCGTCGCGGCTGATCCCGTCGACGACGCCGGGCTGGAGGCCGCTCGGGCCACCGCTCGCCACACCCACCGAGAGCGCGACCGTCTGCCCGCCGGATCGGCGGTAGGCACCCGCGCTCCCGCCCACCAGCGAGAAGGCGAAGGTATTCCCGTCGTCGGAGACGAGCCGGTTCTGGACTCGTTGGGTGGACTGCGCCACCGTGTTGTCCGCTGGGATGCTGTTGTTCGGCAGGCGGGAGATCACCGAGGGCCCGTCCGCCACGGTCCATCGGTACATCGCCGTTTGCGGCGCGCCTGCCACCAGCGGGTACCGCGAGATCACGACGACCCAGCTGAAGTCCGGCGCGCCGGCGATGAAGGTGTTCTGCCGCAACGTTCCGGTCAGCCCGACGAACGCACCGTTCTGATTGGTTGTGCCGAGAAGGCGGTAGGAGCCGGTGTCGACGTCCGTCACGTAGATGTTCGCGTAGCCCGCCGTGGCGCCGGGTGCGAGGGCGACCTGGCTGACCACCAACGCGTGCTTGAAATCGTCCGAGACGGCCAGCGTGACCGCGTTGACGATCCCACGCGCAGGGGTGAACGGCGGGTCGAGGGCCAGCGGGTCGCTCCAGATGTCTTCACCACGTCCGTTCTGGATACGTCGCGCGATGTAGCGCGAGGTCGCGGCAGCGCTGGGCGAGCTCGACGACGGCGAGGTGCCGGCGTACTCGATCGCAGAGCCGTCAGGCGCAGCTTGGAAACCCCAGTTCGGCTGCACGGCCAGACCCTTCTTGTCCGCAGGGGTGACCTGCTCGTACCCTCGTTGCGGCAGCGCCTGGCTGCTGAGCGTCGTGAACGTGCGATCAGCACCCGCCGACGTTCCACCGGAGTTGGTGGCGACCAGCCGGTAGTGGTAGGTGGTCGCCGGCTGCAGACCCTTGGCGATCTGGGTCAACGCACGCGGCGTCCGCAGGTTGCCCACGACACCCTCCGCGTTGGCCGGGAGGCGGCTCCCGTAGTTCGTGTCCAACCCGTACTCGAAGTGGTAGGTCGTCTGGTCGCCGTAGGTGTTGTCCACCGATCCGGTGAGCCCAGCGGTCGTGCTGCTCAGGTCGTTCACAGGGCCGGTCTGGACCAGCGGCGGCGCGATGCCCGTGGTCACCAACCTCGTCGCGGAAAGGGCCTCCACCTGGTTCCCGTCGTTGATGGCGTAGCTGCGGACGAGGTAGCGCGCGTTCGCCAGCAGTCCGGTGAGATCGTCGACGATGACGTCCTCGGTGGGATCCGACAGGCCGGCGTGATTAGGGAGGCGATGCCACGGGCTCGAGCCATTGGACCCGAGGAACCGCGTGCATGGGTCAGACGCAAGGCAGTACTCGATCCGCGCGGTGGTGGACTGGCCGCCCGTCGCCACGACCCCGGTCAACCTGATGCTCGTCGGGGCGACGTTCGAGGCCGTCGGAGCATCGAGCCCAGCGCGCGTCCCCTGCGCAAGGACGTGAGCGGCCCCGTTGCCGAGAGCGATGTACAGCTTGGTGCCATCAGACGCGAACGCCAGCCCATGGTTGTCGCCCGCGACCGAGCCAGGAAGCAGGATGGTCTCCTTGAGAGCATTCGTGGACGAGTAGATCCTGATCAGCGTGTCGTTGGCGTAAAGATTCGAGGCCACCTCCACGGCGACGTCACCGTTCTGAGGGTTGACCGCGATCCCGGGGATCCCCCCGTAGCCATCCGGAAGCTGGAGGTCGAGGCGCCCCTTCCAGCTGCCGTCCGCCCCCATGTGCTCGACACGCCCAGGGCTGTTGACGACATACACGTCCCCGTTCGGCGCGACGGCGATCGAGCTCGGGTTCGAGAACGCGCCCGCGTCGGTGTTCGAGCCGTCGAACGACGAGAGCATCGCGCCTGTGGTGGAGTTGAAGTGGTAAATCCGCCCGGCTGCGACCACCAGCTCATCGGTCGTTGGGTCGACGGCCATGCCTGCGACCTGGGACATCAGCCCGTCAGCGCTCCATAGCGCGTCCTGGGTGAAGGTCGGGGTGGGAGCTCCGTCGCTGTCGTACTTCTGGATGGTCGAGCTCGGAATGGAGTCCGAGAGGAACATCGTCCCACCGTCTGCGGTGACCGCGACCCCGGAGGGAATCACGCCGATGACGGGCCGGGCGACCGGGGTTCCATTGGAGGTCATGATGTCGACCTCGCTGACCCCATTGGGGTCGAACTGACGGATGAGGAAGACGTTCCCGTCGTCGTTGCTCACGGCGATCGGGTTGTGGATGAACTGGTTCGTCGTGCCGGTGTCCGGGGTGCCGATGTCCCCCAGGTAGCTGTAGGACAGCCCCGGCGTCGCCGCCCAGCTCGCCGCGGCACCCATCCACAGCAGGCCGAGCACCACAAGGCCCAGCGCGCCAATACCACGACACAGACCGGCGACAGACGACAGCGACACCTTCATCGAGAGAGCTCCTTCAGAGGCAGAACGGGCGCCGCCGACGACACGGGCGTCAGCGGGGCGAAACGGGCGAAACGTCAAGACACTGCTCCACGAGGCGAGCACAGCGGGCTGGAGCGCAGGGCGGTTGCAGCCTTGTGGCCACGGGCCGTCAGCCGCCAGGCGTTGGTGCGGCCCACCTTGCGGCGCTGCACGATCCCGGCGCGCTCGAGGCGCACCAGATGGCGGCTCATCTGGCTCTCGTGGCGCACGCCGATCGCGCGGGCGATGTCGACGTTGCAGGCATCAGGAGACGCGGCGAGATGCAGGACGGTCTGGCGAGTGAGCTCGGTGACCAACAGCTGGTCGGTCGCTGAGACGCGCGGTGCGTCAGCGGCGGCGGCGACGCTCATCGCGGCGATGTGCGGAGGGTCTGCGGCCCGCTGGCTCGCGACGCGACGGCCGGTGAACGGCGCGAGCGCCGTGTACAGCGCCGGCGCGACGATCGGCTGCAGCGACTCGCCGTCGAGGATCGGGTCGGTCGCCAGCTCGAGGATCGCGCCGACGGCGCCGCGTGCGGCCGCGTCGCGCAGGGTCTCATCCCCCACCGTCGCGCCCGCCGCCAGCGCGAGCGCCAGCCGGTGCACCGCCGCGTGACGGATGCTCAGCGCGACCGGGCTGCCGCTGTGGGGCTCGATAACGCACAGGCGCGCCAGCGTGCGGTCGCGGTCGAGCGTCGCGACCAGCGCGACGACCGTCATGCACGCGCGGTCCTCCCAGTCGTGGGACTCGGCAGCACCGACCGCCGCGTTGATCGCGGCGAACAGCTGGTCGAAGGCCTGGCCGATGGCGCTGACGAAACACTGCTCGCCGTCGGTGAAGTGCTCGTAGAACGTCCGGCGCGACACGCCTGCGCGCTCGCAGACCAGCTCGACGATGGCGCCGCGGCGGCCGTGCTCGGCGGCGACGTGTGCCATCGCGGCGATCAGCCGCTGGCGCTGGGACCCTCCGCTCCCCGCGAGCGATACATGGGCGCCGCGGCGCTGAAGCTGCGTCGATGGGCTCATCTCAGGCTCCGCGGTGATGGTGGTTGGACATGGCTGGCTCGCTCCTGGACCGGTGCCGCCGATGCGGCGGCCGACGTCGGGGCAGCGACCATCGACTCGCGCCGCCGGACTTGCGGGCACGGGTGATCCGTGCCGCCGACCCGGTGGCTTGGCGAGGGCGACTGACCCAGCGTCTGTTGTGCGTCTCACCCCGGCCTCGGGGCCGGCGCGATGACCTCTCCTCCCGCTGCCGTCGAAAGCCGACATCAGCAGGAGGTGACGACCATAGCCGTCGCGTTCCCTAGAAGTCAACCCTCATGATCCGTGTACGTCTCTTTTGCACCTTCTGAAACAGCGTCGTGCCCCGAAATCACCCAGGCATTGGCGCGCCCGCGCGGCGCGCGCCGAACAACCAGCCCCTCGTCGCTCAGCGCATGGAGAACCCGACTGACCTGCGACAGATGCGAGAAGCCGAGCGCCCGGCGGATCTCCTGCCCGCTGCAGCCAGGGTGCTCGGCCACGTAGCGCAGGACCCGCTGGCGCGGGGTCGGCGGCTCCCACCCCGCGGCCTCCATGGCGCGTACGGGCATGCCGAAGAACGATGCCTGCGCCAGGCCGTCCAGCACCCGGCGCTCGAGCTGCCAGGGCACCGCCTCACCACGAGTGCGCCGGTCGTGGAGTCCCAGCACCACCCGCCACAGCGCCGGGCCGTCGTGCTGGACGAGTGCTTCATCGACGAGCGCCGCCAGCGCGTCGACAGGCCCGTCGACGAGCTCTGAGGCGCGCTCCGCGCGCGTCAGGTCGGCGGAAGCGATCGGCACCGCCGGTACCTCCTCGATCCAGTGCCGTGCCCGCTCCGCCCCCAGGTACGGGCTGAGCACCAGCGCAAGCAACTCCGGGCGAAGCCCCTGCAAATCCGCTCTCTCGTCATGGAGGAGCCGCTCACGCACGACGCCGTCGACGGCGGCAACGACGTCGGCGGCTGACAGCAGCGCGCCCGCGGGCTGGCCCTGCGACAGCGCCTGCAGCAGCGGCGCCAAGAGGGCGTCGCGCCGGTCGCCGACGTCCCTCGCCACACCCGG
This sequence comes from Baekduia sp., assembly GCA_040509415.1. Classification (GTDB taxonomy): domain Bacteria; phylum Actinomycetota; class Thermoleophilia; order Solirubrobacterales; family Solirubrobacteraceae; genus Baekduia. The sequence goes on along the minus strand of JBEVLC010000190.1, from coordinate 17,143 downwards.
TAGCTCGACGAGGCAGAGCACCGCCCACGCCCGGTCGCAGTCCATGATCGCCAGGTAGGTCTGCAGCGCGGCGTCGACCCCCGCCGCCCAGGCACCTTGGGCCGCGAAGGCCTCGATGATCCGTGGCACGGCGTAGGCCGCCGCCGCGTCGAAGGCCCAGAGGACGGCGTCCTCCTTGTCGGTGAAGTGCTCGTAGAACGTGCGCGACGAGACGCCAGCCCGGCGACGGATGCGATCGGCCGACGTCGCGGCGTAGCCCTCCTCGGCCACGGCCTGCGCGGTGGCGTCGAGGATCCGGGCGCGCTGCAGGAAGCGCGTCGCCTCCGCGGGCAGGCTCCCGCGCCCGGCCGGCAGCGTCGGCACAGGTCACACCCTCCGGACACGGATGTTTCTCGACACGCGGGTCGCACTTTAGCCGTACGTGCAAGCCTCAGCGTCTGCTCGTGTCTTTTTTGGGCGCGTAGGAAGTGGTACGTTGCGTCCTGGAGCAGCCTCTTTCTGAAGGCGCTTCCCGTATCGTCGAACCGCCATGGCGTCTACCCGCCCAGCCGCGTCGCGCAAGCTGCCCCGAGGGGCCAGCGCGCTGGCGCCTGAGGCGGCTCGCGAGCTGCAGCGCGAACGTCTGCTGGAGGCGATGGTCGCGATCGTCGCGCGCGACGGCTACGCGGAAGCGCGCGTGGCCGACGTCGCCGCTGAGGCGCAGGTCTCGCGCAACGCCTTCTACGCGCTCTTCGCCGACCGCGAGGCGTGCTTCATGGCAGCGTGGGAGGCGACGCTCGCCCAGGCTGTCGACCAAGTCGTGCGCGTGATGAGCGCGCGGCCGGGCGACCCGCGAAGCGTCCACGAGAGCCTCCAGGGCGTCGTGCGCGGCCTGGCCTCCGCGGTCATCGCACGCCCCGACCACGCGCGGCTGCTGCTCGTCGAGGTGCTCGCCGTCGGCAGCGACGGCCCAGCGCTGCGCCGCCGGGTCGTCCGGCGCATCGAGCAGTGGATCGGCGAGGCGGTCAGCCGCACCGACGGGCCGACGACGATCTCCCCCAGCTGCCGCACGGTGATCGCCTGTGGCGTCCTGCAAGTCATCGACCAGCACTTGCAGACCGGCCGCGTGCGCCAGCTGCGAAGCGTCGCCGACGACCTGGCGACTTGGGCCGTGAGCTACGAGACCAGCTCGCCGCTGCCCGCTCACCGGCAGCTGAGCGAGCCGCCAGAGCCCGAGCCGGCACGCCGCCCGCTGCCACTGCCGCGCGGCCACCAGAAGCTGCCGCGTTCGTTCGTGGATCGCTACCAGCGTGAGCGGATCCTGCAGGCCGTCATCGAGCTCGCCGCGTACGACGGCTACACGGGCGTCACCGTGCCCGAGGTCGTCGCCGCCGCCCATATCTCCAACAAGACCTTCTACGACCACTTCGCCGACAAGCACACGGCGTTCCTGGCCGCCTACGACGAGGCCTTCGCCGCGCTGTTCGCCGCCTCCTGGGCGGCTGCGGCCGGGCAGCCCGAGTGGACCAGCGGCGTGCGCGACGGCATCACCGCGTGGGTCGACCACCTCGCCGCCGACCCCGGCCGCGCGCGCTTCGGCTTCGTCGACGTGCTGACCAGCGGCCGCGACGCCGCTGCCAAGATGGACGAGAGCTACCAGGCCTTCGCCCACCTGCTCTCCCACGGCTACGACAACCTCCCGCCCGGCAAGACGGTCCCGCCGATCGCCGCCTACGCGATCTCGGCGGGCATCGCCGGCCTGGTCACCGAGTGGATCGTCTCCGGTCGCGCCCACGAGCTGCACGAGCTCGCGCCGGACCTCTGCTACGCCGCGCTGGCGCCGTTCCTCGGCGACCCCGACGCGCGGTCGACTGCACGGCAGCTCGAAGCGGCCTGAAGCGCCGGGACGGCGGACTTCGCTACGAGTTCGTAGCGAGTTCCACACAACTCGGTGGCGGCGCCTCGCACTCGCGAAACCCAATGGCACGATCCGCCCGTGCCCTCGCCTCCGATCGTCGGCGACCCGCTCCCCCGAGCCGCCGAGGCATACGGGATCACCGAGAAGCTCATGACCTACAGCCTCAATCTCGATCACCGACGGGGCGGTCCCAAAGCCAGAGGCTTCCAGCAGATCTTGGGAATCGTCCTCGCCGATGTCGACTATCTCGCTCACATTCTCAGGACCGGGATCATCAGCGCCTCGATCACCGATATTCGCGACGCCCCGGAATCGTCGTTCGTATGCGAGATCCGCGTGCCGGTCGCGGGCCTTCGCGAAAGGAGCGAGCGCGTAGCCTCCGTCAAGACCGGATGGCACCTGCGCCATGCTGGCGATCGTCCACGGCTGGTCACGGCCTACATCAGCGGCTAACCTCAGCGACCATGGCTTCGGTCAAACACGAGATCTCTGAGCACGACGTGGTGAGCCTGCGCGAGCCGTTTGACAACCGACCGGCCGGCACCGTCGGCACGGCCGTCAGCGATTGCTTCAGCGGTGTGTTCCTCGTCGAGTTCGATGACCCCAGCCGCGAGTTCCTGGACAACATCGTCCCAGTGCCCGCCGACCAGCTGATCCTTCAGCAGCGCTGGGGCTAGAACGCGCCCAGCAGCGGCGGCGCGACCTGCTTCTTGCGGCTCATCACACCCGGCAGGTCGATGATCCCGTCGTGCGCGTCCTTGCCGAAGGCGCGCTCGGCGGCGGCGATGTCGCCGGCCAGCAGTAGCTGGGTGTGCTTCTCCAGGATGTCGGTGATCATCAGCGCCGACAGCACGTGGCTGTTGCGGTCGTGCTGGGTCTGCAACGCCTGACGCAGCTCGCCGAGCCGGTCGGCGAGGATCGTGCCCGCCGTCTCGATCTGCGCGATGGTCATCGGGCCCTCGGCGGTCTCGTACTCCTTGGAGTCGCGCCCCAGCAGCGACTCGACCGAGGCGTCGGCGGCGTCGGAGCCGCTCTCGAACATCTCGCGCCCGAAGGTCAGCGGGTCCACACCGACGAACTCGGCCAGGAAGCGCACGGCCTCGCGGTCGCGGTCGGTCGTCGTCGGCGAATTGAGGATCACCGTGTCCGACAGGATCGCGCCGAGCAGGACGGTCGCGGTCGGCTTGGTCGGCTCCACCTGCGCTTGGCGGAAGCGCTCGATCACGAGCGTCGAGGTCGAGCCCACGGGGTCGAAGGTCGCGCGCACGGGCACGCGCGTCTCGATCGACCCAATGTGATGGTGATCGAGGATCTCGACGATGTGGGCCTTCTCGACGCCTGGGACGCTCTGGCCCTGCTCGGCGTGGTCGACGAGCAGCACCTCGCGCGGGACCGGGTTGACGAGATCCGAGCGCGTCACGAGGCCGATCGGGTGCCCGTGCAGGTCGACCGCAACGGCCGCCCGGTAGTGCACGTTCTTGATCTCCTCGGTGACGTCCTCGAGCAGGTCGTTGCCGCGCACGGTCAGCGGCTCGGCGTCCATCAGCGCGCTGCACGGCGCCGCCAGCGTCGTCATACGGCCACAGACGTAGCTATCCAGCGGCGAGACCACGATGGCGGTCCCGTGCTCGCGCGCGTACTTGAGGATCTCGTCGCTCGGCGTCACGCCATTGGAGAGCAACAGCAGTGCGACGCCGCGCTCGATCATCCGGCGCTGGGCCTCCTCGCGGTTGCCGATGATCACGGCGTCACCGGCGCCGATGCCGCTCTCAGGGAAGTCGGCGGCCATCGCGAAGACCCACACGCGGCCGGAGACGACGATGTCCTCGCCGGCCACGTGCATCCCGCTGACGGCGTTGGCGATCGCGCTCACGCGGGTGGGCGCGTCGGCCAGCGTCGAGGCCTCGCGCGACTCGCGGATGTAGCGGCGGGCCAGCGCGCGCTCGGTCATGACGCCGACGAGCTTGCCGTCGTGGTCGACGATCGGGACGACGTCGAGCCGGTCGGCGGCCATCGTGAGGCCGACGTCGCGGACCGCGTCATCGATGCCGGCGGCGTAGAAGTCCTGCTGCATCACGTCGCGGACGCGCAGCATCACGTGCGGAAGGAACTCCGGCTCGGCGGCGCCCGCGCGCTCCAGGACCCAGCGGGTCTGGGAGTTCAGGTCGCCCAGGCGGACCGGGATGTAGGTGTTGTCGGCGTCCAGATGGCCGCGCAGCTCCGCGTACCCGATCGCGGCGGCGATCGAGTCGGTGTCGGGGTTGCGATGGCCTGTGACATGGATGTGCGGCACTGCCCCCATTCTTTCGTGGAAGGGGTCTCCGACGCGGTCCGGTCCCGGGGCTCAGCCGGACGGGGGCGTGAAGCCCTGGGGCACTTGGGGCGCAGATCCGCCGGATTCGGGTGCGGTGCCGGTCGTACCTGCCGCGCCGCCGCCAGCCGCCGCGCCCGGGAAGGCGCCAGCGAAGCCGCTCGGGGTCACGCCTTTGGCGGTCGCCGTGATGCGCGACGCGGTGACGGTGCCGCTGGACGCCGTGCTGCCCTGGATGACGACGGTGTCGCCGGGATGGACGTTGGCGACGCTGCCGGAGGCATTCCGGGTGACCTTCGAGTTGTCGTTGGTCTTGACCTTGACCGTGGTGCCGTCGGCGGAGGTGATGTAGAGCGTCGAGCCCTTGATGTTGGCGACGGTGCCGGCGGTGGCGCCGGAAGAACCGCTGCCGGAGCGGGCAGCACCCGCTGTGCCCGGGGCCTGGCCGCCGCCACCGGCCCCGCCGCCCTGCCCCAGCCGCGCCGCGAAGGCGGCGGGCAGCCCGTTGCTGCGGGTGTCATCGCCTTGGTGCTTCTGCACCTGGACGCCGCTGATGAACCCGCCCGCGACCAAGACAATGGCCAACAAGCCGCCGCTGACCGGCGTCAGCAGCTTCCGCCGCGGCCGAACCGGCAGCGGATCGTCGCTCAGGGGCTCGTAGTCGTAGTCCGGTTCGTCGTACACCGTCGTCGTCTGCTCGTGATGCTCGCTCATGGGTTCCTATTCGAATCGGAGCGCGTCGATCGGGCGCATGCGCGCCGCCCGACCCGCCGGGTAGGTGCCGAAGAAGAGACCGGCTAGGACGGCCGCGCTGAAGGACAAGGGGATCGAGTACAGGGCGATGACCGGTTGGACGCCAGCAATCTCGAAGCGGCTGCCGATGAGCCCGACCGCCACGCCGGCCAGGCCGCCGAGCGTCGAGACCAGCACGGCCTCGGCCAGGAACTGGGTGAGGATGTCGGAGCGGCGGGCGCCGATGGCCTTGCGAATGCCGATCTCGCGCGTGCGCTCGGTCACGCTGACCAACATGATGTTCATGACGCCGATGCCGCCGACCAGCAGCGAGATCGCCGCCACGGCACCCAGCAGCGTGGTGAAGACGCTGGTGGTCTCGTTGGACGTGTCGAGGATCGAGCCCTGGTTGATGACCTGGAAGCTCGATGACGTCGCGCTGTCAGCCGCCGAGATGTCGTGGCGCTCGTTGAGGATCGCGGTCACCTCGGCCTGCGCGCCGTCGAGCGTCTTCTCGGACGTCGCCTGAACCACGATCTGATTGACCGAGCCGTAGCCGCTGAGCACGTCCTGCACGGAGGTCAGCGGCGCGAGAACGACATCATCTTGGTCGGTGACGCCGTTGGAGCCCTTGGCCTTCGTGACACCCACGACCGTGAAGCTCGACCCGCCCATCTTGATCGACTGACCGACGGGGTCTGAGCCGCTGAAGAGGTTCTGCGCGACGGTCGGGCCGATCACCACGACGCGCTTGTGGTGTGTGACATCGCTGGTGGTGAACAGGTCACCGTCGGCGATGTCGTAGTCGCGAGCCTGCGCGTAGGTGGGGACCGTGCCGGTGACCGAGCTCGTGTAGCTGACCGAGCCGGCAACCAGGGCGGTGGTGCTGGCGGTGACGACCGGCGACGCGCTCTTGACGTCGGGAGCGTTGAACTCGTCCTGCAGCGCGGTCGCGTCAGCCTGCGTGAGGCTGATCGTCGACGCGCCACCGCCGAAGAACCCGGGGCCGCCGCGGACGCCACCCGCCTGGACGAGCAGGACGTTGGAGCCCAGCGCCTGGATGCCGGCCTGGACCTGCCGCTTGGAGCCGTTGCCGACCGCGACGAGGACGATCACCGAGGCGACGCCGATCGTCATGCCGAGGATCGTTAGCCCCGAGCGCAGCTTGTTGGCCATGATGCCGCCGAGCGCGATCCTGAGGGTCTCGCGGAGGGTCATGCAGCCTCTACGGCATGGGTGCGGTCGTCAGCGACGATCCGGCCGTCGGCCAGGCGGATGATCCGCCGGGCACGCCGGGCGACGTCGTCCTCGTGCGTGATCAGGACCACCGTGCGACCCTCGGCGTTGAGGCGCTCGAAGATGCTCAGGACATCGGCGGTCGAGCGCGAGTCAAGGTTGCCGGTCGGCTCGTCAGCCAGAATCAACGAGGGGTTGGTGACGATCGCGCGTGCCACGGCGACACGCTGCTGCTGGCCGCCGGAGAGCTCTGAGGGCAGGTGGTCGACACGCGCGCTCATGCCAACGGCCGCGAGTGCAGCGAGCGCACGCGCCCGACGCTCGGCGCGTGGCAGCCCGGCGTAGCTCAGCGGCAGCTCGACGTTGGCCAGCGCACTCGTGCGCGGGACCAAGTTGAAGGCCTGAAAGACGAAGCCGATCTTGCGGTTGCGCAGATCCGACTGCTCGTCCTCGTCCATGTCGCGGACATCGACGCCGTCGAGCAGGTAGCGGCCGCTGGTCGGCAGGTCGAGGCACCCGATCATGTTCATCAACGTGGACTTGCCCGAGCCCGACGAGCCCATGATCGCGACGAGCTCGCCGGCATGGATCTGGAGGCTGACGCCGTCGAGCGCGTGGACGGCGAGCTCGTCGGTGAGCTGATAGGTGCGGCGGACGTCCTCGATGGCGATGACGGGGCGACGGCCGGGCGGCGCGGACCGCCCGCGGGACTCCGGCCGCCCAGGGTCGGCGATCACCTGCCGCCTCCGCCCGCGAAGCCGCCGGGCGGGCCGGCACCGGGCGTGAAGCCACCCCCGCCCAGGCCGGTGCCGAAGCCGGCGCGACCCGTGCGGCCGGTCAGGCCGCCGGCGCCGCTCGCGCCGCTTCCGGAGGCGTTGGCGCCGGCCGTCGCGCTGCTGGACGTCACGATCACCTGCTGACCGGCTGACAGTCCGCTGACGATCTGGGTGGTGCTGTCGCCTGCCACGCCGGCCGTGACGCGCTGGGTCGTGCGCTTGCCGTTCTTGACCACAGTGACGGTCGAACCCTGGAGCGCCTGCGTCGGCACGACCACGCCGGAGGCCTGGCCGGTGACGATCTCGGCCGTGGCGCTCATGCCGGAGCGCAGCCCCTTGGTCGTCTGGGTCAGCGCGATCGTAACCGGGTAGCTGACGGCGCTGGACGTCCCGGTCGACGACGAGGACAACACATCGATGTTGATGACCTTGCCGCTTACCTGCTCGCCGGACGCGGCGTTGATGGTCACCGTCGCCTGCTGGCCGACCTTGACCGAGTTGATGTCGGACTCGCTGAGGCTCACCTCCAGGTGCATGCGGCTCAGCTGGGTGAGGGTGATGAAGGCCGATAAGGAGCTGCTGGAGGACGAGGTGGCCGCGCTCGCGCCGCCACCTGCGGCCGCCGCGCCGCTGTTCGAGCCGGAGCCCGAGCCCGCACCGCTCGATGCGCTGCTCGATCCCGCGCTGACCTGATCGCCGACCGCGCCGTTGACCGCCGCGACCGTGGCGGCCGTCGGCGCACGCAGCGCGGTCTCGGTCAGCGCGTCCTGCGCGTTGTCGACCGCGAGCTGCGCGCTCTTGACCGCGGCGATCGCCGACGCCTCGCTTATCGTGGAGGCCGAACCGCTGCCGCCCGCGGTTCCCGACGAGCCAGACCGCGAGTCGACAGTTGTGTTCGGCGCCGTCGTGGTGGCTGGGATCGCGGTCGTGTCTTCGGACTGGATCGCGTCGAGCGTGTCCTGGGCTGACAACAGCGTCGCCTGCGCCTCGGCGAGGGCGACCTCGGCCGCCGTCGGGTCGATCCGCGCCAGCAGCTGACCGCTGGTCACGTGCTGACCGGCCTTGACGTACACCTTGGTGACCTTGCCGGTGGCGCCGAAGCTCAAGTCCATCGTGTTGGCAGGCGAGAGGTTGCCGCTGCCCGAGACCGTCGACTGCACGACGCCCTTGGTGACCGTCACCGTCCGCTCGCGGGTCGTCGTGGCCGACGACTCGGGACCCACCACGATCACCGCGGCGATGACACCTCCAGCGGCGAGCGCGCCGAGTGCGACGTTGAGCGGGGTCAGGTGGCGGCGAGACGTCCGGGGCATACGGCGTCCAGCATGTGGTGTCGCCGTGAGCGGGCACTAAGCGCAACGTGAGGAAATGCGAAGAAGCCCGCGACGCGCCCACTTACGGAGTTCTTCGCAGGCCCTTGGCCGGCGTTTCGGTTCATGCGGCTCACTGCCAGCCCATGCCTCGCCTCACTACCCCGCTGTCCATCCTCGCCGTTGCCGGCGCCTCCATCGCCCTGGCCGCTTGCGGCAGCTCATCCGGAGGTGACAGCGCGAACAGCGCCGGTGCTTCCGCCGGTCAAGGCCAGGGCGCCAACCAAAGCGCAGCCTTCAAGAAGTTCCAGGACTGTCTGAAGGACAGCGGCGTGACGCTGCCCGACCGCGGCCAACGACCGGGTGCCGGCCAGGGCTCCGGATACGGGCCACCGGCGGGTGGCGACGGCACCCCACCCGCCGGCGGCGCGCCCCGCGGCGGCTTCGCCGACAACCCCAAGTTCCAGGCCGCCATGAAGGCCTGCGCCAAGCTTCGGCCGCAGGGCCTACGCGGCGGACCCGGCGCCGGTCGCCCGCAGCAGAACATCAAGGCCTTCACGCCCTACCTCACCTGCCTCAAGGATCAGGGCCTCGACATCAAGGTCTCCGACGGGTTCAACGCCCTGCGCAACCTCAAGCGCGAGGACGCCAAGGTCCAGGCCGCGCTGAAGACCTGTCAATCCAAGATCCCCCAGCGACCGGCCGCGCCACAGGGGACCTCGACCACGACCACGAGCTAGGCGGGTCAGCGCCCCGTTCGCAGCCGATGCAAGAACGTGTACAAGTCCCGCGCCGTCTTGCCCGGCAAGCCTGGCACCGCCTCCAACTGCTCCCGCGTCGCCTCCAGCACCGCGTCCGGCGACCCGAAGTGGTTCAACAACGCGCGCTTGCGCCCCTCTCCGATGCCCGGCAGGTCATCCAAGACCGACACCGTCATCGCCTTGTCACGGCGCTGCCGGTGGTGGGTGATCGCGAAGCGATGTGCCTCGTCGCGCACCCGCTGCAGCAGTTGTAGCGCCGGCGTGTCGTGCGGCAGCACGATCGGGTCCGGCCGGCCCGGCACGAAGACCTCCTCGATCCGCTTGGCCAACGACACCACGGCGACGCCACGGTCCAGGAACCCCCGCAGCGCCTCGACGCCGGCGCTCAACTGACCTTTGCCACCATCAATGACAATCACATTGGGAAGCGTCGCGAACGACTCGTTGCGGTCGGGGTCATGCGGCGAGAGGTCCTGCTGGCGCTCCCAGTTGGCCAACCGCCGCGTGAGCACCTCGCTCATCGACGCGAAGTCATCCGGCACGCCCTCCTCCCCACCGCGGATCGTGAAGCGGCGGTAGTCGGCCTTCTTCGGCGCGCCGCCCTCGAAGACCACCATCGAGGCGACCGTGTGCGTCCCCATCAGGTTGGAGATGTCAAAGCACTCGATCCGCAGCGGCAGCGCGTCCAGCCGCAGCGCCTCCTGCAGATCGTCCAGCGCCTCCACCCGCTGCTGGCGCGAGCGCTCGGCCTTCAGCCGCTCGGTGTCGAGCGCCAGGCGCGCGTTACGCTCGGCGAGGTCGAGCAGCCGCGCCTTGTCGCCGCGCTCGGCAGCGCGCACCTCAACGTTCGCGCCACGGCGCTCGGTCAGCAGCTCGGCCAGCGGCTCGAGCTCCTCGACCTCGGCCTGCACGATGATCTGCGGCGGGATCACCGTCGCCTCGCCGTAGTACTGCAACAAGAACTCCTGGGCGACCTCGCCGACGCCGCCCTCCTGGACGTTGTCGAGGTAGAACGACTGGCGATCGCTCAGAACTCCGTCGCGTAGCTGGAAGACCTGGGCGTTGGCATCTGTCCCGTCAGCGGCAACCGCGACAACATCCGCACTGCCGTGCTGGTCGCTGGCCACCCGCTGCTTCTGCAGCAGCGAGCGCACCGCCGACAGCCGGTTGCGCTCCAGCGCCGCCTGCTCGAACTCCTGCTTGGCCGAGGCCTCCCTCATCCGCGCCTCGAGGTCGCGCTCGATGTCGCGGTAGCGACCGGACAAGAACGCGCGGACGCCGTCGATCGACTCCATGTACTGCGTGCGGTCGACGCCGTAGTCGACGCACGGCGCGCCGCAGCGCTTGATGTAGAAGTCCAGGCACGGCGAGCCGGAGCGCCGCCCCGGCTCCGCCCCCGTGCACGAGCGGTACTGGAAGACCTTGGCCAGCGTCTCCAGCGTCGAGCGCGTGCGCTTGGCGCTCGAATACGGCCCGAAGTACAGCCGCGTCTTGCGATGACGCTCGCGCGTGAAGTAGACGCGCGGGAACGGCTCGTCCATCGAGATCGCGATGTACGGATAGGACTTGTCGTCGCGCAGCCGGATGTTGAAGCGCGGCTGGTACTGCTTGATGAAGTTCTGCTCGACCAGCAGCGCCTCGGTCTCCGAGCCGACCACGATGAAGTCCACGCTGTCGATGAGCGTGGTCATCTGGACCGCCCCGCGTGTGACCGGGTTGGAGAAGTGGCCCGCCACCCGCTTCTTCAACGACTTGGCCTTGCCCACGTAGATGACCTTGCCGTTGGCATCGTGGAACAGGTAGACGCCCGGGCTGTCGGGCAGCTTGCGCCGCTGCTCGGCCAGGCGGGTCTTGCGTCCTTCGGATTGGGGGGCGGTGGCCATGCCCGTCCGAGGATAGGCGCGGCCACGGCCCGACCGTGTCCTACCCGCCGAGGAGCCGCGCGGCCTCCCGGAAGAACGCGACGAGCTCGCCAGCGTCATCGGCGCCAACCGGGCGCTCGGCGCCCGTGAAGGCGGTGGCATTCCAGAAGGTCGCAGGTCCGGTCGGCTCGGGTGGCGTCCACGGCGCCACGTACGCGTAGGGCTCGTCGTGGTCGGCGTCGCCGGGCGAGATGCCGTAGGTCGCACGGGTGCTGGCGGCCTTGGAGCCAGCCTCGATGGCGACGTCGAAGTGCTCGGGCCAGAGGATCGGCGGCGACGGATCCTCGGCACCATCAGCGGCGAAGGCGATCAACGCCTCTTCCCCGATCGCCCACGCCTCGGCGAGCACGGAAGCAGCGCCGGCATGGACCTCGAGTGGATCGTTGGAGAGCGACGCGCCGCCAACCAACCCGACGAACAAAGCGGCAGCACGCAGGGAGGTGATGCCTGTCCGCTGCTCATCGCCACCGGCCCCCAGCCGCACCACCTCGGTCCCGCTCACCCCGACCCACGAGCCGTCAGGCGGCGCCGGCGTCCCGAAGCCACCGGGCCGCACCTGCAGCGCGATCTCGTTCCCGGTGGCCTGCACCCGCAGCGGGCTGATCACCTGCGCGGCGAGCGCATGCAGGGCCAACCGCGTGGTCACCAGCGCCTCGTCGCTCATCGCGGCCATCCTCCCACCGCCCGCAAGCCCGCCGCAGGCCATCGAGGGACGACTGAGCCGGTCATATGCCGGTTCAGTCGTCCCTCGACGCCCGAACGGGGCCTGGACTGGCGCCCGTGCAGCCCCGTGCTCAGGCCGCGACGTCGCCCGTGCGCAGCTCGGCGCCGGCGATCATCGCCCGCGACCGGCCGGTGCGCTTGGCGTCAAGCAAGGCGACGTCGGCCGCCTCGAGCAGGTCGGCCAGCTCGTGGCCGTGGGTCGGCGCCGCGGCGCAGCCGAGCGACAGGTCGATCTGCGGGCCGCTGCCCGCCTCGAAGACCTCGCCCACCTGAGCCATGATCCGCTGCGCGGCCTGCACGGCCTCCTCCAGATTCCCCGGGACCAGCACGGCGAACTCGTCGCCGCCCAGCCGTCCGGCGTGCCCGTGCACGGAGAGGATCCGGCCGATCTCGGCCAGGACGAGGTCGCCGGCGGCCATGCCGTGGCGCTCGTTGACGGCCTTGAAGTGGTCGATGTCGCAAATCAGGATCGCGCCGCCGCCGTTCTCGATCAGCGACATGCGCGTCGTCTGCAGCCAGTGGCGGCGGTTCGCCAGTCCGGTGAGGTCGTCGGTCTGCGACAGGCGCTCCAGCTCGGCGACGCGCGCAGCCAAGCGACCGGCTTCGCCGCGCTGGTCGGTCTGCGTGAGCTGGTCGGCGAGGACGTCCAACACATCGGTGGTCAACGACAACCGATCGAGCGCGACCTCGAGCAGGGCGTGGTCGGCCTCGATGCCGTTGAGCATCCCGGCGACGTTGTTGGCCAGCTGCACGCAGGCGATGTCAGCGTTCGGGGCGCCGACGCCGGTCGGGCCGCCATGGTGCCAGGCGATGATCGACGCGACCTCGGCGGGCAGGCCCCAGCGCTCGGCCAGCAGCGCGCCGCACTGGGCGTGGTCGATGCCGAAGCGCTCACGCTCGGCCAGGACCCGCTCGGCACCGGCGGGGAACTCGCGCGCCAGGGCGTCGCAAGCCTCCTCACCGAAGACCTCGGGGAGCACGAGCTTGCCGACGTCGTGCAACAGGCCGGCGAGGTGGACCGTGTCGCCCGGGACGCGAGCCTCCTCGGCCGCGCCGGCGGCGCCGATGGCGACCGAGATCGCATGCAGGTGCAGCTGTCCGCAGGACGTGCGGCCGTTGCCCTTGGAGCGCTCGAGGAAGCGGTAGGTGGCGGCCTCGAGCGCGAGGCGACGCAGGGCGCGCCGGCCGACGAGCATGACGGCCTGGCGGATCGTCTTGGCGCGGATCGGATGCGCGCGCGCCGCCGAGTTCGAGAAGCGCAGGAGGTTCGCGGCGAAGGTCGCGTCCTGCTCCAGAGCGTCGACCAGGTCGGCCGCCGTGGACTCGTCGTCATCGCAGAGCGCGATGACACGGAGCACCGTGGCGTCCAGGACCGGGAACTCGGCCAGTTCGTCAATGGCGCCTGCGACGGATTGGGCAGCGACGGGGTCGATGCCTTCCTTCCAGGGCGCGCAGTCCGTTGCGTGCTTTGCCTCCATGGCTCTCTCTGGCATCGACCGAGGTTGCCCCGCGTTGAGGTGGGGATGTGGTCGCTGGACGAGTGTCGGAGTACCGTTGCACGATGGACGTCGCTTTCCGAACCTGTCCGCTCTGTGAAGCGACCTGCGGGCTCGCGCTCGAGGTCGACGCCGCCGCGCACACCGTGACCAAGGTCCGCGGCGACGCCGACGACGTCTTCAGCCACGGCTTCCTCTGCCCCAAGGGCGTGTCGATCAAGGAGCTGCACGACGACCCCGACCGCCTACGCACGCCGCTGATCAAGCAGCCCGACGGCACGTTCGCACCTGCCTCCTGGGATGAGGCCTTCGCCCTGATCGCCGACAAGCTGCCCGCGGTGATCGAGCGCGGCGGGCGCGACGCGGTCGCCGCCTACATCGGCAACCCCTCCGCCCACTCGCTCGCGTTCCTGCTCTACGGCAAGGTGTTGTTGAAGGCCATCGGCACCAAGAACATCTTCAGCGCGAGCACCGTCGACCAGTTCCCCAAGCAGGTCGCCTCGGCGCTGATGTTCGGGACGGGGACGACGGTCGCGATCCCGGACCTCGACCGCACCGACTACCTGCTCTGCCTCGGCGCCAACCCGCTGGCGTCCAACGGCTCGCTGATGACGGCGCCGGATGCGCGCGGGCGGCTGCGAGCGATCCGCAAGCGCGGCGGGCGCATCGTCGTCGTCGACCCGCGGCGCAGCCGCACCGCCCAAGAGGCCGACCAGCACCTCGCGATCCGCCCGGGCACCGACGCGCTGCTGCTGATGGCCTTGCTGCACGTGGTCTTCGCCGACGGACTCGAGACCTTGGGCGCAGCGGAGGATCGCGTGGAAGGGCTCGACGAGGTCCGGGCGCTCGCCGCCGACTTCTCGCCCGAGGCCGTGGCGGAGGCCACCGGCCTCGACGCCGCGACGATCCGCCGCACCGCCCGCGACTTCGCGACTGCCACGAGCGCGGTCGCCTACGGCCGGATCGGGACCACGACGCAGGCCTTCGGCACGGTCGCGAGCTGGCTGATCGACCTCCTCACCATCGTCACCGGCAACCTCGACCGCCCTGGCGGGGCGATGTTCCCGCTGCCCGCGGGCGGGTTGCAGAACACCAAGGGCGAGCCGGGCCGTGGGCGCGGCGCGATCTTCGGCCGCTGGGGCTCGCGCGTGCGCGGCCTTGGCGAGGTCTTCGGCGAGTTGCCGGTCGCGTGTTTGGCCGAGGAGATCCAGACGCCGGGCGACGGCCAGGTCCGAGCGCTGATCACCGTCGCGGGCAACCCCCTGCTGTCGACGCCGAATTCCGATCGCCTCGCCGCGGCGATGGACGAGCTCGACTTCATGGTGTCGGTCGACATCTACCTCAACGAGACGACGCGCCACGCCGACGTGATCCTGCCGTCGCCGTCACCGCTGGAGAAGGCGCACTTCGACTTCATCTTCCAGGGCTTCTCCGTGCGCAACTACGCCAACTGGTCGCCGGCGGTGCTGGAGCGTCCCGCCGGGATGCCGGACGAGTGGGAGACCGTGCTGCGGCTCGTCGGGATCGTCACAGGCCAGGGACCCGACGCGGACGTCGGCGCCATCGACGACTTCGTCGCGCGGGCGGCGATCGGCAAGGAGGTCGCCGACCCGTTCTCGCCCTGGCACGGCCGGGACGTCGACGAGGCCCTCGCCGAGCTGGCCCCGCGGACCGGCAGCGAGCGGCTGGTCGACCTGATGCTGCGCACCGGCCCCTACGGTCTGACGCTCGCCGACCTGGAGTCCCGACCGCACGGGATCGACCTCGGCGCGCTGGCGCCGCGGCTGCACGAGGTGCTGCGCACGCCGAGCGGGAAGATCGAGCTGGCCCCGCCGGCCCTGGTCGACGATGTCGCTCGCCTGCACGACGCGCTCGCCACACCGCCGGCCGACCTCGTGCTCGTCGGCCGCCGCGACCTGCGCTCCAACAACTCCTGGATGCACAACCTCCCGCTGCTCGTCCGCGGGCCGGAGCGCTGCACGCTGCACGTCCACCCCGACGACGCCGAGCGGCTCGGCCTCGCCGACGGCGGCCGGGCGACGATCCGCTCGCGGGTCGGCGAGCTGAACGTGCCGGTGGAGGTCACCGACGACATCCGGCCCGGCGTCGTCTCGCTGCCGCACGGCTGGGGACATGACGCGGTTGGTGCGGAGATGGACGTCGCGAGCGCCCATGCGGGCGTCAACTCCAATGTCCTCACCGACGAGGACGTGGTCGAGCCGCTGACGGGCACGGCGGTGCTCAACGGCATCCCGGTGACCGTCGAGCCGGCCCTCGCGGTTGCGGCGGCCGTCGAGCCCGCCACCGCGGTCGGGTAGCCGCACTCCGTCGGGTTCGGTCAACCACCCGAACCCCGTGACTGGGGGTTCCCCCCATTTCCTCCGGGAGTTCGCGCCGTCAAGGTGAGCGTCGCAATGCACGACCCCGCTCCCCAAGGACTCCTCCCGTGACCAAGACCCAACGCTGGACGCTCGCTGTGGTCTGTGCCGCCACCGCGATGCTCATGCTCGACATCGCCGTCGTCAACACCGCGCTCTCCAAGATCGCCGGTGACCTGAAGACCGACCTCCACGGTCTGCAGTGGATCGTTGACGCCTACACGCTCGCGCTCGCCTCCACGGTGCTGACCGCGGGCGCGCTGGCCGACCGCTTCGGCCGCCGCCGCCTGTTCACCTATGGCTTGGCCCTCTTCTCCGTCGCGTCGCTGCTCTGCGCCGTGGCCACCGACATCGCGTTCCTCAACGCCGCCCGCGCCGTGCAGGGTGTCGGCGGCGCGATCATGTTCGCCGTCTCGCTCGCGCTGCTGGCCAACGCGTTCCCGACCGCCAAGGAGCGCGGCGGCGCGCTGGCCGCCTATGGCGCGACGATCGGCGCCGCCTTCGCCGTCGGCCCGCTCGTCGGCGGCGCGCTGACCAGCGGCCTCGGCTGGCGCTGGATCTTCCTCATCAACATCCCGCTCGGCCTCGCCTGCCTGGCGATCACCCGCGCCTACGTCGCGGAGTCCAAGGACGCGATCGCCCGGCGTGTGGATCTCGGCGGCCTGCTGACGCTGACCGGCGGCCTGTTCCTGCTGATCCTCGCGCTGCTGCGCGGCAACGAGCTCGGCTGGGGCAGCGCGCAGATCGTCGCCGAGCTCGGCGGCGCCGGCGTCCTGCTCGCCGCGTTCGTCGCCATCGAGGCGAAGATCGCCGAGCCGATGCTGCCGCTCGGTCTGTTCCGCTCCGGGTCGTTCACCGGCGCGCAGGTCGGCGCGTTCGCGATCTCGGCCTCGTGGTTCGCGATCTTCTTCTACCTCACGCTCTACATGCAGCAGGTGCTGGGCCTGTCGGCGATCGAGGCCGGCCTCGTCTACCTGCCGTCGACCATGGTGATGTTCTTCGTCGCCGGCGGCACGAGCGCCCTGGCCGAGCGCGTCTCGGGCCGCGCGATGGTGTCGGTCGGCCTCGTGCTCGTCGGCATCGGCATGGCGATGCTGACGGTCGCGCAGGTCGACTCGTCGTGGACGATCGCGCTCCCCGGCTCGATCATCGCGATGATCGGCACCGGCCTGTTCAACCCGGCGATCAGCAACTTCGCGCTGAGCTCGGTTCCCGAGCACCAGAGCGGGCTGGCGGCGGGCGCCAACGACACGTTCCGCCAGGCCGGCATCGCCGTCGGCGTCGCGGCGCTCGGCGCGCTGATCCCGTCCGGCGCGATCTTCGCCGGCGGCGACCAGAGCGCGTTCGTCGGCGGCCTGCACGACGCGCTGTGGGTCTGCGCCGCGGTCTGCGTGATCGGCGCTGGCGCCTGCTGGGCGCTGCTGCGCGACCCGGCGCCGGCGGAGACCGTCATCGCCGACGTCGAGCTGATCGCCGAAGCGGCTTGAGCAGCGTGGGCCTGTTGAGCGCGACCACATCGCGCCCGGCAGGCCCACCCGGG
Organism: Baekduia sp.; assembly: GCA_040509415.1. GTDB lineage: Bacteria > Actinomycetota > Thermoleophilia > Solirubrobacterales > Solirubrobacteraceae > Baekduia. The sequence continues at coordinate 61 of JBEVLC010000190.1, read as the reverse complement.
TGAGCCAACCCAACGCCCTGACCCCGCCCAGCCCTGACGCTGGGCGGGATCAGGCGTGCGG
>JBEVLC010000189.1:0-2612 GCA_040509415.1 Baekduia sp. | reverse complement strand
GTGTGGGTTCGCCGGCCGCTCGCGTAGCGAAGGCGCGTAGCGCCGAGCGGAGCGAGTGGCCGGCGGCGCGTGGCCCGCGCCCGGGGCTGGTTGTGGCCGGTTTCGCGTCTCGGCCGTCGGGATCGGCGCGTTTTGGGGCGTTCTGAGGCCCTCGGTGAGGGTGCCGAAGGGGATCGGTCAGGCCGTTTGGAGCCTCTTGGGGGTCGGGCGGGCGCCGAGGTCGTGGTCTTTGAGTCGGTAGGAGTCGCCCTTGAGCGAGAGGATCTCGGCGTGGTGGACGAGGCGGTCGATCATCGCGGCCGCGGTTGCGTCGTCGCCGAAGATCTCGCCCCAGGCGCTGAACGGCTTGTTGCTGGTGACGATCAGGCTGGCGCGTTCGTAGCGGCGGCCGACGAGCATGAACATCAGGTTGGCGGCTTGGGGGTCGAACGGGATGTAGCCGACCTCGTCGCAGATCAGCAGCGGGTAGCGCTCGAGGCGGCGAAGTTCGTCGTCGAGGCGGCCTTGGCGCTGGGCGTCGGCCAGCAGCGCGACCCATTCGGTCGCGGTCTTAAAGATCACGCGGTGACCGGCGAGACAGGCGCGGATCCCGAACGCGATGGCGAGATGACTTTTCCCGGTGCCGGGCGGGCCCAACGCGACGATGTTGGAGCGCTCGTGGAGGAAGTCGAGCTGCCCGAGGTGCTCGATGACCTGCTTTCTGACCGAGCGTTGGAAGGTGAAGTCGAACTCCTCCAGCGTCTTGCGCGCGGGGAACCGCGCGGCCTTGATGCGGCCCTCGCCGCCGTGGCTCTCACGCGATGACTGCTCGGTCGCCAGCAGCGCCTCGGCGAAGCGCTCATAGCTCCACTCCTCCGCGCGCGCCCTGTCGGCGAGCTTGGGCAACGCTCTGGCTGCCGCGGGCGCCTTGAGCGCGCGGAACAGGTGCGCGAGCTCTGAGCTGGTGCTCACGCGATCAGCCCGTCATAGACCGCGAGTGCACGCTGCTCGACGATCGGCTCGCGTTCGGGCTCGCGCCGGCGCTGGCGCAGCGTCCGGGCGTGCTCGAGCGCGGTGATCGTGCGGTTCTTCGCGAAACAGCGCTCGTGGCGGGCGGCGAGCTCGCCCGTGTCCAGGGCGACCGCGGTGAGCTCGCGCTGGCTCGCGCGCACCTCGACGCGGCGCCCGACCAGGTTCGGATCAAGCGAGTAGTCATTGGTGTCGAACCGAACGTGGGGGTCGGGCGGCACGCGGGTCACCCAGCGCCGATCGACGTCGGGCTCGCGGCCCGGCAGCGCCCGCATCACCGCGCGCTCCTCGATCAGCCGGTCGATCGGACGCGCGCGCAGCGTCTTGTGCATGCGGCCGTTGGCCCGCTCGAACCACGCGTCGAGCTGGAGCTGGAAGTCGAGCTGGTTGGCGAACCGCCGGCCCGGCTCGAAGTTGGTCTCCAGATAGCCCTGCAGGCGCTCGACGCAGCCCTTCGCCGGCGCGTCTCGGGGCTCGCAGAAGTACCAGTCGACCGGCAGCCGCCCGCAGAAGCCGGCATAGACATCGGTCGGGCGGCCGCCGCCGGCATGCAGGCAACCCTCGCGATCCCACACCATCAGCTCGGGCAACGCCCCCAGCGACCACAAACAGCGGCCCATGCCCCAGAGCACGTCCGGCGCCTCCTTGCTGAAGATCAACGCGCCCGCGCCCGCGCGCGAGTAGCCCAAGCACGCGACGACAACCCACGCCCGCCGCAGCTGGCCGTGACCGACCGGGACCGGCGCCGACGGCTCCCACAGATCCCACTGGCAGATCTCGCCCGGCCGATAGACCGTGCGCTGATGCGTGCGCGCCCTCTTAAACAACGGCCGCACCTCGCGCAGATAGTCATCGACGATCGTCTTGCCGCCGTCATAGCCCAGCGGCTCGATCAGCTCACGCACCCGGACACCCGGCATGCCCGCGTCGACGCGCAGCAGCTCACAGATCTCCGCCTTAAACGGGTCCAGCTTCGACGGCCGCTCAGGACACCTAAATGCCGGCGGCTCGCTCGAGCGCAACGCCACCCGGATCGTGTTGCGCGCCAGCCCCGTCCGGCGCATCAGCTCCTTGATCGAGACCCCACGAACGAAGTGCTCCCTGCGCAGCTCGGCCCAGCGCTCCACCTCGAGCACGTCCTCCCCCTGGCTCTCGATCTCGATGACCGAACCAGGCTCACCACGACCCCGGACGCCTCCGCCACCATCCAAGCGGGGTCAAATCTCAACCGGCGAAGGGGGGTCAGTTTTCCACCGGCGCCGACATGATGTGCGTCCAGCCAGCGCGCTCGAGCTCCATCCTTGCAGCGTCCATCGCGCGCTCTTCGATGGCGCGTCGCTCGGGACCCGACAGCCGCCGCGCCAGCGACCCCGTGGCAACCACGGCGCTGTCGGCGCTGACTGCCGGACTGGCAAGGACTCCGTCCAGCAACGCGGCGCTTTCCGGAGTGATGGCACGCGTTCTGAGAAGCGTCTGGCTGCTGAGCCGGTACGTGTCCGAGGCGATGTTCAACGGCGTTCCGGCCTCGCTGGCGATGGCTCGTGCGTCGGTTCGGGCACGACACGATCGAAGCGCTGCGGCAAGCCGTCGTGGCCAATCACATG
>JBEVLC010000188.1:0-3093 GCA_040509415.1 Baekduia sp. | reverse complement strand
TCAGCGGCCGGGCACCGAAGGCGGGATCAAAGCCTTCGTGGGCGAGCACGCGCATCGCGTCGTCGGTCACCTCGAGCGCGATGCGGCGGTCGGCCATGCGGCCACGCAGCGACGCCAGCTGGATCCCGACGATCTGGGCGATGTCGGCCTCGGCGGCCGGCTCGTTCGCCGTGAAGCCCAGCGCGCGCTTGGCGTGGCCTGCGCCGAGGTTAGACGTCATCACGATCACCGCGTTGGTGAAGTCCACGGTGCGGCCCTCGCCGTCGGTCAGGCGACCGTCGTCGAGCAGTTGCAGCAGGACGTTCCACACCTCCGGGTGCGCCTTCTCGATCTCGTCGAGCAGGACCACGCTGTACGGACGCCGGCGGACCGGCTCGGTCAGCTGGCCGCCGTCGCCGTAGCCGACGTAGCCGGGCGGCGAGCCGATCAGCCGCGCGACGGTGTGCGGCTCGCGGTACTCGGACATGTCGATGCGAACGAGCGCGTCCTCGGTGGCGAACAGCCGCTCGCTGAGCGCCTTGACCAGCTCGGTCTTGCCGACCCCGGTCGGGCCGAGGAACAGGAACGAGCCCAGCGGCCGGTCGGGCTCCGACAGGCCGACGCGGGCGCGGCGGATCGTGTCGGCGACCTTCTCGACGGCCTCGTCCTGACCGACGACGCGCCGGTGCAGGTCGTCCTCCAGGTCCACGAGCCGCTGCAGCTCGCCGGCGACCAGCTCGCCCACCGGGATCCCGGTGCGCGCGGCGACGACCGCGGCGACGGCGGTCTCGCCGACGGTGACGGTGTCGGCGGGCGCGGTCGCGGTCGCGCCGTGCTCGCTGCGGGCGGCGGCGTCGGCCTGGCGGCCAAGCTGGGTCTTGATCTCGGCGGCCCGCTCGTAGTCCTCGGCCTCGACGGCGGCGTTGAGCTGCTCGCGCAGCTGGGCCTCGTCGACGGGCCGGGGCGTGTTCAGGCGCAGCTTCGCCGCGGCCTGGTCGATCAGGTCGATCGCCTTGTCGGGCAGGTGCTGCTCGGTCAGGTAGCGATCGCTCAGACGTGCGGCGGCCGCCAGGGCGTCGTCGGTGATCGTCGCGGCGTGGTGCTCCTCGTAGGCGGAGCGCAGGCCGCGCAGGATCGCCACGGTCTCCTCGACGCTCGGCGCGTCGACCGTGACCGGCGAAAAGCGGCGCGCCAGCGCGGCGTCGCGCTCGATGCGCTTGTACTCGCTGAGCGTCGTGGCACCGACCATCCGCAGCTCGCCGCGGGCGAGCAGCGGCTTGAGCAGGTTCGCGGCGTCCATCGCGCCCTCGGCGCCGCCGGCGCCCAGCACGGTGTGGAGCTCGTCGACGAACAGCACGATCTTGCCCTCGGAGGCGCTGACCTCCGCGAGCACGGCCTTCAGCCGCTGCTCGAACTGGCCGCGGAACTGGCTGCCGGCGACCAGCCCGCCCAGGTCGAGGGCGACGACGCGCGTGCCGCGCAGCGTCTCGGGGACGTCGCCCTGGGTGATGCGCAGCGCGAGGCCCTCGACGATCGCGGTCTTGCCGACGCCGGCCTCGCCGATCAGCACGGCGTTGTTCTTGCGGCGGCGGGCGAGGATCTCGACCGTCTGGGCGATCTCGTCGTCGCGGCCGATGACGGGATCGATGCGGCCGTCGTCTGCGTCGCGGGTGAGGTCGCGGCCGAACTCGTCCAGCGCGGGGGTCTTGGACGCGTCCGGCTGCTGTTGCTGGTCGGCCCGGGCGCGGGTCTGTACGGCGCGGGCGCCGCCGAAGACGGGCTGGCCCATCGGGACGCCGGGGCCGGCGCCGTTGTTGGCCGCCGGGCCGACGCCGGCCTGCCCGAAGCCCTCCATGAGGTCACGGGCGCAGCTCTCGCACATGACGGCGCTCTGACGGCCGGTTTCGGTCTGGACGACCATCTGGAGCGTGCCGGGGCGTTCTGCGCAGATGGAGCAGGGCACGGTGGGGGTGAAAGGCTGGTCTGGCATGTTTCCTAAATTGGGGAGAAGGTGGAAACCTGAGTTGAAGAGACTGAAGTCTAGCGGCCATGAGAGACTGCCTTCTGTGCTGCTGGACACCTACCGCGCAACGGGCGCCGATCTGCCCTTCGGGGATCCGCGCCGGCCGCACGGCGTCGCGATGGAAGGCTGGTTCTGGCGGATCACCGCGCCGGAGCAGGGCGTGGTCGTCGTGGTCCTGGCGGGTGTCAACCGCGACCGCGACGGGCGAGCATGGGGGACGGTCGGGCTGGCGGCGCATCCGGGCGGCTTCTCGCGGGCGATCGCTGTTGACGACGCGGCGGTGGTCGACGGCGAGGGGGCGATCCGGATCGGCAGCGCGCTGCGCGCCGACGCGGGGCCAGACCCCAAAACGGAACTGCGACGCCCCGTTACGGAACTGCGCGCGGACGCCCGAGCCGGGTCGATCACCGTCAATCTCGGTCCCGACGCGCGGCTCGATGTCGTCTTGGAGGCGCCGGGCCGCTGGCCGCGGCGGCTGTTCGGCGGACTGGGCGCCGCCCAGGCGATCCCGGGGCTCAGCCAGTACTGGCATCCGTGGCTGCTGCGCGCGCGGGTGCGCGGCACGGCGGTGATCGAGGGGCGCGAGATCGATCTCGATGGCGCCGTGGCCTACGCCGAGAAGAACTGGTCCAACGGCGGCTTCCCGGAGACGTGGTGGTGGGGCCAGGCGCATGGCTTCGCCGACGATCCCGACGCGTGCGTGGCCTTTGCCGGCGGCCGTGCCGGCGTCGGGGCGCTGCGAATGGTCGCGACGTCTCTGGTGGTCTCGGCCGGGGGCGAGCTCGTGCGGCTGGTCCGCCCGCTGCAGCCGCTGCGCGTCGCGGTCGACGGCGCCGGCTGGCGCTTCTCGGGTCGCACGCCGGGCGGCGTGTCGGTCGAGGTCGAGGGCCACGCCAACGGCACGCCGCCGCACCTTCTGCCGGTTCCCGACCCCGCGGCGCGATGCCACCGCGAGGGCGCCGCGGCCCAGCACCTGGCCGGCGAGCTCCGCGTGTCCTTGCGGCGCCGCGGCCGGACGATCTTCGCCGGCACATCAGTCCTCGCGGGCCTCGAGCGCGGGAGCACCTGAGCGCCAACGGGCCACCAGGGTC
>JBEVLC010000187.1:0-18251 GCA_040509415.1 Baekduia sp. | reverse complement strand
ATGGTCCGGTCGACGTGTTCCTGGCGGGCGTGGCCGGTCGCAGCGTCACGCCGCGCTACTGGGAGCGGATCCTGCCCAAGCTCGATCCCCGCGTCGTCGTGCCGACCCACTACGACAACTTCTTCTCACCGCTGGGACGGCCCCAGGACTTCGTCCGGCGTGTTCAGCTCGCCGACGTCCCGCACGAGGTGCGGCAGGTCACGCGTGACGCACAGGTCCTGGCGCTTCCGCGGATTTGGGCTCTCCAGCCAGTCCTCCTCGCCGGGCTGTGCCTGTTGGGCAGCGATGGCCGTGGTAGATCCGGGAGGATCCGAACCAGCGCCGCTAGTGGGCGTCTACGCGCTTCACCGGTCTGCGGCCGCCGCGCGGCAAGGCCGAGCCGCAGGGCCCGTGCCAGTACGCCCGCCTGGTTCGTCTAGAAGCTACGTGAGCAGTAGTATTAAGTATTGCTTAGCGATGACGAACAGCTACGCCGGACGACGGGGGTGACGGCCGATCGTCGATCGGCAGGACGGCTGTCAGAAGGAGCGTGGCGACGACGCCGACCCAGGCCACCGCCCACGCCACGCGTGCACGTGCCCGGGCCTTGTCGGAGCCCAACGACGATGGGAGGTTCGGTCCGATCACGAGGTCTCCGGCTGGGAGGAACGCCAGAAGGGCGAGATACGCGGCGACGACGATCCAGACCGTCGACGACCCCGTGCCAAAGGTGTCGAGCGCCGCGAGCGGGACGCCAAAGCACGTCACGAGTCCGACGAGTGCGTTGGTGCCTGACGACAGTTCGTTGGACCGTGCGAGCTCTGTGCGCTCGACCTTCTGGGAGTAGTCGGTGAAGTCGGACACCAAACGGTCGAACTTCGCCTTGTGGCCGTGGACCAAGCCGTAGTTGCGAAGCAGCAGCGTGGCGTGCCCGGACAGGCCGGTGTCCTCCCACCAGAGCGCATTCCTGAATCGTGTGAACCTGCTCTCCAAGGCCGCTAGCTGATGGGGGCATGTGATGGGGTCCCCGAGCGCCGCGAGGTCGCGGTCGAAATCATGGAGCAACATGTCCTTTGCCACTCCGAATGCGATGGCGTCGGCGTACAGCGAACGGACGAGGAGCGGTGCCATCTCGGCGAGGAAGGTCAGCCGGAAGCGACCTTGCTCGTCGTCGTACTCCCACTCGTCGTCGAGCGAACGGCCCAGGAACGCGGTTCCGTGGCGCATCATCGCGCACGTCCAGTCGCCCGAAAGCGGCCGCTGGGCTCTCTGGATCTGCACTTGATTTCGTGTGCTGACTGGATAGTCCGCCTCGTCATGGAGCGTCGTGAGGAGCCAGAGCCATTGCTCCTCGGGGGTCCAGTGCATGTCGCTCGCGCGGCGGTCGCGGTCGGCCAGCGCACCTTCCGGGATCGCGAAGCACAGGTGGTGCGGCCGGTGAGCCTGTCCTGCGGGGCTTGCGCTGCTCCCTCTGAGCAGATGCTCGATCCACGTGGCCGAGTGCTCGTGGCGCAATGTCAGCATGCGCAGGGCCTGCACGAGGTCATCGGCAGACGGCGTCGGCCGGGCATGGATCACGAGGAGCCCGTTCGGCGCGTCGGCGATCGGTGCTGCGATCCGCAGCAGCTCGACGGCCACCACCCGCGGGTCGGAGGCGGCAGGACGCCCGCTCGCGGCCGTCCACGACGGCAGCTGGTCGGTAGCGAGCGCTGCGCGGTGCCAGCGTGCCGACGGCGCGTGGAGGCGCTCGCTCAACATCGACGAGGCGTGCCGGCTGCGCTCGGCGGCCCCAGCGTCTCCGTGCCAGAACTGGTACCTGTCGTCGTCTACGACGCAGCGCTGAATCGCGAAGGGGGCCGGTCCAGGACTCCAGCTTGGCACTGTGCTGGTGGTTGGTCCTGACTGAACGGTCATGCGTCGCAGGTCGACTGCGCCGTTGCTGCGATGTCGCTCTTCGGTCTCCTGCACGGTCACCAGCGGGCCGGAGGCGACGGGCGGTGGCTCGTGCAGATGGAGGGGGACCAGCGACACGACCTCCAGCCGTGAGAACGTCATCGAGGGCGCTCGCGCTGCCACCGGTCCAGGCCGAGCATGCCATCGCCTGGGACGGGGCCGAAGCGGAGCGCGATCACGTCGCAAGCCCGGGAGAACAACCCGGTGAGGCGCTGGAGCTCGGCCGGAGCGGCGATGAGTTCGCCCCGTCGCTCATCGTCGTCGACGCCGTAGGTGGAGACCACAAGCGGGACCTGCTTGTCCAGGCGCTCGAGCTTGGCGACCAGTGCGGGGTCGCGGAGCGAGTGGCCGAGGACGAGCACGCCGTCGGCGTCGGCGAGCGCCAGCTCGAGCTCCCGCCACAGCGCTTGGACCGGACCCACGTGGGCCGGGTCCTTGCCCGGGTCCGGATAGATGACCACCGGTGGTCCAAGTGTGGTGTCGAACGGCTCCGCCAAGTAGTGGCCCTTGATGACGCCGTGGTGCTCGTACCACCGCGCGGCGCCGTGGAGATGGAGGATCCCGACGATGCCGTCATCGGCGCGGGAGCGGGCGATGAGGCCCTCAGCGTTCAGCACCGGTCGCTGACCGCTGCGCGAGGTCAACCCGGTGTCGGGTGTGCGCCCCAGCGCCTCTATCGCCATCTCGGCGGACGGGTCATAGTTCGTGGTGGCGATGGTGAGGCGAGGAGAACCCAGCCGGTCCAGGAGATCGGCGTAGGCGCTCGTCGCGGCAGTTGTGTCGATCGCCGCGTCGTTGTAGAAGCGCAGGAGCGTGGTGTTGATCGCGTCCAAGATGAGCGCCATGCGCGCGTCGGCCTGTTCTCGGTGCACGCGGATGTAGTCGGGGACGACGCCCGGCTCGGGGCCACCCACGCCGTCAAAGCGCTCGATCAGCGGGCGAGCGCTTCGCCATCGCAAGAGGGCGCCGACCGCCTCCTCGAAGGCCTCTGCGTCCATGCCCTCCGTCAGCCCGGCGGCCTGCGCCAGGCCACGCCTCCTGGTCTCCAGCTCGGCGCGGAGCTCCGCGGCCCACCCGGCCATCATCGGCAGCGCCCGCTCAGGATGGCCGAGCGCCGTGCTGGCCCCCGCTCCGGTGACAAGGACCCAGTGCATGGTGCGCATTCAAGCATTGCTCCGGTACTTGGATCGCCTATGCCTTCGCATAGGCTTCCTCACCGAGAGCAAGATGTTCGCCACGCCATGGCGATCAGCAGGCATCGAAACTCGAAAGACCTAAGCGTTAGCAGAGTATTAACCTCAAGGACTTGACAACGATATAGTCGCCGTGCGCAAGATTCCGGCGTTCTGACGCACCTCAAGTCCGCCTTAGTAGCCGTCATCGTGTCCGTTGGTCTGTCGGCGGCCTTCCCGGTCGTCGCGACAGCCGCCAAGGAGAACGAGCCGATCACGGCCGTCGTCCTGGTCGACGAGTCCGGGTCGCTGAGCGAGCAAGACATCGCAGACGAGCGCGATGCCGCCGCGGCGCTGGTGTCGTCGGACCTGTCGACGCGGTCGAAGTTCCTCGTCGCCGGGTTCGGCAGCGCCAACGGCGCCGGGCAGAACGCCGTCACCCCCTATTGCGACTTCATCACGACCGCCAATCGGGCGGCGCGCGTACGGCTCGTGTCGTGCGCCAATCAAGTGCGCGTCCGCAAGGCCAGCGACGGCAACGACACCGACCACGCCAAGGCCATCCAGTTCGCGCAGGAGGCCCTGGATGGGGATGCAGATGGGGATGCAGAGGGCTCACCGGTCATCTTCCTGATGACCGACGGCGTGCTCGATGTCAGGAACAGCCCGTCTTATGGGCGTGTGTCGGGCAGGCGTGACGCGGAGGCCCAGCGGCTCCTGCGCGAGGAGTTGCTGCCGGCCGCGCGCAAGAGCGGGACGCAGATCTGGCCGCTCGGCTTCGGTGCCGGGGTTTCCAAGCCGAGCCTCGATGCGTTCGCCGCCGGTGGTGCAGGGATCAGCGCTCGTTGCCCGGGCTCGGCTGCCAGCCGGCCGCACGCGACGATCGTGTCCGACACGGCGGAGGTCATCCACAGCTTGGTCGCGGTGCTCGGCGCGGCGCGGTGCGGTCAGGTCGGGCCGGCGCAGCGCAAGGTGCTCGGGCGGGGCGGCACCAGCGAGCTTACGGTCGAGATCCCGCCCATCGCCACGGATGGCGCCATCACGGTGGTGAAGTCGAATCCGACCTTCCGGGTGGAGTTCTTCTCGCCGAACGGTGACGCCGCGCCGGACTCCGGCGGCGTCGACGGGCAGACGTTCGCCCGCTCGGGCGTTGCCGGGCGGGTAGAGACCCTGCAGATCACCGATCCGCTCCCCGGGCGCTGGCGGGTCAAGGTCACCGACCCGCGTCGTCGTGCGGTCCGCTCGCCGGTCTCGGCCTTCGTCCTGTGGGAGGGATCGCTCCAGGCGAGCGTGCTCGTGTCCCCTCTGCTGCCGGTACCCGGACGGCCCATCGACGTCGAGGTCCGTGTGCTCTCACGTGGCAACGAGGTGCTGAGCGGCGATGAGCTCAAGGGCGTCCGCGCCAGCGCCGTGCTAACGGGCAGCTTCAGCGACCGTCTGTCGATCCATCTCGACCGCGAGGGGAGCGTCTTCCGTGGGAAGACAAAGATCCCGACAGGCGCCAGCGGCGCGATCCGGGTCCTGGCGCGGGTCAGTGGCCAGGGGGTGTCCTCGGACGCCCGTCCCTTCGATGCGACGATCCAGATCAGGGACTTCCTCTCAGCGTCGTTTGACTTCAAGAGCCCTGAGGAAGTGCACCCGGGCGATGTGCTGCGCGGGACGGTGACGACGGACAACGCAGGACCACCGCGCAGGGGCAGACTGACCCTCGGTGAGCACTCCAAGAACGCGCTCCTGGCCATCGACGGACCAGTGGGCGAGATCCCTACCGGAACCAAGCAGTTCCCGTTCACCGTCGAGGTGAGCCGAGCGACGCCCCGCGGCTCGCTCTACGGCACGATCTACTTGACCTCGAACGGTCGTGACCGCATCGCGGTGACGGCCCTTGACACCGAGGTTGTTGCCGTGCCCGGCTTCTGGAGCAAGCACTGGAAGCTCATCTCGCTGCTGGCGCTGGTGCTCGCGCTTGCGGCAACGGCGCTCGTGGTGCGGGTGCGGTTGGCGCGCCGGCGCCGCGCTGAGGCGACAGACACCCGCGAGCTGACCGCTTCGCTGTGGCGCTCCGGGCAGCAGCTGTCGAGCCTGGACTCCGATGGTGGTCCGCTCCCACGGCCGCGCTTCGTGATGCTGCTTGACGCTGAGGAGGAGCATCCACATCTTCGCCATCCTGACTCGACGGCGGGCCGGGGCGACCGCATCGTGGTGGAGCGCAACGGCTCGATGCTGCACGTCACGACGGCGGCATCAGACCCGATCGAGGTGGACCTGGGGGTCTCGATCCCGCTTGTCAACGGCCTCGATCTGCGGATCGCGCGCAGAGTCGATGGTGATGGGCCGCAGGAGTCCGCGTCTGCGGGCCTCTTCGGCGACCACGACGTCGGCGGCCCGTGGCCGGCCGGCATGACCGACAAGCCGACAACCGGCGCTTGGTGACAGGAGCTACAGGCATGGCACGAATGAAGACCTATCAGCGCCTCCTCTACGTTGGTCTTGGCGGGACCGGCTTGAACATCGGCATGCAGCTCGAGCAGGCGCTTCGCACCGAACTGTGCGGCTCGAACGGGCGCGCGCTCATCGACGAGCTCGAGATCCAGGGGCTGGAGCCGTACCAGCTTCCGCGGTGCATCCAGTTCGTCTACTTCGACTTCGACGAAGCTGACCGCAGTGCGGCGCGGCAGGCGAGCTCGGCGCTGGCGTCGCCGTCGGCAGCTGAGGCCAACTCGCAGGTGATCGCGAACATCTCACCGCCGCAGGACAGCTACGCGAAGGTGGCCGAGAGCCTCCGGATCGACGGTCCCGCGGCGGTGCGACGCTGGCTGCCAGATGCAGACGACGAGCCGCAGGTGGCCCCGCTCTCCCGCGGCGCGGGCCAGCTGCCCACGGTTGGTCGCGCCGCCTTGTTCGAGGGCTTTCGGGCGGGCATGGGGCCCAGCTCGGTCACCAGCGCGCTCTCGGAGGCGTTCGCACGCCTGAGCGGGGCGGGGGGCGACCTTGCCGCCGTCTCGGGCAACGCCGCGCTGAGTGGATATGACGTCTTCGTCGGCTTCTCCGTGGCCGGCGGGACCGGCTGCGGCTTGTACTACGACATCCTCCGGCTGCTCGGGCAGGTCGTTCATGACGAGGGCTTCGACGACGGCAACAGCGTCTCGATCTACCCGCTTGTCGTCATGCCCTCGGCCTTCGAGACCGAGCACCGCGACGATCGCCGCTCGCACATGCTCAACGGCGGGCCGGCTCTGAAGGACCTGTTCGAGCTCGTCGACACCTACTACACGCGACCGGGTGGTCTCGAGCCGATCCAGTATCCGGGCGGGATCGCTGCCGGTGCGGCCGTGCCGACGAAGACGGCCTTCCTGTTCTCCCGCCCTTCGTCGCTGACCAAGGAGGATCTCCACCGGTCGATCGTCGCCTTCATCCTGTCGGCGGTGGGCACGACGGTCCAGACCGATCAGGGGCAGGTCTTCCATCCCTTGATGCAGACGCTGATCAATGACACACGCTTCATCGGATCGCCGGCGCCCGACGGCGTCGGCCTCCATCCGGCGGCCACGGCGCTGGCGGCCGAGTTGCGCGTCCCGTTGGAGGAGATCGTCGACATCCTCGCCCAGCATCTCCTGGCGAACGCCACCCGGGCGATGACGAAGCCCGAGCCGGTCGAGGAGGTGGAGAATCGAGAGCTCTTCAACGTCTTCGGCACCGCGAGCCGGCTCGGGGTGCTCAGCGGCATCCAGCCGCCGGTCAAGCTGCCCGACGTCACGAAGCGCGGCGCGAACGAGATCACCGAGCAGCTCAAGCTTCGTGAGGCTCGCGCCGAGAAGGCGATTCGGGATCTCCGCGCCAGCCTACACACCCAGCTGGGGCGGCTTGCCGCCGAGTACGACTACGAGGCGGGGGTCAAGGCCCTTACGCAGAACGTCGATCTCTTTCGGTCCAATCGCGTGGTGCTCGGCGATCCGAAGTTCCAGGACGACGTGGTCCGTGAGGGGTTCCGCGGGGCGATCGCTCGCTTTGCGCAGCAGCCCCCGCCAAACCCCAGGGAGTTCACCGAGATCCCGCCGGCGCTGTCCCGAATGAAGGACGGGTTGAAGGGGGCCCGCAAGCTCGGACCGACAGACAAGGCCGTGACGGCAGCGATCGCCCGCCAGGACGAGTGGTATCAGTGGCGGGTGGTGACGGAGTATCACCGGGTCTGGGGTGGGCACCAAGAGGTCTGGGAGCCGCGGATGCGGCAGATGGTCGAGCGCCTGCGCGACGTCACGGCGGGCTTCGACGAGCAGGCTGCGGCGGAACCCGAAAGCTTCGTCGCTCGCTGCCAGCGGCTCTACCGCCGGCGGACGGGAGTGGTCTACTTCATGCCCGACGGCGGCTCCCGGGATGACTTGGAGAGCTGGTACTCCACGACCGTCCTGCCACGGCTGTGCGAGGTGCTCAACCTGCCGGAGGGCAGCGACGAGGGCCGCATCGTGCGGACCATCATGTTCGGACGCTGGCGCGACGCTTACGAGTCGACCCGCCATGGGTCGTCCGTCGCGCCGCGGGACTTCGTCTTGCGCATGATCCGCAAGCGTCTGACCGAGGATGTGTTGGCCACCGGAGACGAGTCGTCGCTGCTGCCGCGCATCGAGACGCTGCTGCGCGAGGCGGCACGCCGTGCCGAGGACGGCCAGGCGACCGTGCCCGCACGGCTACTGGAGATCTTTCAGCGCTCCCTGCAGCAGCTGCTGCCAGCGGACTTCCGCCCGAAGGGCCGAATGCATGGTGAGACCGGCCGGCTCAAGGTCGACGTCTTCTATCCGTCGGCGCAACCTGACGGCAATGTCGAGAGCTATCTCGGACGCACCGCGCTCGGACCGATCGACACGACCGGCGTCACCTTCCACGCGGTCACCGGCGTGGACTTCCTCAGCGTGCTGCTGCGACGCGACTCGCTGTCGGCGATGGCCGTGGACGAGTACCGCTCTGTGATGAGCCTGCGCCGTGAGGCGCTCACCGACTACCAGCCATCGGACTACGTCGCCTGGCGGCAGCGCCTGGCGCACGACCGCAACTGGCTCGTGCTGCGCCAGCCGGAGCGCGTCCGGGTATTGGCAGCATTTCTGACCGCACTGTATGACGGATCGATCAAGGTCATAGAGGGAACTGACGCGCAGCCCGAGAGGCTGCACATCTTCCAGGTCGACGAGGGTGCGGGCCGGCCAATCGACCTGCCGTTGGTCGTCGACACGGCGGGCTCCTCGCGGTGGTGCGACCTCGTCTCGGCCTATGAGCGCTACGTGCTGTCGGGAGATCAGCACGCTCTGTCTCGGTGCGAGGCGCTGCTGCGGCGCCGGTCGCCGGCGCGCAAGGACCGTGGCCCGTCGACGCTCTACCTGACCTTCCGCGCGATCGCCGCCCGTGAGTTGAAGGTGGCGACCAAGCTGTGGTTTGAAATGTGCGATCGCGCGCAGGTCGACGAGCAGTCCTCGGATCCGCCGAAGCCCATGGCCTACGAGTTCTGGGCCGAGCTGCTGCCGCAAGCAGATCGGTTCAACCAGCGCGATCCCGACTGGCTGGCGCTGAGCCTCAACCTGGCCGGGATCGACGTGGACGATGACGGTGAGCTTGCGGCTCCCGCACGCACCGGGGGATAAGTCGCCATGGCCTTGCGGTTTCGCGCGGCTCGCTCAGGGATGCCGGTCTTCGTGGTTTTCCTACGCCTGCCCGACGACGCCGAGGCTCTGCGGAGCGCCCCGGTCGTGGAGATCCTCAGGCAGCGGTGTCCGGATCGACTCGTCGGCACGGTGAATCTCCTGCATGTCGTCGTCGAGTGTCCGGTCGACGAGCTGCTGGAGAACACGGACGTCATCCACAAGGTCCACAAGGCGTCGTCGGTGGGCCCGGTCATCCTTTTGCTGCATGGTCCCCCGCGGGACACAGGCGCATCCGGGCGACGGCTCGCACTGCCGCGTGACGTACTGTCCGAGAGCGCCGTGATCTGGGTTGCCGATCCCCGGGGCACCGTCTGGGATCGCGAGACCAGCCAGGCGAAGGGGTCGACGGTGTTCGATGCCGATCCCCTTGGCGAGGGCTCGTATGCCGCGCTGCTCGATATCCTCCGGTTGCCCGAGGTCTTCAAGGAGGTCCATGCACGCGGGGCCGGCCGAGGCCCGCTCTCGCCAGCGCTGCGGGTCCTCGTCCCGGGCTCTCCCGACGGTCGTCTCCTGCGCGGCGCCGAGATCAGGGCGCTGCGTGAGCTCACTGCGGCCGGTGATGCGGGCCCCGGACGCGAGGATCAGGAGGCGCTGCTGGCGTTCTCCCCGATCACTTTGAGCCCGAACGACTTCTTCACGTCGGCTGGTGGTATTGGGAGGGCACGCGACGAGGTGCAGCGTGCACGGGCGCTCGCCAATGAGGCATTGCGGCGACTGGAGCGCCGACCGTCGAGGAAACAGCGGCTCGCCACCAAGACTGCGATGGCGGGCTGCGCGCAGCGGCTCGGCATGCTCGAGGGCCTTCTGCGACGGCTGTTCACCGAGATGGAGGCGTTAGGCGGCATCAGGGGATCAGGCGTTCTGCGCAGCGCGGGCGTGTCGCAGAGGTACGTGGATCTCCTCAGCATGCGGGGCGCGGACGGTGGCCCGGATGACGAGCGCATTCAGACGCATGTCCTGAGCCGCCTCCACGACGTGCGGTCGGTGCCGGTCGTCATCGCCGAGCTCCGCGCTACCGCGCTCAAGGAGAAGCCGCGGACCGCTGCCGGGACGCTGGAACTGCTGAACGAGGAAGAGGCCGAGACGGCGGAGAAGGTGCTCGCCACCCCGCCGCCGTTCGTATGGCGGGCAGAGCCGTTGAGCCTGTTCTTGCTGGCGACGTTCGCGGCGTCGTCAGCGTGCTGGCCCACCGTCTTGTTGCCGGTGCCGTGCTTCTTGTTGATCCTCGTCGCGGGCTGGCTGGGCTGGCTTGCCGCTGACCGTGCCTGGCCACGCCTGAGGCGTGCGGTGAAATCCCGCGAGGCCTCGGAGTCCACCGGCTTGGGTTGGCGGATCGTTGCGCTGCTGGCCGGTGCGGCCGGGG
The DNA here is from genome assembly GCA_040509415.1 of Baekduia sp. Lineage (GTDB taxonomy): Bacteria > Actinomycetota > Thermoleophilia > Solirubrobacterales > Solirubrobacteraceae > Baekduia. The sequence continues at coordinate 8,094 of JBEVLC010000187.1, read as the reverse complement.
GCGTCGCCGCGACGCTCTCGAGCGGCGGGCCCGCGGAGTTGCAGCTCGGCAGCATGCCGATCGCGGTCCTGGCGTTGACCGGGTACGTGTGGGGGACGTGGCGCCGCAGCTTCGACGCGTGGGTCGATGCGTGGGGCGTTCGCGCGGTGATCGGCGCGGACGCCGATGGAGATACGGCCGCAGGCGTCGCGACCGTTGACGAGCGGCTCCTGCTCGTGGCGCGGGACGTGATTGGGACGGACTGGCTGCGGACCGAGTCGCGGCAGGCGTTCGCTGAGAAGATCACCCGTGTCGCCGACGCGCTCGAAGGGCTGAGGGCAAAGCTCGTGATCGAGGAGGCATGGTTAGAGCAGCAGCAGGAGGCGGACCTCCGTTCGGTGCCCGTCGTCTGCAACCCGGCGGTCTGCGTCGACCTGCAGGCCGAGGGCATCTCGGCGATCTACCGTCGTCCCGACAGCATTACCAACATCGTTCGTGACGACTACTTCGAGGCGTTCGTACGAGTGGTGGTCGACGAGTGGCCGGTGTTGACGGCGGGCTATGGCAGCGATTCGGTCGACGTCGTGGCTGACGGCTTCACGGAATGGCTACGCAAATATTCAGCGGCACTGCACGGTGATGGTGTCTTTGGGTGCGCCGAATGGCTCTCAAACGCGTTCAGCGCGCTCCTGCCGGAGGCCGGTCACCGCCGGCGAGAGGATCACCTCAAGGAGGTATGGCAAGCCCTGGACCTGGACGAGCTGCTCGACGACGAGGATGACCTCGTGCAGCTCTGCTCCGACGCTGATCTTGGGATGCTCGAGCAGGACAAGCACTACGACGTCATCTCGTTCGCGCCGTCGGTGAGCACCTCCAACCCCAAGTACAAGGCCTCGTCGATGCTCATGGCGGGGATTCTGCGCCTGGTGCCGCTCCGTGCTACGGCCGTCGGCTACGTCACCTACGAGGTCGAGGCCGACCCGCTCGCCGCGTAGCGGCTAGGAAAGCTCGTTGTCGGCGATGATGTCGCTCGCGGCGAGGGTCATGGAGGGCAGGTTGAGCGTCTCGGCGATCCAGTCGGCCAGTCGCCGGGGCCGGTCTAGCGCATGGCTGTGGACCAGGCTGTCGCCGCGCGCGGCTTGCAGCAGCAGGGCGTACTCACGGGCCACGCCCACCGGGGAGGGCTTTTCGATCAACGGGCTGAGCTCTTTGCCGATCTTGCGAGACCACGCCGCGAGCCCCGTCGTTAGCTTCTCGCTGGAGACCTCGAGCTCATCGATCCGGCCCATGACGCGCTCGTAGTACTCGTCCTCGGTCGCGGGCGAGTCGTTGTTCGTCGTCGTGAGCCCGACTTTCGCCAGGTAGGCGGCCAAGGCCTTGGGATAGAGCTCGAACGCGGCCGGCAGATGGTCTTCGGTTGTGGTGCCGTCGGGCGTCAGCTGCTTGATCGTCAGGTCGATGCCTTTGCGCCGTTTGAGGAAGCTCTGGCGGTCGCGGCCGCCGCCATCCCCGTCTAGCAGCGCGGCTATGGTCGGGCTCGAGGGGGTTTCCCGCAAGATCCGGGCGATGGCGGCGGTGTCGGTCGCGGGGCCGGAGGCCATCACCACGAGGCTGTTCACGTCACGATCGAAACGCCCGATCTCGATCAGCTTCTGGAGGACGGCGTTGATGAGCAGCGGGTCCGAGTCGCCCTCGACGAGCAGGACCCGAGACGCGAACAAGAGCGTGCCCGGCATGGACATCCCGAGCGCTTCTGTCGCGGAGTGCCAGCGGCTGACAAATGGCTTGCCGTCCAGCTTGCTTCCGTCATCGGCCTTCACCACGAGCCGGTGGCGGAGAGGGAAGTTCTTGTTTGCCATGAAGATGGAGTGCGTCGTGTAGACGACCTGGTTCATCCGTGCCAGCGTCTCCATGACCTGGACGAGATCGTGCTGGCCAACAGGGTGGAGATGGACCCCCGGCTCGTCGAACACCCAGACGTAGGCACAGGCAGCCGCCTCCTGCTGATGTGCGTTGAGGATGGTCTTCAGCGCGAAGAAATGGGTGAAGCCGCTGCTCCGCCTGGAGACCCGAACGTACTGCTGCTCGACCGCCGGATCCCTGATGACGAGCTCGATGCGCTTGTTCGCCGAGTCGTGCTGCAAGACAAAATCCAGGTGCTCTCCCTGAGACCAGCTCTCGCGGAGGCGCTTGTTGAGTACGGCCGACGCGTCGGCCAGACGGCGGGTGGTCACGTCCGTCCGGGCGAAGATGCCGTCCCACTCTTCGGGTGGCAGGCCTGCGTAGTGAAAGATACCGCGCATGAAAATCCCCTCGTTTGCATCGAGCGACCTCCGGTTCACGGAGTCCGAGATCTTCTCCACGGGGCGGACCTCTACGACCTTCGGGAGCCGCGCGAGCACGAACTCCTCGATGATGTCCGGTGCAAAGCGCTGATGAGCGAGCTTCAAGGGCTGGCCGACGCCGGCGCGGGAGAGCTCGACGGTCGTGGGGCAGTCGGACGCCGGTGCCGCTCGCGGGTTGGGGAGCTTGATACCCGGGCCTAGCTCTTCCTCTTGCTCAGGGTCGAGCAAGCGGGTGAAGTGCTCGAGCTTGGTCACGTTGGCGCGCACGGTCTCCAGCTCGCGCTCGAGCCGGCGTTGGCTGGTGCGCGCCGAAACGGAGGCCTTGTCCAGTCGGGAATCCGAGTTCGGCGTATTGGGTCCCTTGTTGGTGGCCTGCTTCGCGGCGAGCTCGGCCTCCTCCACGCGTTCTTTGGCCTTTGCGAGGCTCGTGTGCGTGGCATCGAGCTGCAGCTTTGCGTTCAGGAGTGCGTCCGCGATCGCGGTGGACGGGGCGGCGCCATTGTGGATGACCGCGTGGTTGACGAACAGCGCGGCGGCGGCAAGCTCCTTGCGCTGCTGGGCCGCTTCGAGCTGTCGCCGGGCCGCGGCGGCTTTGCCCCGTGGCTTGTCGTCTGGTTGGGCCGTCTCCTCAGACGCCTGTGGTGTCGCGTCCTGCTCTTGGAGCAGGTTGTGCGCGGCCTGCCAGCTGTCCTCGGCATCGTGCAGGAAGGCTTGGAGCGCCGCTTGCTCGCGATGCAAACGCTCTCGCTCTCGCAGCTCCTCGCGTTCGGGATCGGAGAGGCGAAGGGTGTAGCGAGCCGACGGCAGCGTCGCATGCTCGGTGGTGCAGTCCCAGTTGAGGTCGGGCTCCTTCTCGAACGGCTGGTCGGGGTTCAGGTGGCTGAGCGCCTTCAGCAGGTTCGACTTGCCATGGTCGTTGGCCCCGAGCACGATCGTGACCCGATCGTCGAGCGTCAGCTCGACCTCGTTGCGAATGGACCGGTAGCCGGCGATGGTGGCTTTGACGAGACGCATGCGATGTTTCGGCTCGGCATAGCCGTTCACATGACTCTATGTTCCTGCTCGGACAGCATCGCTCTGTAGCGGGTCCCTCGAGCCGAAAGCGCGGGTCTTGTTCCGAGTGGCCGGCTTAAGACACGCGCGCGAGCGACCGATGACGCGGATATGCCTGCGCTTGCCGACAACATCTCGATGTGGAACGAGTCCTATGACTGGTCCCAGCAAGGTGATGAGTGGTCGGATGCATGGGGTGGGGTCGCCTACCAATGGTGGGTGACGCTGTTCTCGCGGATCCAGGGGTTCGTTCCGGCCGGGCGGATCTTGGAGATCGCGCCCGGGTACGGGCGCTGGACGCACTTCCTGCGTGACCTCTGCGACGAGCTGGTCGCGGTCGACATCGCCGAGACCGCGATCGCCCATTGCCGCGAGCGCTTCGCCGGCGACGGGCATGTCAGCTTCCACGTCAACGACGGCACGTCGCTGGCGGTCGCCGCGGATCGCTCGGTCGACCTGGTCTTCAGCTTCGACTCGCTCGTGCACGCCGAGCACGACATCCTCGCCGGCTACCTGGCGGAGTTCGCCCGCGTGCTCGCCGATGACGGCGTGGCGTTCATCCACCACTCCAACATGGGCGCCTACGAGCCGGGGTCCTATGACCCGCACAACATCCACTGGCGGGCGACCACGGTCTCGGCGGAGCTCGTCGAGGGCCTCGCGCAATCGGTGGGGCTGCGCTGCGTCAGCCAGGAGACGGTCGCCTGGGGCAACGAGAAGCTGCTCAACGACTGCTTCTCGGTCATCGTCCGCGCCGGCTCGCGATGGGATCGCGAGAACGCCGTGGCCGCCAACATCGACTTCTCCCGCCACGAGATGGCGGCCGCCCGGCAGGTCGCCGCGCTCTATCCGCGGGCGCGCCCGGCGCTGGCGTTCGGGGCCCAGGAGCGCGTCGAGGCGGCGGCAGGGCACGCCGCCGCGCTGGAGCACGCTGCGGGCGGCGACGCGGCGACCGCCCGGTCGCTGCTGCGCGACACGGTGCGCGGCCAGCTCGATCCCGAGGCGCTCAACGACCTGGCCGTCCTCGCGCACCGCTGCGGCGACCAGGACGAGGCGGTGGCGCTGCTCAACGCCCTGATCCTCCTGCACCCCGAGCACACCGCCGCGCACGAGAACCTCGCCGCGCTGCGCGAAGCGCGCTCCTAGCGGCGCGCTGACGGGGCGCTGCGCTCGCCTCCCACGAATGTAGCTAAGCTCTTAGCTATGCAGGTGAACATGCACGACGCGAAGTCCCGGCTCAGCGAGCTGGTCGCTGCCGCCGAGAGCGGGGAGGACGTCGTCATCGCTCGCAACGGTGCGCCTGCGGTGCGCCTGGTGGTCGTGCGTGTCGAGCATCCTCCGGTGCGCCTCGGAGTGCTCAGTGGGGAGATCGAGCTCGGCGATGACTTTGATGCCCCGCTGCCGGACTTCGAGGTTTACGAGTGAGCGCCGTCCTGGTGGACACGCATATCGCGCTCTGGGCGCTCGGCGATCCCGACCGGCTGTCGGAAGCTGAACGGGCGATCCTGGTCGACCCGGCGGTCGATCGGTGCCTGAGCCCGATGTCGGTGTGGGAGGCGGCCATCAAGCGCCAAGCCGGGCGGCTGCGCGCGCCACGCCATCTCAGCGCCGTCCTGGCGGGTGAGTTCCGCCTGCTGGAGATCAGCGCGGCCTTGCTGGAGGCTGCGGCCGAGCTTCCACGTCATCACGGCGATCCGTTCGATCGCGTGCTGATCGCCCATGCCCTGCAGGACGACCTCAGCGTCTTGACCCGGGACGGGGCCTTCGCCGACTACGGGGTCCGGCCGGCGATCGAGGGCTAACGTGGCCAGCGCCACATGACCCTCGTCGACGCCCTTCCCGCCGAGCCCAGCGCCGACGCCCTCTATGACGCCTTCACCGGCTGGGCGACGGAGCAGGGGCTGAGCCTCTATCCCCATCAGGAGGAGGCGGCGATTGAGCTGTTCGACGCCAACAACGTGGTCTTGGCGACGCCGACGGGCTCGGGGAAGTCGATGGTTGCGGTCGCCGCGCACTTCGCCGCGATGGCGCAGCGGCGCTCGACCTTCTACACGGCCCCGATCAAGGCCTTGGTGTCGGAGAAGTTCTTCGCGCTCTGCGCGATCTTCGGCGCGGAGAACGTTGGGATGCTCACCGGCGACGCGTCGGTCAACGCTGGTGCGCCGATCGTGTGCTGCACGGCCGAGGTGCTGGCCAACATCGCGCTGCGCGAGGGCGCGGGCGCCGACGTCGGCCAGGTCGTCATGGACGAGTTCCACTACTACGCCGACGGCCAGCGCGGCTGGGCCTGGCAGGTGCCGCTGCTCTGCCTGCCCCAGGCGCAGTTCCTGCTGATGTCGGCGACGCTCGGCGACGTCCGCGACATCGCGACTGACCTGACGCGGCGGACGGGTCGCGAGACGGTGCTGATCGACGACGCGCAGCGGCCGGTCCCGCTGACCTACTCGTGGTCGGTGGAGCCGCTGCACGAGTTGTTGGAGGAGTTGGTCGGGGTCGACCAGGCGCCGATCTACGTGGTCCACTTCACCCAGGCCTCGGCGATGGAGCGCGCGCAGTCGCTGCTGTCGGCCAAGCTCTGCAGCCGCGAGGAGCGCGAGGCGATTGCCGAGGCGATCGGCGCCTTCCGCTTCACGGCCGGCTTCGGCCGCACGCTCTCCAAGCTGGTCCGCGGCGGCATCGGCGTGCACCACGCCGGGATGCTGCCGCGCTACCGCCGGCTGGTCGAGCAGCTCGCCCAGACCGGGTTGTTGAAGGTCATCTGCGGCACCGACACGCTCGGCGTCGGCATCAACGTCCCGATCCGGACGGTGGTCTTCACGGGCCTGGCCAAGTACGACGGCTCGCGCCACCGGCTGCTGAAGGCCCGCGAGTTCCATCAGATCGCCGGGCGTGCCGGGCGGGCGGGGTTCGACACGTCGGGCTACGTGGTGGTGCAGGCGCCCGAGCACGTGATCGAGCGCATGCGTGCGCTGGCCAAGGCGGGCGACGACCCCAAGAAGCGCCGCAAGGTCCAGGCCAAGAAGCCGGTCGACGGCGCGGTGAGCTGGACCGAGGAGACGTTCGAGCGCCTCAAGGACGCGACCCCCGAAGCGCTCGTGTCGCGCATGCGCGTCGACCACTCGATGATCCTCAACGTCGTCAACCAGCCGGCGGACCCGGTCGCGACGATGCGCGCGTTGATGGAGGACAACCACGAGGACGAGCGGGGGCGCCGGCGCCTCTCCGAGCAGGCCCAGGCGCTCGGCTCAGAGCTCGTCGACGCGGGCGTTCTAGAGTGGCTGGCCGAGCCCGACGCCGACGGCCGCACGCTGCGGCTGGCCGTCGAGCTGCAGGAGGACTTCGCGCTCAACCAGCCGCTGGCGTCGTTCGCGCTGGTCGCCTTCGAGCTGATCGACCCGGAGTCCGAGCACCACGCGCTCGACGTGCTCTCGGTCGTCGAGGCGATCTTGGACGACCCGTTCCCGGTGCTGATGGCCCAGGCCAACAGGGAGCGCGGCGAGGCGGTCGCCGAGATGAAGGCCGATGGGATCGAGTACGAGGAGCGGATGGAGCTGCTCGAGCAGGTCACCTACCCGATGCCGCTGGCCGAGCCGCTCCAGGACGCACTGCGCGTCTACCGCGAGACCCATCCGTGGGTGCGCGAGTCCGATCTCTCGCCCAAGTCGGTCGTGCGCGACATGTACGAGTGGGGTCGCACCTTCACCGAGTTCATCGCCCACTACGGGCTGACGCGCTCCGAGGGCCTCGTGCTGCGCTATCTGAGCAACGCCTACCGGGCGCTGCGCCAGACGGTGCCCGAGCAGGTCAAGACCGACGAGCTCGACGACATCATCGACTGGCTCGGCGAGACGGTCCGCCAGACCGACTCGAGCCTGCTGGACGAGTGGGAGGCGCTGACCGATCCGGAATCCGTCGCGCGCACGGCGGCCGCGATCGCGGCTGGCGAAGGCCCGCCACCGCCACGGCCGATCACCGCCAACGAGCGCACGTTCACCGTGATGGTCCGCAACGCGATGTTCCAGAAGGTCCAGCTCGCCGCGCGCGATCGCTACGACACGCTGGCCCAGCTGGAGGCCGCCGCGGCGGCGCTCACCGACCCACCCGGCAAGGTCGTGATGAAGGACGCCGAGTGGGAAGCCGCGCTGGGCGCCTATTGGGACGAGCACGAGTCGATGGGCAGCGGGCCCCAGGCGCGCTCGCCGCAGCTGCTGATGATCGACCGCGATCCCGCCGAGAGCGACGCGCGCACGTGGGCGGTCCGCCAGATCATCGACGATCCCGAAGGCCATCACGACTTCGCGATCGTCGCGACCGTCGACCTCGACGCCTCCGACGTGGCCGGCGAGCCGGTGATCCACACCATGTCGTTCGGCGCGCCGGACGGTCAGGCCTGAGACCACGCGTCGCGACGATGCACAGGTTGCGTCGCCTGAGCGGTGCAGAGTTGCCGGACGTGTCTGACGGCGCCGCTGGCGGGAAGAGCCCCACTCCGAGAGATCGACGATCTCGGAAACGGAGCAGGGGGGATCATGGACGTGCACCATCAGCGGCGCCGTGCGGCGGCGCGCACCGGGGCCATCACGGTGGCCGCGGCGATCGCCGCGACGCTGGCGCCGGCCACGGCCCACGCCGGGCTCGCCCGCGCCGCCGCTGCCTGCGATGGCGCCGAGACGCCGATCGCCGCGACGACCGTCGCGCAGAGCCGCACCGCGCTCGC
>JBEVLC010000186.1:0-5069 GCA_040509415.1 Baekduia sp. | reverse complement strand
GGGACGACTGAACCCCCCAGGGCGTGGTTCAGTCGTCCCTCGACGCGGTGGTGGTGCCGATGCGGCATGCTCACTCGCTCGTGAGACGGGCGACCTTCTGGATCTCGGCGGGCCTGCTGGCGTGGGCGCAGGTGGGCTATGGGCTCGCGCTCGGAGTGCTGCGGCGCAGCGTGCGCCAGGCTTGGACGCCCGCCGACCGCGACGCCGACCTCCCGACCGTCTCGCTGATCGTTGCCGCTCACGCCGAGCGCGACGTCATCGCCGCCAAGGTCGCCAACGCGCTCGCGCTCGACTACCCGCGCGACAAGCTTGAGGTCGTCGTCGCCTGCGACGGCTCGACCGACGGGACCCCGGAGGCCGCGCGTGCCGCCGGCGCCGACGTTGTCCTCGACCTTCCGCGCGGCGGCAAGGTCGCCGCCCAGGACGCCGCGGTGCGGCGCAGCACCGTCGACATCGTCGCCTTCTCCGACGCCAATGCGCTCTGGGAGCCGGACGCGCTGCGCGCCCTCGTTGCGCCGTTCGCCGACGATCCGAAGATCGGCTACGTCTGCGGCCGCGTCACCTTTGTCAACCCCGACGGCGGTACCAACCAGGAGGGCGTCTACTGGCGCTACGAGATGTTCCTGCGCGCCCGTGAGTCCGACCTGGCGAGCGTCACCGCCGGCAACGGCGCGATCTACGCGACCCGCCGTGACGCCTACGTCGAGGTCGACCCCGTGATGGGCCACGATCTCAAGTTCCCCTTCACCTTGGTCCGCGACGGCTGGCGCTGCGTCGAGCAGCCGCTGGCGCGCGCGACCGAGCGAATGGTCCCCGACGTCGAGGGCGAGGCCGCCCGCAAGCGGCGGATGATGAGCCACGCGTGGGCGATCGTCCTGCACGGCGGGCTGCTGGACCCACGCGGCTGGCCGACCAAGTACACCATGATGATCGCCAGCCACCGCTGGCTGCGCTACTTCGGCCCGGCGCTGCACCTCATCGCGCTGGCCACCGCGCCCAAGGCGCTGCGCCGCCTGCAGTTGCTGCTGATCCTCGCGGCCTTCGCGCCGGTCCGCGCGCGGCCGATGCTCCTCGGCAAGTACTACATCCTGACCCAGGGCTCGATCGCGCTCGGCCTCGTCGACCACCTTCGCCACGGCACCGCCGCCGGCTGGGACCCGCCGGCAGGGACGCGGTAGAAGATGCCCGAGCCGCTGCGCCGCCTCTTCGACCTCCTCGTCAGCGCCATCGTCCTGGCGGTCACGTCACCGATCGTGGCGCTCGCCATCCTCGCGATCCGCCTGGAGTCCAAGGGCCATCCGATCTACCGTCAGCACCGCGTCGGCAAGGACGGCGCGCCGTTCGACGTCCTCAAGCTGCGCACGATGGTCTCCGGCGCCGAGAAGATGGGCGCCGGGCTGGCCGTCGACGACGGCGACAGCCGCATCACCCGCGTCGGCGCGCTGCTGCGCCGCACCTCGATCGACGAGCTGCCCAACCTCGTCAACGTCCTCAAGGGTGAGATGTCGATCATCGGCCCGCGCCCGACCGTCCCGGTCCAGGTCGCGCAGTACACCGACCGCCAGCGCGGCCGCCTCGCGCTCAAGCCCGGCATCACCGGCTGGGCCCAGGTCAACGGCCGCGCATCGCTGCCCTGGCCTCAGCGCATCGAGCTGGACCTCTTCTACGTCGAGCACGCGACGACGGCGCTCGACCTCAAGATCCTGTGGCTGACCGCGCGCATGCTCGTCACCGGCCACGGTCTCTACAAGGGCGAAACCGGCGGCTGGGTGGATCCTTGAGCCCAAAGACCAATATGAACAAGGCCGTCATGCTCACCGGCACGGGCAAGCGCTATGACATCGTCTCTGCGTTCGCTCAGCACACGCGCGTCATCGCGTGCGATCCCAACCCGCTCGCGCCCGCCCAGTACGCGGCGACGGTTCGCACCGCGGTCCCGCTGATTAAGGACCCCGACTACGTTCCAGCGCTGCAGCGCCTCTGCGAGGAGCACGACGTTGGCGCGATCGTCCCGCTGACCGACCTCGACATCGACGTCCTCGCCCACGCGCGCGCCGACGGCCGCCTGCCCCAAGCGCTGGTGCCCGACGCGCACATCGCGGAGAAGACGTATGACAAGTACGCCTGTCATGAGCTGCTGCAAGCGCACGGCCTGCCGTCGCCGCCGACCGTGCTGCCCGCTGGCCCCGAGCCGGAGTCCTTCCCGGTCATGGTCAAGCCGATCCACGGCTCCGGCGCGCGCAACATCTTCGTCGCCAAGGACGCTCGCGAGGCTGCGTTCTTCGTGGACTACATCGACGAGCCCGTGATGCTGCAGCGCTTGATGGACGGCTCGGAGTTCTCGATCGACTGCCTCTCAGATCGCGATGGGCGCTGCCTGAACGCGATCCCGCGCACGATGCTCGAGTCGCGCGGCGGCGAGTCGATCAAGGGCACCATCATCGACGACGCCGAGCTGATCGACCTCGGCCGGCGCACCGTCGAGGCCTTCGGCGTCCGCGGCCCGGCGACCGTCCAAGCGTTTCGCGACAAGGACATCGGCCTGGGCATCACCGACGTCAACACGCGCTTCGGCGGCGCCTTCCCCGCGCCCATCTACGCGGCGCATCCCGGCCGCACCTACCCCGAGCTGATCACCCGCATGGCCAACGGCGAGCGCCCCGAGCCGCACGTCGGGGACTTCGCCGCCGGCACCACCTTCACGCGCTACTTCTGGCAGCTCGAGCTCGACGCCGACCTGCGCCCGACCGGGCGCGACATCGTGTCGCCGCCCGGCCCGCCCGCGCCTCGCTAACCCCTCTTACGGGATGAGCTCCGGGCCCTTGTCGACGAAGCGGTCGCGGAAGGCGCGCAGCGCGTCCCACGTCTTGTCGTCGACGGTCTTGCAGCCGAGGATGTGCGTCCAGGCGGTGGCCGCCACCTCGTAGGGCATGTTCGTGTTGTTCTCGAACAGCATCTCGTGGTAGCTCTCCACGCCCTTGACGTTCTCGGTGAACAGCGCGTTCATCTGGTCGCGGACCGTCTGGGAGGCCTTCGGCGAGTACTGCAGCTCGATCCGCCCGTGCTCCAGCGTGTGGACGTAGTTCTCGGGGGCCGGCGAGTTGCCGGGCGCGTAGGGGCCGTCCTCGGCCGGCGTCGGGCGGTGGTCGCCCGAGGTCGGCGGGTTGGTCTTGTACTTGTTGTTGACCGCCGTGTCGGAGGGCAGGTGGGTGCGGCCCTCGCTGGGGTAGGTCTTGAACTCGCAGCTGGACGCCTTGACGGCATCGTCGAAGTTCGTGGTCTTGCGCGCGGGGATCGACGCGGTTCCGTAGCTGGTCCCGGAGTCGGCCTTGCTGTCGTCGCCTCCGCCGCTGGCGACGATCGCGGCTACGACGGCGCCGACGGCCACGACGGCCAGCACGCCGCCCGCGACGAGCTGCAACCTTCGCTTGCTCGCGGCCTTTCCGGCCTCAGCCTGCTCGCGCTCTTGGCGCTCGCGGCGGCGGCGCTCCTTCTCCTCCTGGCGGCTTGACACGCGCGAGAGCGTAGCGATAGCAGCATGAACGCTGCGTAAATCACTTGCCGCCGCGTCAGGGGCGCACTACGCCACGCCCGCCGCGCGGCGGGCACGGACCTTGCGGCGCGGCTTCCAGCACTCGTCCAAGAAGCCTGAGATCTCGCCGGTCAGACGCTCGGGCGTGAGCCGCAGCTCGAAGAGCGAGTCGGCGCGCAGGAGGCGCGCGTTGGGCAGCTCGGAGACCAGGGCGTCGGAGTCGCTGAAGGGGTGGACGGGGTCGCGATCGTGGCCGATGACCAGCGCCGGCGCGGCGATCGTGCGCCGGATCTCGCGGTGCGGCGCCACGCGCCCGAAGAAGAGCCCCTGCAGCACGGCGGCCGACGGCCCCGGCTGCTGGCGGACGGTGTCGAGCAGGACGTCGGCGCCCCAGACGCGGCCGGTCGGCAGCTTGCGCGTCGCCCACGAGACGCCCTTCATGATCGGCTCGCCGAAGGTCAGCGCGCACATCAGCGGGGTGAAGGCGATCGCGCAGCCCAGCAGCGCGTTGTCGAGCACCGGCATCTCGACGACCATCCCGCGCACGCGCTCCGGATGCGCGGCGGCGGCCTCCAGCGTCGTGTTGGCGCCCAGCGACGTGCCGGCCAGGACGGCCTCGTCGACCTCCAGGTGGTCGAGCAGGCCGATGACCTGCTCGCCGAAGAACGGCATCGAGTAGGCGGCCATGTCGCGCGGGCGGTCCGAGCGGCCGTGGCCGAGCAGGTCGAGCGTGACGACGCGATTGCCCTCGCGAGCCAGCGCGCGGGCCAGCGGGCGGTGCATCTTCTGGGAGAGCAGCAGTCCGTGGAGCAGGACGGTCGTGCGCGGACCCTCGCCGTAGACGGTGTAGGCGAGGCGGCGACCCTCGTGCTCGAAGAAGGACGACATGACCGAACGTTACTGGGCGACCAGGCCATCCCGCGCTGGTGGATCGTCCAGTCGTTGCAGAGCCCAGCGCGCCCACTCCACCCGCGCCTGGGCCCAGCGCAGCCCGGCCTCGAGCGCGATCCGCTGCGAGCGCTCCGCCGGCGTGGCGGGCCGGCGCGCGGCCGCGGTGCCGCGCAGCGCCTCGAGCGTCTCCTGCGCGGCGGCGAGCTCGCCCTCCACATGCGCGCGGGCATCGGCGGGCGTCATCAGCCAGAGGAAGAACGTGCGCAGCGCGGCCTCGTCGCGAACGGTGCGGTCCGGGTCGGTCTCGGCCAGCCAGGTGCGCACCGCGTCACGGCCCTCGCCGGTGATCGCGTAGGTCTTGCGCCCGCGCGGGCCGGGCTCGCCGGCCTCGACCAGGCCCTCGTCGGCGAGGCGGTTGAGCTCGGGGTAGATCTGCGAGTGGCCTGCAGACCACGTGCTGCCGACCGACGCTTCGAAGCGCTGGGCGAGCTCGTAGCCGCTCATCGGCCGGTCGGCGAGGAGGCCGAGCAGCGCGTGGCGCAGGACCTGACGTCTAGGTGCGGAGGCTGGAATGTCTGGATAGTGACATGTCAACCTTGACCGGTCATGAAGCGCGTGTGAAGACAGGGGTCTGACCCCTTCTGTA
>JBEVLC010000185.1:0-10080 GCA_040509415.1 Baekduia sp. | reverse complement strand
CCCGGGCTAGGGCTCGGCCTGCCGCTCATCGCCACGCTCGCCTCTTCGCTGGAGCTCGGCACCAACGATCAAGACCAGACCGAGGTCCGCATGGTCTTCGAGCTCGACGGCGTCCGAGAAGCGTCGGCATGAGCCCCGAGCTCTCCACCGTCAACGAGGCGACGCTGACCGTCAGCCGGGCCGAGCTGCTCGGCCCGGTCCTTGGCCGCGTCGTCGGCATGCTCGCCGCGCGCGCGCAGTGCCCGATCGACCGCCTCGACGACGCGCTGCTGCTGACCGACGCGGTCGCCGCCCACGCGCCCAGCCACACGGCCAACGGCCACGTCACCGTCCATGTCCATGCCGAGCCCGCCGGGCTGTCGCTGCGCATCGGCCCGCTGGCTGCCGAGGGCGCCACCGCGCTCGTGGCCGCAGCGTCGCTGCCCGGCGTCGGCAACGTGTTCGAGCACGTGGCCTCGAACATCTCCGCAGAGGGCTCAGAGCTCCTGCTCCGACTCGCGTTTCGCGAATGATCAGCGCGCGCGCAGACTCGTCACACTGAGAGACCTACGATGCCACCGGAATTCGCACTGACCCAGGACGCCGTCGACCCCGCGACGCAGGTCGTCGCCGTGCGCGGCGAGATCGACCTGTTCACCGCCCCTGAGCTGAAGACCGCCCTCGGCGAAGCGATCGAGGGCGGCAAGTCGCGGATCGTCGTGGACCTCGGCGAGACCACGTTCCTGGACTCCACGGCGCTCGGCGTCCTGATCGGCACGGTCAAGCGCCTACGCGCCCGCGACGGTCGCCTGACGATCGTCAACGTCGATCAGAACATCGCCAAGACCTTCGAGATCACCGGCCTGGATCAGATCTTCACGATCCGGGGCTCGCGCGACGAGGCCGTCGCCGCGCTCGACGAGGCTGAGGCCTCCTCCTAAGCGGCCTGCGCCAGCTCGGCGGCGATCTCCTCGCCCCCGGGTGGCGCCAACGCCGGCGAGTCCTCGCCGGTCAGCAGTTCCAGCACAGCGACTTCGACCGCGCCCTGGATGGCCGTGCCGTCGCCGGCCTCGGCGAGCCCGGGCAGCGTGCCGGCGATCGTGACGCCGTCGAGGTAGCGGTCGAAGGTCCGCGGGTCGATGTAGGACGCGCGCGCGACCGCGGGCGTGTTGCCGAGGTGGTGGGCCACCTCCTTGACGACGCGGGCCATGGCCCGCTTGCGCGCGGTCTTGGCCGGCGGGATCGGGCTCACCGCCAGGCCGACGGCGGCGAGCACGGTGGCGCCCCAGGTGCGGAAGTCCTTGGCCGAGACGTCCTCGCCGGTCGCGTCCTTCAGCCACGCGTTGATGTCGGAGGACTTCACGTCGACCCAGCGGCGACCGCGCTTGTAGGCCAGCAGCTCATCGCCGCCACCGCGGCGGCGCTTGAGGTGGCAGAGGTCGTCGCCGAGGTCGGGATCGACCACGGCCTGGATGCGGCGCTTGCCGTGCTTGGCGGGGTAATCGAAGTACAGGACGCCGTCGCGCACCTGCACGTGACGCTGCTTCATCGTCGCGAGGCCGTAGGTCTCGTTGGTCACCGCGTAGTCCTCGGTGCCGATCCGAAAGAAGCCCCGGTCCAGCAGGCGCACGGCAAGGGCGAGGACGTGGTCGGCCGAGAAGTCGCCGCGCGCCAGGTCATCCTCGACGCGGGCGCGCAGCTTCGGCAGTGCCCGGGCAAAGACGACCATGTCCTCGAACTTGGCCTGGTCGCGGCGGGCTCGCCAGCGCGGGTGGTAGAGGTACTGCTTGCGCCCGCGCTGGTCGACGCCGGTGGCCTGGATGTGGCCGCCGGGATACGGGCAGATCCACACGTCCTGCCAGGCGGGCGGGATCACCAGCTCGTTGACGCGCGTCAGGACCTCGGGATCCTCGACGCGCTCGCCGTCGGGGTCGAGGATCGAGAAGCCGCGCCCGCGCTTGACCCGGCGCAGGCCGGGCCCGCTGCAGTCGACCTTCCTCAGGCGGGGATTGCGCTCTTGCGGCACGCCAGCGACGTACCCAACGGTCGTCGCCGACAGCCGCAATCAGCGCGGCCTACTTCGCCGCGGTCTTGGCCTTCTTGGCGCCGCCGGACTTCGCGGAGCTGGTCCGCTTGCGCTTGGGCTTGGCGTCGTCGCTCGCACCGTCGTCGTCGGTGCGCTCGCGCACCGCGTCGAGGCTCGCCTTCAGCGCGCTCATGAGGTCGGGGACCGGCGCGGTCTCCTCGTCCTCGGGCTGGATGACGATCTCCTCGCCGGCGGCCTTCTTCTCGATCATCTCGAGGACGGCCTCGCGGTAGGTGTCCTTGTACTTGGTCGGCTCGAACTCGCCGGCCAACGATTCGATCAGCTGCTTGGCGATGTCGATCTCGCGCTTGTTGGTCTTGACGTCCTCGGCAGCGGGGATGTCGTCGAGGCGGGCGGGGTCGACAACCTCGTCGGCGAAGAGCATCGTGGCCATCTCGAGCACGTCGTGGTCGGCCAGCGGCCGGATCGCGACGAGGCTCTCCTTCTGGCGGATGACGACCTTGGCGATCGCGACGCGGTTGGTATCGCGCATCGCCTCCAGCAGCAGCCGGTAGGGCTTGGCGCCGCCGGGACCGGGCGCCAGGTAGTACGGGTGGTCGTAGAAGATCGGGTCGATCTCCTCGAGGTCGACGAAGTCCTCGATGTCGATGGTCTTCGTCTTGGCCGGCTGGACGGAGTCGAGCTCGGCCGGGTCGATCACCACATACCGGTCCGACGAGATCTCATAGCCCTTGACCAGATCCTCGTAGGCCACCTCCTCCCCCGTGGAGGCATCGACGCGCTTCTGCGCGATCCGCGAGCCCGTCTTGCCGTTGAGCTGGTTGAAGCGGACCGTCTTGCGGTTGACCGCGCTGTACAGCTTGACGGGCACGGTGACGAGCCCGAAGCTGATGGCGCCGGTCCAGATCGAACGGGGCATGAATCAGCAAGTGTGCCCGACGCGAGCCGCTTTGCACACCTCGCGCAGGACTTCTTGCGTGCCGTCTGGCTGCGGTGATTCGTCTTTCGGGAACTCCGGGTAGGGCCCACCGCATGAGCACAACCCGAAACGCGAGCCAGGGGATTCTGGCCGACGACAAGCGCAGCGAGCGCGAGCAGATCCTCCAGATGCTCGAGAAGGCCTACTGGATGGAGATCGAGACGGTCATGTCCTACATCTCCAACTCGGTGAACCCGGATGGCGTTCGCGCCCAGGAGATCATCGAGTCCCTGAACGCCGACATCCAGGAGGAGCTCGGCCACGCGCAGCAGTTCGCCGCACGCATCAAGGAGCTCTACGGGGTTGTCCCCGGATCGATGGACTTCACCGCCGAGCAGAGCTACCTCCAGCCACCCGAGCACCAGACCGACGTCGTCCACGTCATCAAGGGCGTCATCGAAGCCGAGACCGGCGCCATCGAGCACTACAACGCGATCATCGAGGCGACCGAGGGCGTCGATCCGGTGACCAACGACATGGTCATCGCGATCCTGCGCGACGAGGAAGGGCACCGGCGGCTGTTCGAGGGGTATTTGCGGGAGTACGAGGTGGAGGGATTGGCGTAGGAGGGCTGTGCACCACGACCCCAGAGGCGGCTCTAGCGCACGATCGCCACCGCCGCCTCCGGCGACGCCACGCGGAACGAGAAGGACTCCTCCAAGTACAAGGTCACCACGTCGGCATCGTGCGACTCGTAGCCCACGGAGATGTCCTGACCGGACTCGAACAGGAGGTCCCCACCACGCAGCGACAGCACCACACCCCCGTCAACTCCCGGAGCCCAGACGATCGGCCCGCCGAGGAGCTTGCGGAGGTGGTCGAAGAGGAGGTGGCCGCCGTGCTCGGCGGTCTCGGTCACGCGGGTGTACTCCTCACGGCCCAGCGCCAGCCCGTACGGCCCACTCACCCCGCTGCGCAGCAGCAGTTCCACCGCGCGCGCCACATGGGACGGCCAGCGGTCGATCTCGTCGCCGCACGGGATCGCGTCGTGCGGGGAGACCCGCGCGATGCCGTCGATCCCCGCCTCCGACCAGCCGTGAAAGACCGCGGCGTTCTCGGCGACGACGACCCGCTGGGCGGCCGCGTCGAGATCGTCGAAGTCGACGTCGTCGGCACCACGGTCGCCGGCGGCCAGCTCGGCGCGCGAGACCGTGAAGCGCGCACGCAGCTCAACCAGCGGCAGGACGCGGCGCACACGTCCCTCGACGTGCTCCAGCGGCGAGATCTCGCCTTCGGCCACACGGCCGAGGTTGGTCGCCGAGTACGTCCATCCCTTGGGGCCATCGAAGTCGACCAACCGCCGAGCGGCCAGCCCCGGCGTCAGCCGATCGCGCGCCTCGTCGTCGATCAGCTTCCAGCCCGCCTCGGAGATCGGGGCGTGACGGCGCAGCAGATGGCCGCTCATGCCGTCACCGCCCGCAAGCTGCCGATCCCCAGCGAAGCGTCAGCAGCCGGGCTCGCAGAAACCCCGCCGACTTCCGAGGAGGACGAGTCGCCCTCCTCCCCCGCCGCCGCCTCGGCCGCCTCCCCATGCTCGACGATGTCGCCCTCCTGGAACAGGACGCCCTGAGCGATCGCCCGCCACTTCGGCTTACGCCGCAACAGGAACTCCAGGTCCATCGCGAAGTGCTTGTACTCCTCGCCGACCGCGTCGGACATGACGGCATGCGCCTCCGGGTCCTGCTCGACGGCCAGGCGCTGCTCGTACCAGCCGATCGCCTCGGCCTCCTCGGTCAGCGACGCGCAGAGGCGCGCGAACGCGCGGGTCTCCGCCGGGAGCTCCTCCGGCGGCTCGTGGTATTGGTCAAAGCCCATGACCCGACGCTACTCCGCCGGCACTGGCGGGTCGATCGGATCTTCGCGCGGGGTGTCGGGCTCGGGCACGTCGGGGCCGACCGGATGGCCGGGCGTGTCGGGCTGGGCCGGCGGCCCGGGATCGGTGGGGACCGGTGACGGCTCGGGTGGCGCGACCGGCGTCGGCGGCTCGACGGGCTGCGGGACTTCGAGAACGGGCGCGGTGAGGCTCATGGCCGCAGGCCTACCCCAGCGGCGTCTCGTCCAGGCCTAGCCGCAGCGCGTCGATCGAGTCAAAGACCGCCGAGGCGCCCGCCTGCAGCAGCTCCTCCTCGGAGAACCCGCCGGTCAGCACCGCCAGCGACTCGATGCCCGCCGCCTTGGCGGCCTCGCAGTCCCACGTCGAGTCGCCGATCATGATCCCCGGCGCGCCGTCGAGCTTCTCCAGTGCCGCAAGGATCAGGTCGGGCGCCGGCTTGGTCTGCTCGACGTCGGCGGCGGTCGTCCACGAATCGGCCAGCGAGCGCGCGTCGAGCAGGTCGAGGTAGTGGTCGACCTCGTCGGCCTTGGCCGAGGAGGCCAGCACAACCTGACGGCCGCGGTCGCGCAAGTCCTCCATCAACGCCCGTGCGCCGCGCAGCGGTTCGACCTCCTCGATGAACGTGAGGTAGAGCGCCGACTCCGCGGCCCGGATGTCGGCCCCCTCGCGCTCCTCGACCTCGTCGCTGAGCAGCGCGGCGATCAGCTTGTCGCCGCCCATCCCGATGTGGCGGTGGATGCGCCAGATCGGCACGACGTGGCCGTGCTGGCGAAACGCGCGGAACCAGGCGATCGCGTGGTGGTAGTTGGTGTCGACCAGCGTCCCGTCGATGTCGAGGATCGCGGCGAGCGGCGGCTTGCGGGCGGTCACCACTCGCTCCTGGCCGACGTGCGCCGCCACAGCGCGAGGCCGAACCACAACCAGCCGAACAGCCCGGCCATCGCCGCCACGACGATCGCCACCGTCGTGGTGTGGAACAGGAGGTCGGTGAGCAAGAGCAGGACACCGTTCATGGCGAGCGCCAGCAGCGCCATCCCCACGATCGTCTGTCGCGTTCCCAGCTTGACCAGGTACGGCTTCTGGCCCTCACGGAACGTCAGCCGGTGAAACGCCGACGGTCCCATCAGGAACGCCGACGAGGCGGCGACGAGCAGCAGCGTCACGAAGTAGACGTCGCGCTGGAAGGCATCGATCGTCTCGAAGCGCTGCTGGAACGGGACGGTCAGCAGGAAGCCGAACAGCAGCTGCACGCCGGGCATGACGACGCGCACCTCGTTGAGCAGCTCGATCAGCTCGCGGTCTAGCCGCTCGGCCTCATCCTCGTCGGAGCGCGCGCTGCGCTGTGAGCTCTCGGGCGCCATCTTGACGCCAGGTGCTCTCCGTTTGCGCGCCGTCCTAAGCGACGGCCGGCATCGCGATGCGCTCGCGCAGCTCCTTGACCGTCCGCTTGATCAAGCGCGAGACGTGCATCTGCGAGATCCCGATGTGCTCGGCGATCTCGCGCTGGGTCAGGCCCTCGAAGTACCGCAGCCGGACGATCTCGCGCTCGCGCGGGGCCAGATCGTGGAGGCCGTCGGCGAGCATCGCGCGCGCCTCGGCGCGTTCGAAGCCGAGATCGTCGCGGCCGATCGCCTCCAGCGGGCCCGTGCCGTCCTCGAACGGCTGGTCGAGCGAGAGCGTGCGGTAGGCCTGCGCGGCGGCCAGCGCCTCCAGCACGCGATCCTCGTCGGCGCCGGTTGCCCGCGCCAGCTCACCGACGGTCGGCGAGCGCGACAGGTCGCCGACGAGCCGCTCGCGGGCGATGCCGATCTTGCCGCTGAGCTCCTGGACCTCGCGCGGGACGCGCATCATCCAGCCGCGGTCGCGGAAGTGGCGCTTGAGCTCGCCGGCGATCGTCGGGACCGCGTAGGTCGCGAAGCGCACGTCGCGGCTGAGGTCGAAGCGGTCGATGGCCTTGATCAGGCCGAGGCAGGCGACCTGCTCGAGGTCGTCCAGCGGCTCGCCCTTGTTGGCATAGCGCCGGGCGAGGCTGCGCGCCAGCGGCATCATGCGCGCCGCCACCTCGTCGCGTGCCGCGCGGTCGTGCTCGAAGTGCCATCGGTGCAGCAGGGCGCGCACGTCTTCGCCGCTCGCCGTCGTGGGATGCATGTTCCCTCCAGTGGATGTCCCCTGCCCGCTCTCCCCGAGTTCGGGGATGGAACCCATCCTCGTCTTTGGAGGACGCCGCGCAAGGTGGACACGCATGGGCAGCCGCCAGATGGGCAACACCGGCGGACATGGGCGTGGTGGACACGCATGGGCAGACGATCAGCGCGACGCGCTTCGCGGAGTTGACGGGGGTCTCGCGCGAGCGACTGCGGACCTGGGAGCGGCGCCACGGCTTTCCCGAGCCGGTGCGGATCGGATCCGGACCGCGCCGCTACGCGGTCGCCGACGTGGCGCGGGTCGTGGCGATCCGCCACGCGGCCGCGGCGGGCGCCCCGCTGCGAGAGGCAATCGCCGCCACGCGCGCCGCCACCGTGCCCGACGCACCGCCCGAAGCCGCGTTCCGCGCGGCGGTGGAAGGCACGCCCATGCCGATCGCGCTGATCTCGGGCCCGGAGCCGCTGCGCCTGGTTTGGACCAACGCCGCGCTGCGTGCGATCGAAGGGGCGCCCGCGCCGGGCGAGCTCCTCCCGTCCATCGCCGGGCACCGCACCGGCGCGATCATCCGCGAGCACTTCGCGAGCCCGCTGCCCCGCGTCGAGGTCGAGCACCCGCCCTGGGGCGGCAGCGTCGCCGGCCCAGGCAGTGCGGCCATCACCGCGCGCTCGATCGTCTACCGCCTTGCGACCGAGCCGGGCGAGGCGCCACTGATCGCAATCGTCGGCGTCGAGACGCGCGGCGAGCACGAGGCGCGCACGGCGCTCGCGACCGCCGAGGCCGAGCTCACGCGCCTGCGCCGCAGCGCCGAGCGCCACGACCGCTGGCTCGACGCGCTCGGCGAGCTGGCCGCCGAGTTCCAGCACGAGCCCGGACCCGACGTCGTCGCCTCGGGTCTCGACATCCTGATCCGCCAGACCGGCGCCGTCGACGTCGGGCTCGCCTCCTACGTCAGCGGCCGGCTCGCGCTGCACGGCACGCGCCGCGGGGTGCTGGGAGCGACCGCGCTGACCGTCGCGGCATACCCACAGATCGGCCGCGCGCTGCGCGACATCGACGGCGCGTGGCTCCAGGAGCCGGCGGCGCGCTCGCTCGGCGTTCCCGAGGGGCTGCACGCGGTCGGCGTGCCGGTCGCGGTCGCCGGCGAGGTGCTCGGCATGCTGGTGCTGGTCTTCGACGAAGTCGAGCCGCTCGACGAGGACAACCGCCGGTTGCTGGCCGCGATCTCGGCGTCGGTGGGCTTCGCGCTGCTGCGCGACCGGCTGGTCCGCGAGGTCGCCGCGAGCGTCAGTGCTGCTCCGGAGCCGGCGCCCCAGGAGCGCTTCCAGCGGCGAGCCGCAACCGCGCGACCGCCTGGCGGATGAGCCGCGAGACCTGCATCTGGGAGACGCCGATGATCTCGCCGATCTCGGCCTGGGTCAGATCCTGCTCGAAGCGCAGCCGCAGCACCTCGCGCTCGCGCGGCGTGATCGAGCGCATCAGGCGGTCGATCGTCGCGCGGTCCTCGGCCTTATCGTAGCCGTCCTCGTCGCCGCCGAGCGTGTCGGCCAGCGTGTCACCTGGCTCGCTCTCCGTCCCGCGCGGCATGTCGAGCGACGTCGCGTGGTAGGCCCCGGCAGCCTGCAGCGCCTCGAGCGCGGCCTCTTCGCTGATGCCGAGGTGCAGGCCGAGCTCGGGCACCGTCGGCTGACGGTGCAAGTCGCGCGTCAGCTCGTTGACGGCGCGCTCGACCTTCAGCGCCATCTCCTGCAGGTCGCGCGGAACGCGCACAGACCATGTGCGATCACGGAAGTGGCGCTTGATCTCACCGAGGATCGTCGGGACCGCGTAAGAGGAGAACGCAACCGCGCGAGTCGCGTCGAAGCGGTCGATCGCCTTGACGAGACCGAGCGAGGCGACCTGCATCAGGTCGTCGAGCGGCTCCTCCGGGCGCTGGTAGCGGCGTGCGAGTTGGCGCGCGAGGGGTAGGTAGCGCTCGACCAGCTGCGCGCGCAGCGCAGGATCCCGACCTTCAGCGAGGCGGGTGAAGAGGAGGCGTTCCTCCCGGGCGCGATTGGCGTCATGCTGCATAGGCGTCGTGCGAGGTGCTGCACGGCGCCGGGGGGCTGGGGCGCGAGGAAGGACTTCGAGCGCGGGGCTACGGCGCTCGGTCCAGTGCCTAGTATAGACGTGTGGACACGCCAGCGGACGGCCTCCGAATCCTTGCCGCCGATGAGGATCAGGAGGCGTTGGAGCGCACCTCGCAGATCCTCGAACGGCTTGGGCATGACGTGACGGCCACGGCCGTCGACCTCGCCCAGGTCACCGAGGCGATCGCGCGTGAGGATCCCGAGCTGTCGGTCGTGTTGGTGCACAACGACGACGAGCACGCGCTCGACCTCGTCGAGGAAATCACCGCCTTCGCCGGCGGCCCGATCATCGCGCTGGTGGCCGATGAGGACGCGGAGTTCGTCCGCCGCGCCGCCGAGCGCGGCATCTACGCGTCGGTCCGCGACGGGGACCCCGAGGCGCTGCAGAGCGCGATCGAGATCGCACTGCGCCGCCACGCCGACACGCGCCGGCTTACCGAGCAGGTCGACCGGCTGGAGTCGGCGCTAGAGCGCCGCGCGCTGATCGAGCGTGCCAAGGGCATCTTGATGGAGCGCCACGGCCTCAGCGACCGGCTCGCCTTCGACCGGCTGCGCAGCCATGCACGCTCCAACAACCGGACCGTTGTGGACGTCGCAGCGTCGGTGACCGACGGCCACGCGCTGCTGAGCTCCGGCGGCGACAGCGACAGCTCCTGATCACGCAATTGCGCGAATGATGATGGCCTTGACCGGGAACTCCTCCGCCATGATCGGAATCCTCATCGCCATCCTCGTAGCAGCGCTCGTCTACTGGCTGTGCCTCGCGCTCGGGCTGCCCGCGATCGTCGGCATCGTCGCCGCGATTCTCGTGCTGCTCGGCGGTGTCGGCGCAGGCGGTGGCTTCGGCGCCTTCGGAGGCCGCAATCGCGTCTAGCGCGACGTCCGATGTGGCGACGGCCGCGTCGCGGCCGTCCTACGTCGCAGTAGGGAAGCGTGCTTTTGGTCAGTTCCGCCGCCACGAGATGACCGA
>JBEVLC010000184.1:0-12180 GCA_040509415.1 Baekduia sp. | reverse complement strand
CACGGCGGGGCCCTCGCTCGTTCCTAGGAGCCGACCGTCACCGTGCAGGGGAACGGGGCGGCGGAGTCATAGGTCCCGTCACCGGCGTAAGTCGGCGCGACCGTCCACTCGCCCTGGTCTTGTCGCACGATGTCCAGCGATGCGGTCCAGTTGCCCTTGGCGTCGGAGGTCACATGCTGCACCACGGTCCGGATCAGTCCACCGTTCGCGTTGTGCCCGGTGAACGTGACGTCAACGGTCGACCCGGCGGGCGGACCGATCAGCTGCCCGGTCACGGTCAGCGGCGGGTCCTGGAACGACACGTACGCCGGGCACTCCCGCGGGAGCACCGTCCGCAAGGGCGTCACCGCCACGGTGCACGGTCCCGCCTTCGATCCGTTGTGGGTGCTGTCGCCGGCGTAGGCCGAGGAGAGCACCGCGTTCCCGCCGTCGCCCGGGGTCACCGACCACGACCAGTTGCCCTGCGCGTCGACCGGCACCGGCACGGTGAGTGGGGAGACCGGGTCGGAGCCCATGACCGGTGGTGCCGTGTAGGTCACCTCGACCACCGCACCGGCGGGCGCGCCCGTGAGCGTGCCGCTGATCGTCAGCGGGACGCCGACCTTGCCGCCGGCCGGGCAGGTCTGGGTCAGCGTGCTCGTGCCGGTGGGCACGTCGTTGACCGGGGCCTGGACTGCCGGGCCGCCATCGGGCTCGATGGCGACCTGCAGGTCGCCGGGCACGACCGAGCCATCGCCGAACGACGCCGGAATCGTGGCCACGCCGTCACCGATGATGGCCTTGCCGACGACCTCGCCCTTGCGCAGCAGGCTGATCGTCTGCCCGATGAGCTCCTTGGGCAGCGTGACTTCCACCTCATAGGGCGGCGGCGGGTCCGGCGTCGGCTTCGGCGCGTACTTGTACACGGCCTTGATCGACGCGATGTCGAGCTTGAACGGCGTATGGCCGCCGCCCCACATCTGCATCGCGGGATCGCCGTAGTAGTGCCACAGGTACAGCTCGTTGCGCGTGTTGCCGTCACCGCTCGGCGGTGAGATCCCGGCGAGCCGCAGCTTGCCGTGGATCAGCGCGTCACCCGTGCGCTGCTTGGTGGCCGGGCCCTCGCCCGGCAGCACGCTCGGGAGCATCGCGTCGACGAAGCCGAGCGCGATGATCGAGTTGTGCGTCGACGGGGAGTCCCGCGTGTCGCCGAAGACGCCCACGCTGCCGCCGTTGGGGTTGATGAGCGACTCACCCGCAAACGACGTCTCGTCGTAGTCATAGGCGCCGCTGGAGCAGTTGATGCTCAACACCACCGGCAGGTTGGCGCCGTTGGTCAGGGCCTGGGCGTCGGCGGTGCCGTAGCCCGGCGTGCCCCAGCCGTCAGACCAGCCGTGGTCGCGGTGGACGACCATGAACGGGCCGGCGTTCCAGCCGGCGGTGACCTGGGCCCCGGTGCCGTTCCAGCCGAACGTCGGCTTCAGCAGCGCGGCCGGCAGCGCCGTGCCGTCCTGGAACCGCTGGGGGTTGTTGCCCGGGTGCTCCCCGTACACGCGCTGGACCGCGACGCCACGCGCCGTCAGGCCGTTGCGCACGGTCTCGGCGAACTGGATGAAGGTCCGGTTCTCCTGGCCGTCGTTGTCGTCGTCCTGGAACTGCGCGGCGACGACCGCCTTGTTGGTGAACGCGGCGCCGGTCGGTGGGACCGTCTCGTAGTTGATGATCTTGGTGACCGCGACGCCGAGGGCGGCTTGGTCGTTGCCGATGATGCGGCCGATCGCGACGTCGGGCAGCTCGTCGGCGTCATCACGCATCGCGTACTGCAGGTCTGACGGAATGCCGTTGATCCCGGGGAACGTCGGCACGAGGTCGTCGTCGCCCATGATGGTGATGTAGCTGGGGTGAATGCAGTGGATCGCCGTCAGCCGGCCACGGATGTAGCTCTGGATGGCCGCCGTGGTCGAGCCGATCTGACCGGCCGCATCCCCGACCTGGACGACCGAGGTCCGCATGCCCTGCAAGCGCTTGTGGATGGCGAACTGGTCGGCCGCCGCCTGGGTGGCCGGGTTGGTGATGACGAGCATCTCCTCGCCGCAGCGGCGCAGGATGCCAGGGTTCTTGATCAGCTCCGTCAGCAGCTTCTCGTTGAGCAGGCCCTTGAGCCGCTCGCGCGCCGGGCGCTCCCACGGCGAGCCGAGCTCGTCGTTGAAGGCCTTGGTGCCGCCGTTGAACTTCACGTCGACCTCGACGGACTTGAAGACCTTCAGCTTCTTGGCGGCCGGGTCGTACTGACCGGTCGGAATCTGCAGGCCACCGAGCTTCAGGTCACGCGTGGCGCCGAGAATGTCGGCATCGGCGGGCTTGGCCGGGTAGGGCTTGTCCGACGCGTAGGCCTTGCGGTCGATGGTGAACGCGGCGTCAGCGAACGGCGCCTTGTTGAAGTTCGGTTTGGCACCGGGCGTTGGTGCGGCAGCGTCGACGACGTCGGGTTGGGTCGGGAAGACGTCCACGCCGTCGAGCGTGTAGGAGTCCGTCTTGCCGGTCTTGACCGAGAGCGTCGCGCCGTCTGGCACCGCGAAGGTGCTGGCGACGACCGGGATGCCGGGCGCGCCGGTGTCCCCGAGGCCGGATGAGGTGTCAGACAGCACGAGCTGCGTCCAGGACTTGCCGCCGGCGCTGCGCGGTGTGAACTGGACAGCTGGAAGTTCCACACGAACGCGCATGCCGTTGACGTCGCTCGACAGGACGCTCGTCTTGGCCTCTGACAGCGTGCTCGGCTTCGTGCCGCCACCGCAGCTCTTGGTGCGCTTGTCGGCCAGCAGCAGGCGGCTGGCAGCCAGCGACGCCGGGCCGAGCGCGGCGACGCGCAGGTTGGCGCGCGCGTTGCGCTTGCCGGTGCGGGGCTTGATGGTGCGCAGCACGGTCCGAAAGCGCGTCAGCGCCGCGACCGAGCTGCAGGGCTTGCCCTTGGCCGAGAGGCGGGCGCGGCGGGCGGCATCGTGCAGCTTGCGACGCTGCGTGCGCGTGACCAAAGACTTGGGCAACGTTGCGGTTTGACGGTCAAGTGTGCGCAACGCTGACGCAGCGCTCACCTTCTTTGCTGGCTTCTTAGCCGCTTGCGCGACCCCTGCCGATGCGGCCATGAGCAGGCATACGCCCGCCATCATGGCTACCCAACGACGCTTCATGTTCACTCCCAGTGGTTGGACCTGTCCCGTACGTGCGCGCGTGACTCTAGGGACCGAGGGGGACGCGTCCAGGGCCGTTGTGGACGAGGCTCAGCGACACGGCGCGTCGCGGAAATGGGATCCGTGAGCGACCTCGGGTCTGCCCACCTTCCGCTCGAGCGCTCTTGATGGCGTTGCCTTGACGTACGGTCGTCGGTGCGGGTTTGGGCCGTTTTGGAGGCCTCGAAAATTCTTCCGCAGAAGGGTAGACATCGGTGTGTCCCTACCCGTAGTATCGGCGCCGTTAGGGAAACACTCATGTGTCACCGACCGTCGATCCTCACTCCACTCCCAACCGCGCTGCTCGTCGGGTGACGCGATGTACCGCGAGGATCACTTCCGCCGCCACTGCCGATGGTCCTCGGTGGGTGGTGGGTGTCGTGGCGGCAGCGCACGTCGGCCACGGCGCTGCCCGATCGGCGAGCTGCGGGAGATGCCGGCGAGGGTCGTCTGGATGCACCACGCCCGTGGAGCGTGGTGCGGCGGCTGGGCGCGTCGGCGTCCGGGTCGGCGATTGGTCACGGGGCGCCGGCCGCCGCGTAGGTGAGTCAGCGAAAGGGAGTCGATGCGGCTGCGGAAGTCATTGAACGCGGCGGTGCTTGCCGTGCTCGCGGTGAGCACGGTCGGTGCGGCGAGCGCGTCGGCGCAGGAGGAGCGGCCGACGACGGTGGTGACCGCGAAGATGGCGGTGACGCCGAGCAAGGCCGGCACCGCGGCACGGCCGCAGGGGGTAGTCGTGCGCGGCTCGGTCCAGGTCGTCAGCGAGCCGGGCTTCGACCCGCCGATCGTCACCGGCGAGGACATCCTGTTCGGCGAGGGCTTCTCCTACAACGGCGATCGCTACCCCCGGTGCCCGAAGGTGGTCCTGGACTTCCAGGGCCCGGAGGCCTGCCCGCCCGGATCGGTCATGGGCAGCGCGTGGGGGACGGGTCGTGCCGACACGGTCTTGGCCAACATGAAGGTCATCCTCTTCAACGCGGGCGCGGCGCGGCTGCTGGCCTACACGACGGTCGACCATCCGGCACGGGTCCGGCGCACGATCGTCCTCAGCACCCAGAGCCTGATCGGCGCGTGGCGCCGGCAGAGCTCGTTCCTCGTGCCCAAGAACCTCCAGGTCGTCGCCGGCATGCCGGTCCAGCTCAACAACCTGCACTTCTCGCTCGGCGGTCGGTCGTGGGCCAAGGACTACATCACGACGACGTCATGTCCCGCCGGCGGCTGGCGCTACCAGGCGACCCTGCACTACCTCGAGGATCGCCTGGGCGCGATCAGCGACGATCACGTCACGGGAACGGTTCCCTGCACCTCCTCCTAGGACCTCTCACGACCTCGGCCGGCTGTCACGGCGATCGAAACGGCTTGCTGTCGGCCTGTTCGAGGTCGGCGTTCCCGTGGAAGACGTCGAGCCGGACGATGTAGCGCCCCTTGCGTTTGGGAAGGGGAATCCACAGTGGGACGACTACCCGATCGTCTTCGTCCTCGGCACGCAGCCGGTAGGAGAGATTGGGCCCTCGCCACACGGGGCCGAGCGCGCCCTGCCCATCTATCGGCAGGACAGACCACATGAGCGACACGTTGCGACGGTTCAGGGCGACGAGCCGGATCTTCGTGGTCACGAGGAGTCCCAGCGGCACGCGCCGGCTACCCGCTTTGACCGTGCGCGTGCGGTTCAGGACCGTTGCGATCCGCTTGGCTGCGACCTCGGGTGCCACGGCGCGTCCTTCGCGGTCGACGCTGATCGCGCCGAGCATGAACAGGATCGCCATGCAGACGCCGCCCATCTTCAGGTCACAGGCCTCGATGCTGAGGTCCGGGACCAGCGGCTGTGCCGTGTCGACGATCGTCGCGGCCATCTTGACGAAGTCGGCGCTCGTGGTCGCCTGGGGCAGCACGACCGGGACCTTCGGCGCCAGCACTTGGGCATTGGCCCGCTCGGCCGGGCGGTCATGCGCGACCTCCGCCAGGAGCCTCAGCGCGTTGGCGGCGAGCACGATCGTCCCGGAGACCGAACCGCCGTCCGGCTCTCGCTCGCGCCGGAGGGCGGGGCGGAAGTCGCTCAGCGATTGCGGGATGGCCTGGACCGCCCTGATGCTGACGCTGTCGTGCGGGTTGCTGGGCTGCTTGTCCGGGATCACCAGCTTCCCGACGCCAACTACCGCGATGATCGCTCCGGCGATCGCTCCAGCCGAGGTGATCGCCTTGGAGGCGGTCGACCCCCAGAGTCGCGGTCCGGCGCGCTGCTGCTCGTCGTTCGCGTCGCGATCCCGCTGAGCATCGCGGGTCTCGCGTCCGCGCTTGTCACGTCGACTCATCGCGGATCCTTGCTGAGCGATCTGTGCTGCTGACACTACGCCCTGCCGGTGACGCGGGGTGGGGCCGCTGCGCTCGGACGTCACATTTGCGCCCGAAGCGCGACAAATCCGCCGCGGGGTCTGACCCCGCGACGGACGTGCGAGCGAGCCCTTCGTGCTAGCTCGCCGCGAGCAGCACCCGCTGCGGCGCCTTGCCAGCGACTGCCGCCTCGAGCTGCGGCGTGAGATGCTCGAGGACATACGGCAGGCTCAGCGGGGTCATGAAGTAGATGGCGCCCGCCAGCGTGCCGTTGGTGTAGACCGAGCGCTTCTTGGTCACGACCGGCAGCTTGGCGAAGGTCGGGACCTTGAGCAGCTCCTTGACCGCCTTGGGCTCCTCGGTCGCGAAGACCGCGACGTCGGCATCAAGGACATCGAGTCGCTCGGTGGAGACCTCGACCTGCTCGCCGGGCTTCTTGATCAGCGGCTTGAGCTTGGTGTTGATGTCGAAGCCGAGGTAGCTGAGGAACTCGGTGTTCAGGCCGGGCGGGTAGACGTAGATCAACCCGTTGTAGAACCCGCCCTGGCTGAAGGTCGCCGACTTGCCGGCGAACTCCGGATGCTCGGCGCCGACCTTGGCGTAGCTCGCCTTGATGTCGGCGACGAGCTTGCGCCCGGCCTCCTCCTTGCCCAGCGCCTGGGCGATGAGCAGCGTCTGCTGGTCCCACGGCGAGAAGTAGTCAGTCCCGCCCTTGACGCCGGCGATCGTCGGTGCGAAGCGCGACAGCTTGTCGTAGTCCTTCTTCTTCATCCCGGAGTTGGTGCCGATGATGAGGTCGGGACGCAGCGCGGCGACCTTCTCGATCGGGATCCCGTCGGTCGCCTCCAACACCTTGGGGTTGGTCGCGCCCATGGCGCTGCGAGCCCACGGCCAGATCGCGCCCGGGTGGTCGCCGTACCACTCGGTCGTGGCGATCGGCTTGGAGCCCAGCGCCAGCACGGTGTCTTGCTCGGTCAGGCCGACGATGACGATGCGCTCCGGCCGCTTGGGCACGGTCGTAGTGCCGAAGCGGTGGGTGGCCTTGGCGGGGAACGTGCCCTCCTGCGCGGCGATGGCGGCTGCCGCGGGCGTCTTGACGATCTGCTGGTCGGTCGGCGTGTTCGGGTTGCCGTCGACGGCGGCGACCAGGCGCGGGACCATCTCCTGCAACAAGGTCGGCATGCTGAGGACGGAGGGGAACGAGGTCGCCTCGTAGACGCGGTCGTCGGGGAGCACGAAGACGTCGCGGCCCTCCTTGCGCACGGCGAGCTTGCTGTAGACGCCGTTCTCCTTGAGCTTGGCCACGGAGCGGTCGCCGTCGGCGAACCAGATCAGCGCGTCGACGTCGACGGCGTCGACCTTCTCGTCAGAGAGCTGGCCGCCGAAGTCCTTCGGGAAGGCCTTGCGCAGCGCCTGCGGGTAGGTGAACCCGAGATCCTCGAGCATGCGCGTGCGGACGTCTTGGGGCCCGTAGACGAAGATGCCCTGGTAGTCGCTGACGTTGGCGGCCGTCTTGCCCTTGAACTCGGGGTGCGCGGCGGCGGCGTCGGCGATGAGCTTCTCGGTCTGGGCCACGAGCTCGGCGGCCTTCGCGTTGCGGCCGACGGCCTTGCCGGTGATCGTCGTCTCCTCCTGCCAGGAGGAGCCGTAGTCGACCTCGCCCTTGGGCTGGCCGACGACGGGCGCGATCTTGGAGAGCGCCGCGTACTCCTTCTTGGTCATCCCGGAGTAGACGGCGAGGATGAGGTCGGGGCGCTGGGCGGCGATCTTCTCGATCTGCAGGCCGTCGGTCGAGGACAAGACGGTGGGGACCTTCGCGTCGCCGAGCTTGGCCTTGGCCCACGGGAAGATCGCGCCTGGGTGCTTGCCGTACCACTCGGTCGTGGCGACCGGGACGACGCCGAGGGCCAGCAGCGCATCCTGCTCGCGCAGGCCGGCGACGACGACGCGCTTGGGCTCGGACGTGATCGTGGTCGAGCCGTACTTGTGGTTGATGGTCACCGGGAAGGCGCCTTCGTCGGCCTTCGAGGCGGTGGCCGACGAGTTGGCGGAAGAACCTTCATCAGAGGAGCTTCCACAGGCGGTGAGGGCCAGGACGGAAACCGTGAGGATCAGGCTGAGGAGGAGAAGCTTGGCACGCATGGTTAGGTGACCCTAACGCGGGCCGTCGAAATCTGCGGTGCGGTGTTAGGGTGACCTACGTTTGCACGCCTCGGCCATCACCGACACGACGCCGGTCGCGCGCTCCGGCCGGCTGACGCGGAGCGCCGGGCTCGGCTTAGCCCTTGCCGTCCTCGCCTTCGCCGCGCTGCTGAGCCTGGCCGTGGGCGCGCGCTCGATCCCGCTGGAGCACGCCTTCGACGCGCTGCTGCACGGCGGCGACTCGCAGGAGGCGACGATCATCCGCGACCTGCGAATCCCGCGGACGGTGCTGGGCATCGCCGTAGGCGCGGCGATCGGCGTCGCGGGCGCGCTGATGCAGGCGCTGACCCGCAACCCGCTCGCGGACCCCGGGCTGTTGGGCGTCAACGCCGGCGCCTCGGCCGCGGTCGTGATCGCGCTGGCGCTTGGGCTCGCCGGCGCGGCCAGCTCGATCTGGTTCGCCTTCCTCGGGGCGGCGGTCGCCTCGATCGTGGTCTACGGGATCGGCACCGCCGGTCGCGGGGGCGCGACGCCGGTGCGGCTCGCGCTCGCGGGCACCGCGATCAGCGCGGCGCTGACGGCAATCATCTACGGCATCGTCCTCACCGACACCAAGTTGTTGCAGCAGTACAACTTCTGGTCGGTCGGCGCGCTGGGCGGTCGCGGGCGCACGCAGCTGGAGACGGCGGCGCCGTTCATCGTCGCCGGGTTGGTGATTGCCTTGATACTCGCCCGGTCGCTCAACGCGTTGGCGCTGGGTGACGACTCCGCTCGTGCCCTGGGTGCGCGGGTGGCGCGGACGCGGATCGCCGGCGCGGTGGCGGTCGTGCTGCTGTGCGGGTCGGCGACAGCGGCGGCCGGCCCGATGTACTTCCTCGGACTGACGGTGCCGCACGCGGCGCGCGCGATCTGCGGGCCCGACCAGCGCTGGGTCCTGACCTACTCGGCCGTTCTCGGCGCAGCGTTGCTGCTGATCTCCGACGTCGTCGGGCGCGTGATCGTCCGGCCCGGCGAGCTGCAGGCGGGCGTGGTCCTCGCCGTGATCGGCACGCCGGTGTTCATCGCGCTCGTGCGCGGCAAGCGGATCGCGGCGCTCTGATGGCGACCGTGTCGAGCCCGCTGCGGTTGGGGGCAGGCGTCATCCGCGTGGGCGACGGCGTGTCGCTGCGCGTGCGGCGCCGGCCGATCGTGGTCTCCGGGGTCTTGGCCGCGATCTTGGTGGCCTTGTTCGTCTTCGCGCTGGGCACCGGCGACTTCCCGATCTCACCTGGCGACGTGATCGCCTCGCTGCTGGGTGGCGGCGACGAGGGAACGCGGTTCATCGTCCGCGACCTGCGGCTGCCGCGAGCGGTCTGCGCGATCCTGGTCGGCGTCGCGCTCGCGCTCTCCGGTGCCATCTTCCAGGCGCTGACGCGCAACCCGCTCGGCTCGCCCGACATCATCGGCTTCCCGCAGGGTGCCTCGGTCGGAGCGTTGGTCGTCATCACCATCATCGGCGGCTCGGGGGCGGTCGTGGCGCTCGGCGCCATCGCCGGCGGCGCGCTGACCGCGCTCGCCGTCTACGGCCTAGCCTTCAAGCGCGGCGCGACGTCGGGGTACCGCATCATCTTGGTCGGCGTCGCGATCAGCTTCATGTTGTTGTCGGTGATCGACTACCTGCTGGCGCGGGCCCGGATCGAGGAGGCGCAGGAGGCGACGCGGTGGCTGCTGGGCTCGCTCAACAACCGCAGCTGGGATGACGTCCTGCCGGTCGCGGTCGTCGTTGCGCTCCTGCTGCCCGCGCTGGTTCCCGCGACGCGATCGCTGCGCGCGCTGGAGTTGGGTGACGACAGCGCCAACGGCCTGGGCGTGCAGGTCGAGCGCGCGCGGCTGGGGTTGATCGGGTTGGCCGTGGGTCTCGTGTCGATCACGACCGTCGCGGTCGGGCCGATCGGCTTCGTAGCGCTGACGGCGCCGCAGATCGCCCGCCGACTGGCGCACTCGGCCGGCCCGCCGATGGTCTGCTCGGCACTGACCGGCGCGGTCATCGTGCTGGCGTCCGACATCGTCGCCCAGCGCCTCATCGGATCGACGCCGCTGCCCGTCGGGGTCATGACCGGCACGTTCGGTGGGCTCTACCTCGCTTGGCTGCTCACGATGGAATGGAGGTCCGGCCGCCGATGAGCACCGCTCCGCTGCGCGCCCAAGATGTCACGCTGGCCTACGACGGCTTCGTCGTCACCCGCGAGTTGTCGGTGGACATCCCGGCAGGTGGGTTTACCGCAATTGTCGGGCCCAACGCGTGTGGCAAGTCCACGTTGTTGCGTGCGCTGGTGCGCATGCTCAAGCCGACCGCGGGGTCGGTGCTGCTGGATGGTGCCGAGATCACGTCGCTGCCGACCAAGCAGGTGGCGCGCCGGCTCGGGCTGCTGCCGCAGTCGTCGACCGCGCCGGACGGCATCACCGTGGCCGATCTGGTCGCGCGGGGTCGCCATCCGTATCAGCGCTTGTTGCGACAGTGGTCGCGCGAGGATGCCGCGGCGGTCGAGGGCGCGATGGTGCAGACGGGCGTTGATGACCTCGCCAAGCGGTTGGTCGACGAGCTGTCAGGGGGCCAGCGCCAGCGCGTGTGGCTGGCGATGGCGCTCGCGCAGGCCACGCCGCTACTGCTGCTCGATGAGCCGACGACGTTCCTTGACATAGCCCATCAGATGGAGGTCTTGGATCTGTGTGCGACGCTGCATGCCGACGGCCGCACGCTCGTCGCGGTCCTGCACGACCTCAATCACGCCTGCCGATATGCCACGCACTTGATCGCGATGCGCGACGGCGCGGTGGTTGCTGAGGGCGACCCGGCGGAGATCGTCGATGCTGATCTCGTGGAAGCGGTCTTTGGGCTGCGGTGCCTCGTGGTGCCGTGCCCGGCAACCGGTGCGCCGATGGTCGTGCCGGAGGCGCGAGAGGCGGCGGGCGCCGCGGCCCGTCAGTCCTCGTCGTCGTCGGGCCACTCGCCCGAGCGCAGCCAGTAGCCCTTGGCGCTGACGAGCTTGCGCTCCATGCCGCGCTCGTCGCGCAGGACCTCGCGGACCGTCCGGGCGATCGTGGACTCGGCCGCGCCCCAGGCCTGGCCGGGGCCGGCGGGGAGCGGGAGCTCGCGGAGCGCATCGGCCAGGTGCGTCGTGGTCGCGGCGTCGGCGCCGTCGCGGTGGACCCAACGCAGGTCGGCGTGGGGCGGCGTGGCAAGTGCGTGTTCTTCGTCGGGATCCTGCACCTCGATGACGGCCAGGATCTGCTCGGCGGCGGGTGGCGGCTTTTCGAGGATCGCCGCGATCGCCGGCAGTGCGGTCTCGTCGCCGCAGAGCAGGAGCCACGACGCGCCATCGCGCGGCGCGTAGTCGACGCGTGGGCCCGCGAAGCCGACGTCGGCGCCGATCGGCGACGCGTGCGCCCAGGTGCAGGCGGGCCCGCGCGGTTCGTGCAGGACGACGTCGACGTCGATCTCGCCCGTCGCCGGGTCGTGACGGCGCACGGTGTAGTTGCGCCACTCCTGCTCGGTCGCGCCGGCCGGGAAGCGCCAGCCGGTGAGCGGCAGCACGACCTCCTCCTCGGGATCGAGGAAGAGCAAGGTGATGATCTCGCCAGGCTGCTCGATCGGCCACGTCGCGTCGAAGGTCTCGCTCTGGAGGGTGACGCGGATCATCCGCGGGGTGAGCGGTCGGCGCGCCGTCAGCGTGGCGATGCCGGTGCGGCGGGGGAAGCGCGCGAGGGGGTCGGCGGCCATCTGTTAGGGAACCCTAACGAAGGCGGCGCCCTCACGGTGTCACCGGCTTGGCCTTGCCGCCCGGCTCGACGACGACAAGGCGGCCGTCGGCGAGGCGGTAGAGGGTGCCGATGGCGTCACCGCGGCCGGAGGTCTTGGGGCCGGGTTGTTGTTGGGGAACGGTTGTTGTCGTCGTTGCGGGTGCGGGTGCGGGTGCGGTGCGAGGCTCGATCTTGCCGGTGGCCTTGTCGACCGACAGGCCGAGGCCGGCGACGAGGAAGGCGACGGCGAGGACGAGGCCGAGGTCGAAGAGGTTGACGAGGCCGTCGAGCGGGTCGCCGGACTCGTCGGCGATGCGGCCGTGGCGGCCGAGCCCGGTGCGGTTCATGCGAGCGCCTCGATCGCGGGTTGCGTCGTCGCCTGCGCGTGCTCGGCGTCGTCGACGGCGCGCTCCATCGCGACGAGATCCTCGGTCGCGGCGCGGGTGCGGACGATCGTCAGCGCGAAGGACACGGTGCCGACGAGCAGGCCGATGACGGTCGCGCCGAAGGCGGTGCGCAAGTTGGTGGCCAACGAGGCGACGTCGCCGCGACCGAGGGCGGCGAGGCCGGGGGCGAGCGGGATCAGCGTGCCCATGAGGCCGAGGGCCGGGCCGCCGCGGACGAGCAGGCGCGTGCGGTCGAGGCGGCGCTGGACCGCGAGCTCGTAGTCGGCGAGCGCGTGCTCGATGGCGTTGGGGCGGCCGGTCGCGGCGGCGATCCC
>JBEVLC010000183.1:0-24992 GCA_040509415.1 Baekduia sp. | reverse complement strand
AGCCCGGGGCTGTCGGGGCGCGGCAGGATGCCGCGGCCCTCGTCGCTGACGACGACCGTCAGCGCGCCGTCGACGAGTCCGGCGCGCACGTTCATGGGGCCGTCGCCGTCGGGGTAGGCGTGCACGACGACGTTGGTGCACGCCTCGGTCACCGCCAGCTTGACGTCGGCCAGCGCGTGGTCGGGCACGTCAAGGGCGTCGCCAAGCCCGCCGAAGGCATGCCGAACGACGGCCACGTTCTCGGCGCGGGCCGGCAGAATCAGCTCGAAGTCGGGCGTCAGAAAGCTCCTGGTGGCGGTCGTGCCGGGGCGTCCCAGCCCCGGGTGTGTCATCGGCTGGATATGCCCACCCGGTCGTCGTCCTATTCGCGACTCAGCACGGACGGGCGCGAAGCGCCATGAGCATATCGGGCGCCGCCCCGGAATCCGGCGTCGAACTGCTCCCTTAAACACATCGAGCCGTCACGGGGAGACGGCTCGATGGTGTGGGGGAGGTCACGCATCGCGCCGGGCAGGGGCCGGCGCTGTCCTTGACGCGATCTGGGCGGGAGCATCAATCCCGCAACGCTCGGTATGCCCACGCGCTATCGCTGCAAACACGGGCGATCCGAGATGCCGAAATCCGGTTTGCGCGCAGACGATCTGCCTGCTCTGGCGGTGTGTCTGGGAGGGCCCGCGACGGCTGTATGCGATCGCGTACGGCTGTCCAATTCGGAGTGCTCTTGCTACTCTGCCGGGCTCCTTCTCGGTCTCGCAACACCGGCGCGAAGGGTGACCGGTCGTTGCGAGCCTCCGTGCCCCCGGGCCGCCACGGGACACCTCATGACGATCTCTCGCATCCCTCAGGCCGACGGCCTGTACGACCCTCGCTACGAGCACGACGCGTGTGGCGTCGCCATGGTCGCGCGGCTGGACAACCAGCCCGACCACGGCGTCATCCACCGCGCGCTCACGGCGCTGGACAACCTGGAGCACCGCGGCGCGGAGGGCGCCGACATCCGCACCGGCGACGGCGCGGGCATCCTCGTCCAGATCCCGGACGCGTTCTTCCGCGAGGTCGTCGACTTCGAGCTGCCGCCGCGTGGGGCTTATGGCGTCGCCGTCTGCTTCCTGCCACGCGATCCGCAGCAGCGGCGCAAGCTGGAAGAGCTGATCGAGCTCAACGTCCGTATCGAGGGCCAGCAGCTGCTGGGCTGGCGCGACGTCCCGGTCGACCTCGACCACGTCGGCGACACCGCCAACGCCTCGCGCCCGCACGTCAAGCAGCTGTTCATCGGCGCCGGTCCCGGCTTCACCGACGATCAGGACCGCTTCGAGCGCAAGCTCTACGTCATCCGGCGGATCGTCGAGCTGGCCGCCGGGCCCGACTTCTACGCCCCGAGCTTCTCCTCGCGCACGTGTGTGTACAAGGGGATGTTGATCTCCCACCAGCTGCGCAACTTCTACCCGGACCTCAAGGACGAGCGCTTCGGCTCAGCCCTGGCCCTGGTCCACAGCCGCTTCTCGACCAACACGTTCCCGAGCTGGGACCTCGCGCACCCGTTCCGCGTCATCGCCCACAACGGCGAGATCAACACGCTGATGGGCAACGCCAACTGGATGCGCGCGCGCGAGTCGCAGCTGGCCTCCGAGCTGTTCGGCCTCGATCTCCAGAAGGTTCTGCCGATCGTGCGCCCCGGCGGCTCGGACTCCGCGACGTTCGACAACGTCCTCGAGCTGCTGATGCTCGCCGGCCGCTCGCTGCCGCACGCGGCGATGATGATGATCCCCGAGGCCTACGCCGACCGCGACGACCTTCCGGATCACCTCAAGGGCTTCTACGCCTTCCACTCCTGCCTGATGGAGCCGTGGGATGGGCCGGCGTCGGTCTGCTTCACCGACGGCACCGTCGTCGGCGCGACGCTGGACCGCAACGGGCTGCGCCCCGGCCGCTGGGTCGAGACCCAGGACGGCTACGTCATGCTCGGCTCCGAGACCGGCATGCTGCCGGTCGCGCCCGGCGACGTCGTCCGCCTCGGCCGCCTCGCCCCAGGCAAGCTGTTTCTGGTCGACCTGGAGGCGGGCCGCATCGTCGACGACGCCGAGGTCAAGGAGCAGGTCGCCACCGCGGAGCCCTACGGCCGCTGGTTCGAGGAGAACGTCGTCCGCTTCGACGACCTCGCGCCGAAGGAGGGCCTGACGCTGGCCCAGCCGCTGCGCGACCTGCAGCTCGCCTTCGGCTACAGCCAGGAGGACCTCCGCGTCCTGATGGCGCCGATGGCCAAGAACGGCGAGGAGCCGCTGGGCTCGATGGGCAACGACAACGCCCTGGCCGTGCTGTCGGATCAGCGCCCGGCGCTGTTCTCCTACTTCAAGCAGCTCTTCGCGCAGGTGACCAACCCGCCGATCGACCCGATCCGCGAGTCGATCGTCATGTCGCTGGGCACCGGCGTCGGCGCCGAGGGCAACCTCCTGGAGGCCGCTCCCGAGCACGCGCGCCAGCTGGTCATGGACCAGCCGATCCTGCGCAACGGCGAGCTCGAGACGCTGCGCTCGCTGGAGCACCCGTGGTTCAAGTCGCACACGATCGACATCACGTGGCCGGTGCAGGACGGGCCCGAGGGCCTGCACGCTCGCCTGGCCGAGATCTGCGACGAGGCCCATGACGTCATCGCCACTGGCGTCAACATCCTGATCCTCAGCGATCGTGGCATCGGCAAGCGCCGCGCGCCGATTCCCTCGCTGCTGGCCGTCGCTGCTGTGCACCACCACCTGGTGCGCGAGGGCACGCGCCTGCAGACCGGCCTGGTCCTGGAGTCCGGTGAGCCGCGCGAGGTGCATCATTTCGCGACGCTGATCGGTTACGGTGCCAGCGCCATCAACCCCTATGTCGCGTTCGAGACGGTCGACGCGATGGTCGCCGAGGGCCGCATCCCCGGCGTCGCGTCGGCCGACGAGGCCGAGCGCCTGACCGTCAAGGCGATCGGCAAGGGCCTGCTCAAGACGATCTCCAAGATGGGGATCTCGACGATCCAGTCCTACTGCGGCGCGCAGATCTTCGAGGCCGTCGGCCTGGAGAAGCCGCTGATCGACCGCCACTTCTGCGGGACCGCGTCGCGCATCGGCGGCGTTGGCCTCGAGGTGCTGGCCCAGGAGGCGCTGGACCGTCATGAGCGCGGCTACGGGCTGCCCACGGCGGAGGAGCTCCTGCCGGTCGGCGGCGTCTATGCCTGGCGTCGCGACGGCGAGCACCACATGTGGAACCCGGAGACGATCGCGGCGCTGCAGCACGCGGTCCGGGGGAACGCCGACCCCGCCCACCCCGCCCAGGACAAGTACGACGAGTACGCGCGGATGGTCAACGAGAGCGCCACGCGCAAGGCGACGCTGCGTGGCCTCCTGAAGTTCCGCGACGGCACCGAGCCGATCCCGCTTGACGAGGTCGAGCCCGCCAAGGAGATCGTCAAGCGCTTCGCCACGGGCGCGATGTCGCTGGGCTCGATCTCCACCGAGGCTCACGAGAACTTGGCCATTGCCATGAACCGCCTCGGCGGGCGCTCCAACACGGGCGAGGGCGGCGAGGATCCGCGGCGCTTCCAGCGCGACGAGAACGGCGACCTGCGCCGCTCGGCGATCAAGCAGGTGGCCTCAGGCCGCTTCGGCGTGACGATCCACTACCTGGTCAACGCCGACCAGCTGCAGATCAAGATGGCCCAGGGCGCCAAGCCCGGCGAAGGCGGGCAGCTGCCCGGCCACAAGGTCGACAAGTACATCGGGTCGGTCCGGCACACGACGCCGGGCGTCGGCCTGATCTCGCCGCCGCCGCACCACGACATCTACTCGATCGAGGACCTCAAGCAGCTCATCTACGACCTGCGCTGCGCGAATCCGAAGGCGCAGGTCAGCGTGAAGTTGGTGTCCGAGGTCGGCGTCGGCACGGTCGCCGCGGGCGTCGCCAAGGCCAATGCCGACCACGTGGTCATCGCCGGCCATGACGGTGGCACGGGCGCCTCGCCGCTCTCCTCGATCGTCGCCGCCGGCGCGCCGTGGGAGATCGGCCTGGCCGAGACCCAGCAGACGCTGCTCAAGAACGACCTGCGCTCGCGCATCATCGTCCAGACAGACGGCCAGCTCAAGACGGGCCGCGACGTCGCCATCGCCGCGATGCTCGGCGCCGACGAGATGGGCTTCTCGACCGCGCCGTTGATCGCGACGGGCTGCATCATGATGCGCGCCTGCCACCTCAACACCTGCCCGGTCGGCATCGCCACGCAGGACCCGGAGCTGCGCAAGCGCTTCAAGGGCACGCCCGAGCACGTCGTCAACTTCTTTTTCTTCGTCGCCGAGGAGCTGCGGGGCATCATGGCCTCGCTCGGCATCGCCAAGATGGAGGACTTGATCGGGCGCGTCGACCTGCTGGAGGCCGACGAGGCGATCGACCACTGGAAGGCGCGTGGGATCGACCTCACGCACCTGCTCACGTTCCCGCGCGACGTAGACGCGTCCAAGCCGCGCCACCGCACCCAGCCGCCGCCGCCGGTCCTCGACGACGCGCTGGACCACATCCTGTTGGAGAAGGCGCGGCCGGTCGTCGAGGGCGGCGACCAGCACGTCGATATCAGCCTGCCGGTGCGCAACGTCAACCGCTGCGTCGGCGGGATGCTGTCCTCGCGGATCGCCGAGCTGCACGGCCGCGACGGCCTGCCGGCCGGCTCGATCGACGTGGCCTTCACCGGCTCGGCCGGGCAGTCGTTCGGCGGCTGGCTCGCCCCGGGCGTTTCATTTACCTTACGCGGCGACGCCAACGACTACACGGGCAAGGGCCTGTCGGGCGGCACCGTCGTCGTCACCCCGCCCGACGGCGTCACCTTCGACGCCCAGGACAACGTCATCGTCGGCAACACGGTGCTTTACGGCGCCACGTCGGGCAAGGCGTTCCTGCGCGGCCTGGCGGGCGAGCGCTTCGCGGTCCGCAACTCGGGCGCCAGCGCGGTCGTCGAAGGCGTCGGCGACCACGGCTGCGAGTACATGACGGGCGGCCGCGTGGTCGTCCTCGGCCGCACCGGTCGCAACTTTGCGGCCGGCATGAGCGGCGGCTTCGCCTACGTCCTCGACGTCGACGGCGGCTTCCGCTCGCGCGTGAACCCGACGATGCTCGACCAGCTCGAGGAGCTGTCAGACGACGACGCCGCCGAGGTGCGTGGGCTGGTGCAGGAGCATTTCGACCGCACGGGCTCGACTGTCGCGTCCGGGCTGCTGGAGGATTGGGACGGCGCCCGCGGGCGCTTCGTCAAGGTCTTCCCGGCCGACTACAAGCGCGTGCTGGCCGAGCAGGCCGCCGCGGCGCAGACGACAACCGAAGAGGTCGCCGCATGACCTCCACACTTGATGCCATCACCTTGCTCATCGATGTCAAGCGGGGCGCCTAGCCATGGGTGAGCTCGGAGGCTTCCTCAAGATCGACCGCTCCAACGTCTCCTACCGAGACGCGCAGGAGCGCGTGGGCGACTTCCAGGAGTTCCTGGTGCCGCGCCCCGACGCGGAGCTGGCCGCCCAGGGCGCGCGCTGCATGGACTGCGGCGTGCCGTTCTGCCACAACGGCTGCCCGCTGGGCAACCTGATCCCGGACTGGAACGACCTCGTCTACCGCGAGCGCTGGCCCGACGCGATCAAGCAGCTGCACGCCACCAACAACTTCCCGGAGTTCACGGGTCGTCTGTGCCCCGCGCCGTGCGAGGCGTCGTGCGTGCTGGAGATCCGCGAGGGCGACGCGGTCACGATCAAGCAGATCGAGAACTCGATCATCAACCGCGCGTTTGACGAGGGCTGGGTCGTTCCCCAGCCGCCGGCGATCGAGACCGGTCGCAGCGTTGCGGTCGTCGGCGCCGGTCCGGCCGGCATGGCCGCCGCCCAGCAGCTGCGCCGCGCCGGTCACGCCGTCGTGCTCTTCGAGCGCGACGAGGCGGGCGGCGGCCTGGTGCGCTTCGGCGTTCCGGACTTCAAGATCGAGAAGTGGGTCGTCGAGCGCCGGCTGGACCAGCTGCGCGCCGAGGGCGTCGACGTCCGCTGCGGCGTCGACGTGGGCCGCGACGTCACGGCCGACCAGCTGCGCGCGGAGTTCGACGCGGTCGTGCTGACGATCGGCTCGCGCGTCCCGCGCGACCTGCCCGTCCCCGGCCGTGAGCTGGACGGCATCCATCCGGCGATGGACTACCTCTACGTCCGCAACCGCGCGATCGCCCAAGAGCTGGGGCCGGAGCCGTCTACGGCCCCGCCCGCGCCGCGCGAGATCACTGCGGCCGGCAAGCACGTCATCGTCATCGGCGGCGGCGACACGGGCGCCGACTGCGTCGGGCACTCGATCCGCGAGGGCGCCCTGAGCGTCACCCAGCTCGAGCTGCTGCCCGAGCCACCGACCAATCGCCCCGACGACCGCACGCCGTGGCCGCTGTGGCCGCAGAAGTTCCGGTTGTCCTACGCCATGGAGGAGGCGACGGCGATCGGCAAGGGCGAGCAGGACTTCTCCATCGTCACCACGCGCTTCGACGGCGAGGACGGCCACGTCGGCACGCTGCACTACGCCCAGGCCGCCGACGCGCCGCCGTTCGGGCCCGTCGAGGGCACCGACGGCGAGATGCAGGCCGACCTCGTCCTGCTGGCGATGGGCTTCCTGCATCCCGAGCACGAAGGCGTCGTGGAGCAGCTCGGCGTCGACCTCGACCAGCGCGGCAACGTCAAGGCGCCGACCTACGAGACCTCCGTGCGCGGCGTCTTCGCCGCCGGCGACGCCCGTCGTGGCCAGTCGCTGATCGTCTGGGCGATCAACGAGGGCCGCCAGGCCGCCCGCATGGCCGACCGCTTCCTCCTCGAGCTCAACGCCGCCGAGCGCGAGCCCGTCCTCGCCGGCAACGTCCACGACGCCGATGAGGGGCCCGAGGGGCCGCCGAAGCACGCGGACGGCGGGGTTCCGGCAGAAGAGCAGGACTGACCGGGCGCGTTTGCGCGCCGCCTCGCCGCGCCTGCCGCCACCCGACGGAGCTTGATGGGCTAGCGCCCACCGGCGCTCGCCGGGCGGCGGGAGCCACGACGATTCGGGGCGCAAACCCGCCCCGGCGCCGCGTTGTAAGGTCGCGCGATGTCTCACGTGCCGCTGACCCGCCGTCGCCTGCTGGAGGCTGGAGTCGCCGGGGCGGCGCTGGCGTCGCCATTGACGTCGGCCGCCTACGCCGCGTCGCGGAGGCGCAAGCGCGCCGACGTGGTCGTCGTCGGCGCCGGGTTCTCTGGCCTGGCGGCGGCCCGTGCGCTCACCGCCGCTGGTCACTCGGCCATCGTCCTGGAGGCGCGCGATCGCGTGGGTGGGCGGACGCAGAACGCGACGATCGCGGGTGGCAAGGCGATCGCGGAGGTCGGTGGCGAGTTCGTTGGCCCGACGCAAGATCGGATCCTGGCGCTGGCCAAGGCGATGGGCGTCGCGACGTTCCCGGTGTATAACGAAGGCTCCAACGTCTTTCTCGCGCGCGGGCAGCGGACGCTCTACCCGGCCGCGACCGGCATCCCGCAAGACGCGGACGTCCTTGGCGGTCTCGGCACGCTGCTGGGCATCGACACGATCGCCAAGCAGGTCGGGGCTGTCGCTCCGTGGAAGCACGCCAAGGCGCGCCAGTACGACCGCCAGACGCTGGCGCAGTACCTCGCGCCAGCGGTCACCACGCCCACCGCCAAGGCCGTCGTCGACGCCGTCTGCGAGGCGATCTGGGGCGCCGACCCCGAGGACCTCTCGCTGCTCTACGTCGCCCAGTACGTCGCAGCGGCCGGTAACGCCAAGTCGCATGGCTCGTTCCTGCGGCTGATCGCCACCGGCGGCGGTGCGCAGG
This sequence comes from Baekduia sp., assembly GCA_040509415.1. Lineage (GTDB taxonomy): Bacteria > Actinomycetota > Thermoleophilia > Solirubrobacterales > Solirubrobacteraceae > Baekduia. The sequence goes on along the minus strand of JBEVLC010000183.1, from coordinate 17,140 downwards.
AGCAGCGGCTGGTCGGCGGCGCGACCGCGGTCGCCGAGAAGGTCGCGGCCAAGTTGGGGTCCAAGGTCGTTCTCGGTGCGCCGGTCACCCACATCACCCAGACCCACGACGGCGTGCGGGTGGTCACCGGCGGTGGTGGCCCGACGGTCGACGCCCAGCGCGTCATCGTCGCGGTGCCGCCGGTGCTCGCGGTGCGCATCGGCTACGCGCCGGGCTTGCCCGCGGCCAAGAAGGCGTTGTTGCGGGCCATGACGCCGGGTTCCCTGACCAAGGTGGAGGCGGTCTACCCGACGCCGTTCTGGCGCGAGAGCGGTCTCAGCGGCCAGGGCGTCAGCGACTCCGGCCTCGCGCGCGTCCCGTATGACAACTCGCCGCCCAACGGCAGCGCCGGCGTCTTCTTCGCCTTCATCGGCGGCAAGCGCCACGCCGAGTGGTCGGCGCTCTCGCCCGCCGATCGCCGCGCCCGCGTCCTGGACGACTTCGTCCGCTTCACCGGCGACGAGCGCGCCCGCACGCCCGACGAGTTCCTAGAAAAGGACTGGACCACGGAGAAGTGGTCTCGTGGCTGCCCGGTCGGCCACTTCGGACCTGGCGTCCTGGCCAAGCACGGCGCTCAGCTCCGCGCCGCCGCCGGCCGGATCCACTTCGCCGGCACCGAGACCTCCGACTACTGGCTGGGCTATATGGACGGCGCGGTGCGCGCGGGGGAGCGGGCAGCCAAGGAGGCCGGGACGAGTTTGCGCGCCGCCTCGCCGCGCCTGGAGCCACCCGACGGAGCTTGATGGGCTAGCGCCCACCGGCGCTCGCCGCGCGGCCCCAGCCACGACGATGCGGGGCGCAAACACGCCCCGGTACGCGCGGTCCTCGTTCTTCGCAAACTTGACGCCTCCGTCATCTTCTGGGAACCTGCCGCGCATGTCCACGGCAACGCTTCCCTCCGTCTGCCTCATCGGCGCGGGCTCCTCCGGCATCGCGGTCGCCAAGGCCCTGCATGAGCGCGGTGTGCCGTTCGACTGCATCGAGGCGTCAGACCGCGTTGGCGGCAACTGGGTCTTCAAGAACAGCAACGGCACGTCGGCCGCCTACCGCGACCTGCACATCAACACCTCGCGCGATCGCATGGCCTACTCGGACTTCCCGATGCCGGCCGACTACCCCGACTACCCGCACCACGCGCAGATCGCCGCCTACTTCGACACCTACGTCGACCACTTCGGCTTCCGCGACCACATCCTCTTCAACACGCGCGTGGAGACGGTGTCGCGCGGCGCTGACGGCGTCTACACGGTCAAGACCGACGATGGCGAGGTGCGCGAGTACGACGTCGTCTTCGTCGCCAACGGCCATCACTGGGACGCTCGCTGGCCCGAGCCGGCCTTCCCGGGCTCAGAGAGCTTCAACGGCCAACAGCTCCACGCCCACGAGTACATCGAGCCCTCGATCTTCGAGGACAAGAACGTCGTCGTGCTCGGCATGGGCAACTCGGCGATGGACATCGCGGTGGAGTCCTCCTACGTCGCCAAGAACACGTTCCTGGCCGCACGCCGCGGCGCCTGGATCATCCCCAAGTACCTCTTCGGCCGGCCGACCGACCACTTCAAGAACGACCCGCGGATCCCGTTCAAGATCCGCCAGAAGGCCGTCCAGCGGCTCGTCAAGCTCCACACCGGCGACCTCACCAAGTACGGCTTGCCCAAGCCCGACCACCAGTTCGGCGAGGCCCATCCGACGATCTCGGGCCGGATCCTTGACCGCATCCAGCATGGCCGCGTCGCGCCCAAGCCCAACATCAAGGCCTTGGACGGCGACCACGTCGAGTTCGTCGACGGCACGCGCGAGCCGGTCGATGTGGTGGTCTATTGCACCGGCTACAAGATCACGTTCCCGTTCTTCGACGAGGACTTCATCTCGGCGCCCGAGAACCACATCGAGCTCTTCCGCCGCGTCTTCCATCCGGACTACGGCGACATGGCGTTCATCGGGCTGCTGCAGCCGCTCGGGTCGGTCATGCCGCTCGCCGAGGCGCAGGGGGAGTGGCTCGCCGACTACCTGCGCGGCCGCTACGCGCTGCCGACGCAGGGTGAGCTGGCCGCCGACATCCGCGACGACCAGCAGGCGATGCACAAGCGCTACCTGGCCAGCAAGCGCCACACGATCCAGGTCGACTTCGAGGACTACCTCTGGAACCTGGACAAGGAGCGCAAGCTGGGCGCCGAGCGCGCGGCGGCGCGCGGGTACGCGTTGCCGGTGCCCCATCGCGCCAAGGACCTCCCGCGCACCGCGAGCGCGGCGGTCGCCGCGTGACCGCCGTCGACGCCGATCCGACAGCGGTGGCCGTCGCGGGCAAGCGCGAGCGCACCAAGCAGGCCAACCGCACCGCGATCCTGGACGCCGCGCGCCTCGTCTTCGCCGACATCGGCTACGGGGCGGCATCGGTGCGCGACATCGTCCGCGGCACCGACCTGGCCACGGGCACGTTCTACAACTACTTCCCCGACAAGGAGTCGGTCCTCACCGCGCTGCTGGACGAGACGGCGGGGGAGGCGCGGCTGCGCGTGCGCGCGGCGCGGCGCGGCGGCACGACGCTGGACGCGTTCGTGCGCGACGGCTTCCGCGCCTACTTCGACTTCCTGATCGAGGACCGCGCGACCTCGGAGCTGCTGAGCCGCAACGCCGGCACGATCCGGGCGCTCTTCGACGAGCCGTCGCTGGTCGCCGGCGTCGAGGAGCTCGCCGAGGACCTGCGGGCGGGCGTAGAAGCCGGTCTGATCCCTGACCACGACGTGGAGTACATGGCCGCGTCGATGGTCGGCGCCGCCTTCGAGGTCGGCACGCGGATGCTCGCCAGCGCCCAGCCAGACCCCGCGCGGGCCACGGAGTTCATCTCCGGGCTCTTCATCGCGGGTCTCAGCGCCCGCGCCTGAGGGTCTGCGCGCAACGTCTGTTGCGCGGACGGGCACCGCAACTTCGATGGTGGCTACGCTGTCTTGGTTCTCAGCGCGCAGGAGCTTCACCGCGCGCCGACCCAACTCCCCGTCCTTCGACGCCGACAAAGGAGCAGCCGCATTCCGATGCGACGTCTCGTTGCCACTGTCCTGCCTATCGCCGCCCTCGCCGCTGCCGCCCTCGTGCCGGCCAGCGCCTCCGCGGTCACCGTGGGCATCTCCGACCAGCAGGCCGGCACCTTCACCAACCCGCTCTACGCGCCGTTGAAGCTGAAGGTCGCCCGCTACATCGCCCCGTACGACGTCCTCAGCGAGCCGGCTGAGAAGCGCAAGCTGGATTCCTGGATCCACAACGCCAAGCTCGCCAAGCAGACGATGCTGATCTCGTTCGAGCACTCGCGCACGTCGACGAAGTACAACAAGGCGCCGTCTGTGGCGACCTACACCAAGGCGCTGAAGGCCTTCAAGAAGAAGTACGGCCCGAACTTCGACATCTCGCCCTGGAACGAGGTCAACGTCTGTCAGGCCCCGGGCCGGATGGAGGGTCAGCCGGCGAAGATCTGCAAGTCGGCCACCGGCCCCAAGCTTGTCGCCCAGTACTACTCGGCCGCCAAGTCGGTCTTCAAGGGCCGCAAGATCGTCGCGATCGACATCCTCGACGGCTTCAACGTGGGCGGCGCGGTCAGCTACCTGCGCAAGTTCAAGAAGTACGTCAAGGGCACGCCCAAGTACTGGGGCATCCACAACTACAGCGACACGAACCGCGGCTCGACCTCGCGCACCTCGCGGTTGATCAAGGAGATCAACAACAGGAAGGCCGAGATCTGGCTGACCGAGACCGGCGGCCAGCTCAAGCTGCGCGGCGTCGTGGCCGGTGAGACCAAAGCCGCCAACGCGCTGAAGTGCATGTTCTCGATGCCCAAGAAGTTCCCGCAGGTCAAGCGCCTGTACATCTACCAGTTCAACGGCGCGGATTCGTCCAACGACTTCGACGCCGGCTTGATCAGCCCGGACAACAAGACCCGGGCCGGCTACAACGTCGTCAAGAAGCGTACGTCGGCGACCTGCCGCGCCTAGGCGCAGCAGGGGTTTCCAGTAGCTCTCGCGACGGGCGCCCCATGGGCGCCCGTCGTGCGTTCGGAGTGCGGGCGGGTGGGATCGTAGACTGGGGGCGTGCCCACCTTCTGCCGCCACAACCGGCTCGTCGAGAACTGCCCGATCTGCTCCAAGAAGGAGCAGGTCTCCAGCCCGACGCGCTCGGTCGCACGGCGGCCCTCGCGGCCTGCCGGCTCGTCTGCCGTGCGCGCGCCGCGCAAGTCCGTCTCCTCCGGGATGACCGTGCGCCGGGTGGAGCGCGCGCCCGACGACGGCTATGAGCACGATCTGATCCCGGGCCTGCGGTCGAGCGTCGACGCGGGCCGGCTGGCCGACGAGCTGGCGTTCAGCGCTGCGCGTCTGCGCGAGCTGTCCGACGCGCCTCCCGCCCTGTACGCGGAGGTCGCCGGGATGGCCGATCGCGAGGAGGCGGCGTGGCTGACCTTCCTGATCGCGTTCTTCTCGCCGACCGACAGCGGTGACCCGTGGGCGGGCATCGCCGCCGCGCGCACGACCTGGGCTTCGGGCGAGCTGCCCGACCTCGAGGGCGTGCAGACCGGCCCGCGCACGGCGTTTGACCCCAAGCGCGGCGCGGCGGCGCTGGTCGCCTACCGGGCGTGGGCGGAGCGGCTCGGCGGGCAGATCCCGGCGCTGGCGGGCGAGGAGACGTGGACGCTGCAGCACCGCTACGACCGCGCCTTCGAGCGTCTCGGCCTGCCGGGCTTCGGCCGGCCGCAGCGGATGGAGTTCCTGATCCTGGCCCATCGGCTCGGGCTGGTCGAGCTCGACCCGTGGACGATGCATCTGGCCGCCGCGACGCCGACCGATCCGGTCGCGCTCTCGGCCAAGCGCTTGTTGGGCATCGGCGACCCGGTGCTGTTGCAGCGTCGCCAGCGCGAGCTGGCCCAGGGCGTCGACGTGCCGGTCGAGGCGCTGGACTTGGCCTTGTACAACTGGGCGGCGCCGGCGGAGGCCGAGCGCTACACGGCCGGCGCGACGGTGACGCTGGACACCGGCGAGCGCGAGCGGATCGCGCGGGCGCTGGGGCTGTAGGTGGGGCGCGCTGGGCTCACGCGCGCCGCGGCCTGCGGGCTGGCGGTGCTGTCGATCGCCGGCTGCGGGTCGAAGTCCAAGAGCACCATCGCGGGCGGCGCGCCGACAGTGTCGCTGTGGGTCAGCGCGACGGCGAGCGATTACCGCCAGGTGGCGGGGGGCGTGAAGCTTGCGCTGGCCGAGCGCGGGGGGCGCGCGGGCGTGTTCCGCGTCAACTACGCGGGCAAGCAGGTCTCCGACGACGCTGCGCGGGCGACGGTCGACGCGGTGACCAACGCGCGGACCTCGTTGCAGGACACGCAGGCGGGCGCGGTGATCACCAATGTGGCGACCGCACAGGCCGAGCCGGCGATCACGCTGCTCAACGAGGCCGGGATCTCGACGGTGGCGCTGGGCGATGTTGCCTTCAAGCGCGCGGCCTGCTCGTCGCGCAGCGACATCTACCCCAACGGCCACGAGACGGCGATCGTGGTCACCGACGAGGCACCGATGCCGCTGGAGTTCCGCGCGCGCTTCCTCGCGCGGCTCGGCTTCGCGCCCGACGACGCTGCTTGGGCGTCCTACCAGGGGGCGTCTGCGGTGTTGTCGTCGTTGGGGTCCGCGGGTGTGAAGACCGATGACTCGCCGCCGCGGCTGGACCGCGACGCGCTTGCGGCAGAGCTCGTGCGCTCGCACGGTAACTGCGCTTAGGCGCGGACCTTCATCGCTCAAAGCTATCCAAAGCGGTGGGTTGCGTGCGCTCGTTCGCGATACGGTTTGACGACGCTCACTGATGGGCGGGCGTTGCCACTCGGACCCCTGACCGATCGTAGGGGGTGAGAATCCGGGCGGCGGCCCTAAGAGCATCGACGCCGCAATCGCACCCCCAAGGACTGGGACATGGACAACCACGCCCCGCCCGAGCCCGATGCTCGGGCCAGGCTCACTCACGATCAAGCGCAGGAGCTGGTCCTGCGCATCGTCTCGACGCAAGCCGAGTCGCTGCTGCGCACGGCCTACCGCAACAGCTTGTGCGAGGACGACGCGCACGACGCCTACCAGCGCTCGATGGAGATCTTCCTGCGGCGGGTGCGGACGCTCGATCCGCGGTCGGCGCACAAGTGGATCCATGTCGTGGTCAAGCGCGAGGCCCAGGAGCTGCGCCGAGTGCGCTCCGGCTCGGTGCCCTACGAGGCGATCGACTTCGACCTGCATGTGGCCTCGGAGGTCTCGACGCCCGAGGAGCGCGCGCTGGCCAAGGACCGGGCGCGGCGCGCAGCCGAGGCCCTGCGGCGGCTCAAGCCGCAGGAGCGGCGCGCCATGGGGCTCAAGGCCTTCGGCCACTCCTACGCCGAAATCGCCGAGGCCACCGGGTTCTCGTCAACGAAGGTCAATCGCTGTCTCACCGAGGGTCGCAAGAGCTTCTTGGAGCGCTTCGAGGGCATCGAGGGCGGGGCGGAGTGCCAGCGCTGGAGGCCCGTCCTGTCGGCGATGGTCAACGGCGAGGCGACCGCGGCGCAGCTCACCGAAGCGCGGCCGCATCTGCGCAACTGCCCGGCCTGCCGGGCGACGCTGCGCGGCCTGCATCAGTCGCAGCGGCCGCTGAGGGCGGTGCTGCCGGTGGGGCTGGTGAGCCTTGGCGCAAAGCTTTCGGGGTTGCTGGAGCGGGTGCTCCCCGGCGTCGGGGGCGGCGACGCGGCCGGTGCGGCCGCGGGTGGGGCGGGCCTGCTGGGCGTCGGTGGCGCGAAGTTGGCGGGACTGGTCGCGGCGGGCGCGGTGGCGACGGGCGGCGGGCTGGTGGTGGCGCAGGACGCTCATCACGGCACCGGCCATCGGGGGTCGCCGGCGCGAACGGCGCGCGGGGTGCCGGCGCGGAGCACAACAGGCGTCGCATCGTCTCCACGGGTCGCGGCGGCACCGGTTCGTCGGTCGCCGGCGAAGGTCGTGGCGCGGCGGGGTGGGCGGCCCCAGCGCACCGAGGTCCGCGGGGCTGCGAGCCGGCGTCGCATCGAGTTCGCCCCGCGTGGCGGCGATCTCGCGCCCACGCTCGTCGCCCGTCCCGTCCCGAAAGCGGTCCGCGCGACCGCGCCGCGGCCGGTCCCCGCCGCCTCCGACAGCACGCGCGGGGAGTTCGCGCCGCAGCCCTGAGCACCCCATGAACTTGCCCATGAGAAAGGAATCCCCGTTGCATCCCTTCACCCACAGCGGCCGCCTGAGGCGCGGCCGGCGCGCCATCTTGCTCGGTGCTCTGGCACTGGTCTTCGGGCACGTCGCGCCGTCGCACGCCGCTGGCACGTACATCCATAGGAGCTGTGTGACGGGCAGCGATCTCGCTGACGCCTACGGCGGCTGGCAGCCCGGTGGGTACGTCATGGCCGGCAACGTCAACGGCAACTACTGCGGGTTCGGCGGACTGCACTCGGAGATGAACCCGCAGGGTCCTATTCCGCTCGGCGCCACCGTCGGCTGGACGTACGCGGCGCCCCCGCAGACGACCATTTCCCGTTTCGTCAGCGAGTACGCGGGCTGGACCAAGCTCTATGACAACGTCAACCGGGGTCTCGTCCGGGTCTTCGACGGTGCCGGGCACGTCGGGTTGGATTACAGCGATGGCCAAGCGACCATCACCAACAAGAAGACGCTCGACTGGGGTGGGCTTGCCACGACTGCGATCACCGCGCAGGTGCTCTGCGATGGTCCAGACGGCCACGCCGGTTGCATGGCGTCGGTGGGGTGGATGTCGATCTACGAGCCACGCCTCTACCTCGCTGACGATCTGCCGCCCGTGGCGGGCGTGACGTCGGGCAGCGTGACGACCGACACGACCCTCAAGGGTGTTGAAGTCCTCAGCTACTCGGCCTCCGACCTCGGCGGCGGCATCGCGCGTCTGCGGCTCTACGTCGACGGCCAGGCGACGGCCATCGATCACGTCATCGACACCAACAACGGGCACTGCGAGCCCGTCGGCTCGGAGGGCGGGGTTTGGATCTACTCCTGGCCGAAGCCGTGCCCGGGCTCGGTCAACACGCAGGAGACGATCGACACCACGGCGATCGCGGACGGCCGGCACACGCTCACGTTCAAGGTCGTGGACGCGGCGCAGCGGGAGGCGACGCTGTGGACGGGGTCGCGGTTGGTGGCGAACCATCCGCCGGTGAATGTGCAGTTGCCGGCGTTCCGCGACGACGCCACGCTTGCCAATCCGCTGATCGGCACGCCCATCGTCGCGCTGAGCGATGGCACCTGGACTGGACCGAACCTGAACGTCTCGCGCTCGTGGGTGCAGTGCGACGGCCACGGGACGCTGCCGTCCTGCGCCGCCATCCCGGGAGCCACCGGCCTGAGCTACACGCCGACGGCTGACGACATCGCGCACCGTCTACGGCTGCTCGTCACCGCGACGAATGCGGCGGACTCGGTGACGGTCTCTTCAGCTCCGACCGGCATCATCACGGCGCCTAGCAGCGCGGGGCCGATCACGCCCAAGCCGGATCCCGGGAGCGACGGCGACAACGGGACGAGCCCATCAGCTCCGGGATGGCCGGTGCTCCCCGGCGTCTCGGTCACCGCGGCCGTCGAGCACACGTTCCGCGGGCGCATCGTCGGCGAGCCCGATGGCGCGACTTGCCCGCAGGACCGCGCGACGCTGAAGTTCGAGCACGTCCGCGGTGGCCAGGTGAAGCTGGGCTTCGGGAAGGCCTCGACCGCCCAGGTTCAGCTCACCTGCACCATGACGGGCAAAGCGATCGCGGCGGCGCAGCTCGATGTCGCGACTCGGATAGGCGCCAAGCCGGCCGTCGCGGCGGACGTTTCGACCGACGGCGCCGGGCACGCGACGCTGCGTCTCGCCAAGGGCGCCGGCCGGGCGGTCACCGTGGGCTATCGCATGTATGCCGACGATCCCATCGCCCGTGCGACCGCGACGCTGAAGGTGCTGGTCAGGGGCAAGGTCGCGCTGAAAGCCAATCGCAGGCACTTGCGCAACGGCCAGGCCGTCACCTTGCGCGGTTCGCTGCGTGGCGGTGAGGTGCCAGCGCGCGGCGTGACGCTGGCAGTCCAGTGGAAGGACGGTTACCGCTGGCGACCGTTCGCGCAGATCAAGACCAACCGCAAGGGCTCGTTCCGGTACGCCTATAGGTTCACCCGGACGAGCGGCAGCATCACCTACGAGTTGCGCGTGCAGGTGACCAAGGGTCAAGTCGACTACCCCTACTTGGCGACGGCGTCTAAGCCGGTGAAGGTCACCGTTGCTCGCTAGCAGGCACACCCTCGACATTTGGCTCGTGGTGTTGGTCTCGGCCGCGCTCAGCCTCGTCCTGACCTCCTCGGCGTCCGCCGAGGAGGTCTTCACCAGCCAGGCCGCGGCGGCTAACGCGACGGACTCCACCTGGATCCCCGCCCCGGCCCAACCAGCTGCCGTCTGCATCGTGGACACCGGCAACGACCCCAACCCCGACACCTCCAACGTCGTCGCCCGTCTGTCGGTCGACGGCGAACCCGGCACCGACCGCAGCCCCGACCACCACGGCACCCTCATGTCCATGATCGCCGCCGCGCCCTACAACGGCTTCGGCATGGTGGGGGCGGCACCGTCGATCAACGTGGTGTCGGTACGAGCGTCGCGGGATGGGGTGACGTTCGGGGCGACGGACGTGGCCCGCGGCGTCCAACGGTGCATTGCCTATCGCAACACCTACAACATCAAGGTCATCTCACTCTCGCTGGGCGGCGCGGCCATCTCTGGGCTGGACGCTGGATTGATGGTCCAGACCGAGGATGTGGTGAAGAACGCCCGACGCGCTGAGATGAACGTCTTGGCCGCTGCTGGAAACCACGAAGGCGTAGTCGATTGGCCGGCAGCATTCGGGCCGGTGATGGCAGTGGGCGCGGCGACGCACGATGGACGCCGCTGCGCGTTCGCGGCGGCAGGCCACGAGGTCGACCTTTGGGCCTCGGGTTGCCCTCTCGACGCCGCGTTTCCCGATGGCAGCCCTGCCTGGGCCTCGGGGTCGAGCGAGTCGACCGCGTTTGTGGCGGGAGTCTTGACGCAACTCCGTGCGACGAGCCCCGGACTGACGGCCGATCAAGCGGAACGAGCGTTGACGAGCAGTGCTCAGCCTGGCTCGGTGGGGCCTCGTCTCGACGTTCGCGCTGCCTCTGCGATGGCGGGAATTGCGGACCAACTGTTCGTCGGCCATGCGATGGTGCCGCTACCGGCTCCGAGCGGTGACGCGTCGGTGCCCGCGCCGCCCGCTCCGACGAGTCCTTCGCTCGGGCAGGAGATGGCTGCCTCAGGCAGCGGAAGGAACGCTTCGAGTGTGCATCTGCGAGGTCGGCTTCCCAAACCGTCTGTGCGCTCCATCCGACTGCGGCAGCGGGTCCTCTCGATGAGCTTCAAGAACAAACCTCGGAAAATCGAGGCGCAAGTGCGGATCTACACACGGACACGGCGGCGAGCGTTTCCAGCCTTGAGTCGTTCCCTGAGCGTCGTCGGTGAGCGACTCCGGACTAAGGTTCCTGGAGCGGTGATTCAAGTCTCGATCACATATCGTGATCCTCATCGGATCAAGGCTGCTTCAGTGGTGCTGCTTCTTCATCCGGCGAGCTAGGACCGAGCTGCTGGTCTGCCCCCTCGTCATGTCTGCACGGGGCCGTCGCATGGTGGTCAGGCTCGTCGTCGCCGTTTTGGCTGCGGCGACGTATCCGGTTACGGCGGTCGGGGCTCAGGATCGTCCCCTTCCGGCTGATGTCGGCCCGGTCGACGGCGGTGGGGCATTCGTGATGCAGAGCTGCGGCGAAACCGGCACCTCGTTTGGGTGGGCCACGACGCTGAACACGAATGAGGACGCGTTGGCGACGGGCGTGGACTGCCCGCCGTCGAACCGGCCGCCCGGATATCCGATGAGCTTTCAGCAAGCCGGTCTCTGGGTGAGCGATCGCCTCGGTGACGCGGGCGGCGCCCTCGAGGCCAACGCCGGAGATCGCGTCGAGGCCACGTTTACGCTTCTTCCCGGAACATCGATCACGCGCCTGCGGTACTGGCGAGCGATTCACATTGGTGCCGAGGACAACTACCTGCCCTACATCTCGCTCAGCACCCGCAGCAACGTCATCGACACCTGCGTCATTGGCGGTCAGTCGACCTGCTACGCCGGTGGCGACGACTGGTTCCCGAACGACGATACGACGACGAACCGGTCGTCTTATCGTGACCTCCCGGACATCTCGGCGAGCTCGATCATCGTCGGGCTCGTCTGTGGCGACAGCGACGTGCACACGTGTGGCAACGGCGCGTTGCTCACGCATGTCGACGCCGAGATCTTCAGTGCCTTCCTAACGATTGCCGATCCCACGCCGCCGATGGTCGGGACGCCTATGGGTGCCGGTTGGACCGCGGACACATGGTCGCAGGGCACGCTGGCGCTCGCGCTCGCGTCGTCGGACGCCACCGGGATCTCGGCGACGCGCGTGTATGCCGATGGCTCGCTGATCGCCACGCTGCAGCGCAGCTGCAGCTATGACCGGCCGCGCCCGTGCAGCGATGAGCCGGCCGGCGCGGTCGGGCTGCCGACGGCGGGGTTGGCAGATGGCGCGCATCAGATCGCGATCGGCGGTGTCGACGCCGCCGGGAATGAGACGCGGGTGCAGCGAGCGGCGCCGCTTCTGGTGGACAACAACGCCCCGGCGGCGCCCGTCGGACTGATGTCACCGGCGCCATCGTCGACCGAGAACCGCTTCGAGGCGCATTGGTCGCTGCCTTCGGACACCGGTTCGCCGATCGTCGCCGCGCGCTACCAGCTGTGCCAGGCAGCCGTGTGTGGCGCTGTGCAGACCGCGCCATCGCTCACCGCAGTCGAGGGGCTCGCGCTGCCCGCCGAGGGCGACGCGATCCTGAGGGTCTGGCTTGTTGATGGCCTTGGGCACGAGGCCCCGGCGGCGGGGGCGACCCTGGGGCTGCGCTACGCCCCACCGACGCTCGGCCCCAGCCCGACGCCGCTGCCGGACCCAATGCCCACGCCCACGCCAACGGCAAGGCAACCGAGTCCGCACCGCACCCCCAAGGCCTCCCCGGCGCTCAAGATCACCTCGCTGCGCCACGCCAGCGGTCGCATCACCCTCCGCGGCACGATCTCCGCACGTGCGTCCGGACGCGTGACCGTGCGCTTTCGGATCCGCGCCAACCGCCGCACCCGCACCCTCACGCTCCATCCCGCGATCCACCACCGCGCCTTCCGCGCGACCTTCACGCTGCCGCGCTCTCTCGCGCCGGCGAGCGCGGGGAAGGCGGTCGTCACCTACGCCGGAGACGCCGACACCCGCCCGGCGACCCGCCAGGCCACCATTCGCTGGCGTGTCTGACTCGACCTATGAACCTCCTGGGTCCATAAGTCGAGACACGGCATCGACCGTGTCGAGCAACGGGTCACATAGACCCTTTGCTCGACACGGTTCCTCAAGCCCCGCGTGGCCATGCCGCCCGGCTCGCGATCCGCCGCCCCGCCCAATTGCCGCAACGTGCAGGGCGTTCGGAAACGCCCGCGAACAACGGGGGTTTGCCGTCCGACCGGCGTCGTACCGTCACGCCGTCCAGTCCTCGAGCGCCGGGAGCTCCCATGCCCCTCTGCTTCATCGAACCTCACGACGCGATTCGCGTCATTGCAGAGTCTGTCGGCCGTGAGGCGCGACGGCAGCTGCTCGGCGAGCTCGTGCGCGCATGGGTGGACGAGATCCCCGAGCGTGAGCTCGACACGCATTACGCCAAGGCCGTCGCCGACCTCGACGAGCATGATCTGTCGATGCTCGCCGCGTGGCACGCGGCGCTGGAGGTCGGGCAGCCGATCGCCAACCGCGACTTCCTGATGAACGTCTTCCCGACGCTCGGCGAGAACCGGCGCGAGGCGTTGAAGATCGCCGCGGGCTTCCGCGGCGAAGAGGCCTTCGAGGCCGGTGTCGCCGAGGAGCAGGCGCTGGAGACCGTCCTGCCGCGCCTCTCGCGCGAGCGGTCCCTGGAGCTCGCGCAGGAGTGCATCGAGCTCTACCTGTGGGACCGGCTCGGCTCCGACAACTAGGCCCTCGGTGCCGCCCGCGAGCAGTGGGCGCGCGCCCGCGCCGCCTCAGTCCACGCGCCGCAGCACGTCGTAGCGGCCCACGCCCGACCTGCCTTCCATGCGCCACGTGAAGAACGCGCAGTCCAGCCGCAGGCGGCCGAGATCCAGCGTCGTCCCGCACGACACCTCGCCAGCCGCTCGGCGCGCATAGGACGCCTCGTCGGTCTCATACAGCTCCAGCCCCGCGTGGCGCTGGCGCCCCTCGCTGTCGTAGGTCGTCGACATGCGCGGATCGGCGACCACGAGTGACAGCTGCTCGTCGGTCTCGCCGTCGCGACCCAGCAGCACGGCGTGGATCGCCTCGTCGGCGTGCGACGCCGCCTTAGCGGGCCGCACCGCGGTCAGCGTGACGCCCGCGTCGCCCTCCAGCCACACGCCCACCGTACGGGCCATCGTCAGCTTGTCCCAGTCCGGCGCACCCCAGGAGTGGCCACGCTGGCCGCGGCCGGCGAAGTTCCGCTCGACGCCGTCGATCGTCACCTTGCCAGTCACCTTCACGAGCTGGTCGTAGCCCTGCATCCCACCGAGCTTGCCGGCGGGCACATCGGCGTCCAGCTCGGCCGGCACCGACACCGACTCCAAGTCCAACAGGAACGCGTGCTGCCCGTCCTCGTCATCGAAGTGCACGCGCCACGCGCGCAGCGGGTCGACGACCTCGGTCCACACGCCCGCGGCCTCCGCGCGGCCCCAGCCGACGCCCTCGCCGGCCGGCACGCCACCCTCGGCCCGGACCGCCACCGGCCGGCCGCCGGCGAACAGCACCGCCATGCCGCTGGTGACGACCTCGCCGCCGGTCATCGCGCGGCCGATCCGGGCGACGCCGCAGACATCGGCCTCCGGATCGCTGAACGCGATGGTCACCGCGTCGCTGAGCCCCTCGGTCAGCTCGCGCGGTGTCTCGTGGTCGGCGCTGATGGTCAAGGAAGCCTCCTGGGATCGATCTCGGTCGCGGTGCCCTCGACGTCGAAGCCGTCGGCGCTCCCCGGTCCACCAGCACCCGGACCAGGCCCAGGACCACGCCGGCGCACCCGCGGGCTCGGCACGTCGCCGATCAGCCCGAACGTGAACCGCCGCGCCACGATGCCACGGATCACCGCGCGCGTAGGCGGCAACAGCAGCAGCGCGCCGACGATGTCGCTGCAGAACCCCGGCGTCAGCAGGAACGCGCCGCCGAAGATCACCAACACGCCGTCGAGCACCTCGCGCGCGGGCATTCGGCCCTCGGCCAGCGCCGTCTGGAAGCGCCGCCACGCCGCGCGGCCTTGGGACTTCATCAACAAGCTGCCGAGGATCGAGTCGGCGATCAGCAGGGCGATCGTCCACAGCGCGCCGATCGCCTGGCCGACCTGGATGATCACGTAGATCTCCAGGATCGGGACGATCACGAAGAGGGCGAGCAGGAGCAGGAAGGGCATCCGGGCCCGAAGGCTACGCGGTCACGGCCGCGAGCTGCCCGCGGCGCGCTACGCCGCTGCGGGCGCCGGATCCAGGATCACGTTCGGCAGCCGGTGCAACCCGACCAGCTCGATGAGCCGCTGGATCTGGGGCTGAGCGCCGCGCAGGCGCAGGTGCCCGCCGGCCTGGCGCAGGCGCTGCGCCACCATGGCGAGATCGACCATCAACGAGGGATCGGCGAAGACCAGCTCGTGAAGGTCGACGAAGACCGTGTCATCCGCGTGCAGCGCCCGGGACATCGCACGACGTCGCAGGCTCTGAGTGGACCGGTCTTCGTCTCCCGCACAGCAGATCACCGGGGGGTGTTCGCTGTAGGAGACGATGGCGGCTCCAAACCTATCGCGATCGCCTGGCTAGACTCAAGGGTCATGCCCTCCCCCGAGGATGTCGAAGCCGCTCTCACCAACGTCATCGACCCCGAGCTGGGTCTGGACTTCGTCGAGTTGGGCCTGATCTACGGGATCGAGGTCTCCGCCGGCGACGTGCATGTCACGTTCTCGCTGACCTCGCCCGGCTGCCCGATCGGCCCGCAGGTTTCCGAGCAAATCGAGGAGTTCGTGTCCGAGCTCGACGGGGTGACCTCCGTCGAGTCCACCATGACGTTCAGCCCGCCCTGGACGCCGGACCGGATGTCCGAAGACGCGAAGTTCGCGCTGGGCTACTAGCCCGGCACTCTTCGGAACCTCTTATGCGGTCGGCGCTCATCGCAGCGACGATCGGGGCTTCGCTTCTCGCGCTGCCTGGGCTGGCCCACGCCCACGCCCGTACCGCCAAGAGCGACGCGACGACGACCGGCCGCCTGCTCGTCACGCTGAAGCGCACCACGACCGCGCGCGCCGCAGCCGTGCACGCCGTCGTGGCACGCGCCGGCGCCAGCAGCACCGCCGACGTCGAGGTCCCACAGCTGCGGCTCGCCGCCGTCAGACCCCGCGCCGGCACGTCGCTCGCCGCCCTCATCGGCCGTCTGCGCGCCGACCCCCGCGTTGCCGACGTCCGCCCCGAGCGCCGCTTCAGCCTGCGCTACGTCCCCAACGACCCCGGCTTCACGACCTTCGAGCGCGGCGAGAACGGCACCGTCACTGAATGGTGGGCTGCGCGCGAGAACCTCCCGGCCGCGTGGGACATCACGCGCGGGGATGGCGCTCGCGTCGCGATCATCGACACGGGCGTCGACGGCGCGCACCCCGAGCTGACCAACAAGATCGTCGCCACCGCCGACTTCGACGACAACCTGGGCGACGGCCCGCCGACCGTCGATGAGGACGGCCACGGCACGCACGTCGCGTCGCTGGCCTGCGCCCAGCCCGACAACGGCATCGGGATCGCCGGCGCCGGCCTCGGCTGCGACCTGCTGATCGCCAAGAGCGACCTCACCGAGAGCAGCGTCGCCAAGGCGCTCGTCTGGGCGGCTGACAACGGCGCCCAGGCCATCAACATGAGCTTCGGCACCGACGGGCGCTTCGCCGCCGCGCCCGCGATCGTCTCCGCGCTCAACTACGCCAACGCCAAGGGCGCGGTGCTGGTCGCCGCGGCCGCCGACGATCCGGTCCTCGAGCAGGGCGATCCCGCCAACGTCTTGCAGCCGACCGACAGCGGCTCGGACATCAACCGCAACCTCGGCCTCTCGGTGACCGCCGCCAACGCCGCCGACGCCCGCGCGTCGTTCGCCGGGCGCGGCACGCAGATCTCGATGGCCGCCTACGGCACCTACGGTCCGGGTGGCGCCGGCGGGCTCCTCGCCGCGTTCCCGTCGCAGACCACCAACCTGGAGCGCGGCGATCCCGCGCGCAAGATCGCGCCGTGCCACTGCCGCACCGCGATGGGCGACGACACGCGCTACGCCTACCTGCCGGGGACGTCGATGAGCGCGCCGCAGGTCGCGGGCGTCGCGGCGCTGATGCGCCACCTCAACCCGGATCTCCCGCCGGCCGACATCGTCCGGATCCTCAAGCAGACGGCCAAGCGCCCCGCGAACGTCGCGTGGACGCCCGAGCTGGGCTGGGGCATCCTCGACGCCGGCTCGGCGCTGGCGGCCGCCCGCTCGGTCGACGCCCACGCGCCGTCCTCGCAACTGCAGCGCCCGAAGGTCACCGGCCGTTCGATCCAACTGCGCTGGCGTGGGGAGGACGACGCGGTCGCGGGTGTCATCGCCTCCGGCGTCGCCCGCTATGAGCTCTGGCGCTCGACGCCGGGTCGCAAGGCCCGCAAGATCCTGACGACGCGGGCCCACTCGAAGCGGTTGCGCGGCAAGCGCGGCTCGCTGTATCGCTTCTTCACGATCGCCGTCGACAACGCCGGCAACCGCGAGCTGCCGCCGGCCAAGGCCGACGCGAGCGTCCGCGTCGCCCGGCGCTAGACCGGCGAGCCGACCCGCGACGCGCCGTTGCTGCTGGTCGCGGCCGGCGCCTGGCGCCGGCGCGCCAGCGCCAGCAGCTCGGCCAGGGAGGCCTCGATGCCGTCGCCGATGCGGTCGAGGTCGGGCAGCGCGTCGTAGTCGCCGAGCAG
>JBEVLC010000182.1:0-4000 GCA_040509415.1 Baekduia sp. | reverse complement strand
AGACGATGCGCCGTTCGCCGCACCCGTACGGCGCGGTGCACCGGCTACGGTGGCCGGTGTGGAGACGGCGTCGGCCCGGGGTTTGCCCGGCCTTCATCGGGCGCCCCCGATCGGCCTCGTGCTGTGCGGGGTCACCTCGATCCAGTTCGGCGCGGCCCTTGCCGCGACGATGTTCGACGACCTCGGCGCGGCCGGCGTCTCGCTCCTGCGCCTTGCGTTCGCGGCGATCATCCTCGTGGTCCTCTCGCGGCCGCACGTGCGTGGGCGCCCAGCCGTCGAGCTGCGGCTCGTCGCGCTGTTCGGCTTGACGCTCGGCGGGATGAACCTGCTCTTCTACGAGGCGCTGGACCGGATCCCACTCGGTGTCGCGGTGACGATCGAGTTCGCCGGGCCACTGGCGGTCGCGGTCGCGACCTCGCGGCGGCGGCTGGACCTGGTGTGGGCCGGCCTCGCGGCGCTGGGGATCGTCCTGCTGTCGGATCCGTTCGGCGCCGGCATCGACCCCGTCGGCCTGGTGCTGGTGCTCGGCGCGGCGGCGTGCTGGGCGGCCTACATCCTGATCGCCCAGCGCGCGACACAGGTCTATGACGGCAGCGAGGGCCTGGCGATCGCGATGGTCGTCGCGGCGCTGGTCCCGCTGGTCCCCGGCGTGGCCGAGGCGGGCACGACGCTGCTGCATCCGCAGTGGCTGGCGCTCGGCGCGCTCGTGGCGCTGGCCTCCAGCGTGATCCCCTACAGCCTGGAGACCGAGGCGCTGCGGCGCATGCCGGCCAACGTCTTCGGCGTGCTGATGAGCCTCGAGCCGGCGCTTGCAGCGCTGGCGGGCTATCTCGTCCTCAGCCAGGCGCTCGGGGCACGCGACCTCGTCGCGATCGCGCTCGTCGTCTGCGCCAGCGTCGGCGTGTCGCGCACGGTCGCGCCGCCGGCGGAGGCTTAGGGGATACTGCCCGCGCACGCCGTGCTGCCGCTCAATCTCCCCAACGTGTTGACCGTCGTCCGCATCCTGCTGGTGCCGGTGCTGGTCGTCGCGCTGCTGGGCGAGGCGGGCAACGACCTGCTCGCGGCGCTCGTCTTCGCTGCGGCGTCGGCGACCGACGCCCTGGATGGCTACCTCGCCCGCTCGCGCAACGCCATCACCTCGTTCGGAAAGCTGATGGATCCGGTCGCCGACAAGCTCCTGGTGATCGCGGCGCTCTTCGCGCTCGTCTCGCTGGACCGCCTGCAGGCCTGGATCGCGATGGTGATCGTCACGCGCGAGCTGGCCGTGACCGTGACGCGCATGGCCGCGACGGCCCAAGGCGTGATCATCCCGGCGGCCGGGCTGGGCAAGATCAAGACGATGGTCCAGGTCGCCGCGATCTTCTTCCTGATCGCCTTCGACCCCACGCCGCTGTGGGTCGACCTGCTCGTCTACGCCGCGGTGGCCGTCACGGTCGTCTCCGGCGTCGACTACTTCTTCGGCCTCCGCCGGATGCTCCGCGAGGCCGAGGAGCGCCGCGCGGCCAAGCACGTGGATGTCGAGGACACCGACGCCGCGCGAACGAGCCTCTAGGCGAGTTACTCGCCGCCGTCGAGCCACTCGCGCATCGACGTGTGGCGCTCGGAGTAGCTCCCGGCGCTCAGCTCGTGCCGGATCTCGGAGAGCAGGCCGAAGCGCTCGGCGACGACGTTGTGCTGGTGGATGGTCTCCAGGTTCTCCTGGCGGGCGGAGACGAAGGCGCCGGGCGCGAGGTCGGGCAGATGCTCCACGACGCCCTTGACCATCTCGCGGACGCAGTCCTCGACGAACCGCGGGCGGCGGTGGGCCTTCTCGACGACGGCGCCCTCGTCGGAGCGCTTCATCATCTCGTAGATCTCCGAGGACATCGAGTCCTCGACGATCCGCAGCAGCGCCGCGGCGTCGATGTCGGTGTCGCAGTCCTCGGGGCAGCCGATGTGCAGCGTGCCGAGGCCGCGCTGGTTGTGGGTCGCGACCGGGACGTGGTCGAAGATGCGCTCGATCTGCTCGTCGTCGAAGCCGTCCGCGGTCAGACGCGACCTTGCCGCTCCGGCAACAAGCTGCTGCGCGCAGGGGCAGGCGGTCATGCCCTGGGCCGCGACGCCGATCAGGCGGCGGGTGCCGGAGGCGGTCGCGACCGCCGTGCCGAACAGCGTGTACAGCTCCTGGGTCTGGATGCCGGAGACCGGCGCGGGCTTGTGCTCGGGGTAGCGCGCGGCGATCGTCACCTCGGCCCGGCGGGCGTCCTGACGCTCGCGCACGAGCTCGGCGATCCGCTGCGCCAACTCTTCAGCCCGGAAAGCAGAAGATCCCAGGATGACTTCGCCGATGACCTCGTTGACGGTCTCCTCGAAGCGCGACATGTGGGCGCCCTTCTGGGCCGGACCGAGGTCGACGAAGCACTCGAGGTTGGCCCAGTACAACTCCTCCCGATCGTCGCGCGAGATGCGGATCACCTTCTCGACGTTGGTCACCCCGACGCGCGAGAGCGAGAGGTGGACGGTCGGCTTTTGAGCCTGGACGTCCGGGGAGTTCACGAGGGTCAATGTCGGCTCCATGACCCGGATAAGCCTATCGATCCCACTTTTTGGGATTCCCTGCTCGTCCTAACCTGTGCTAACAATCCCGACGTCGGCTACGAGTCCCTCCGTCGCAGCACGAGAGGATCAAGGCTCAGCCTCATGCGGCGGTCACGTCGCACTTGCACCTCGGGGTGCGTTCCAAGAGCAGCAAAGGGAAGAGAGAGGGGCCCGGCACTGGGATGCCTGGCCCGGGAACGACGTCCACAAGGATCGGGTTGAGCACCAAGACCGACGTTCTACTCGCTGACGAGGCACCCATCACGGAGCTCGACGGGCTCCAATCGCTCATCCAAGAAGGGCACGAGCGCGGGTTCCTCACCATCGAGCAGATCACCACGACGCTCGAAGAGGTCGAGATCACCAAGGAGCAGCTGTCCGAGCTCCATGCGCATCTCGACGAGCAAGGGATTGCCATCGTCACGGCGGAAGGCAAGCCCGTCACCTCGGAGAGCGGGCGCGCTGAAGCGGCCGCCGCCGAGCGCCAGTCGCCCACGCCGGCCGAGACGCGCAAGAAGCCCGAGATCGACCTCACGGTCGAGCCGAGCCTCGACTCGCTGCGTCTCTACCTCCGCTCCATCGGCCGCGTAGCGCTGCTGACGGCCGAGCAGGAGGTGTCGCTCGCCAAGCGCATCGAGCGCGGCGACATGGCGGCCAAGCAGGCGATGGTCGAGGCCAACCTGCGCCTCGTCGTCTCGATCGCCAAGGGCTACCTAGGCCGTGGCCTGACGTTCCTGGATCTGATCCAGGAAGGCTCGCTGGGGCTGATCCGGGCCGTCGAGAAGTTCGACTACCGCCGCGGCTACAAGTTCTCCACGTACGCCACGTGGTGGATCCGCCAGGCCGTGACGCGTGCGATCGCCGACAAGGGCCGCACGATCCGGATCCCGGTTCACATGGTCGAGAAGCTCAACAAGGTCGTGCACGTCGAGCGCCAGCTCGTCCAGGCGCTTGGCCGTGAGCCCTCGCCGGAGGAGATCGCCTCCGAGCTCGACTGCACGCCGCGCGAGGTGCGCGACATCCTGCGGATGAGCCAGCAGCCGATCTCGCTGGAGAAGCCGATCGGCGACGAGGAGGAGTCAGAGCTGGGCGACTTCGTCGAGGATCAGACGGCCGAGTCGCCGTTTGAGCTGGCCGCCGAGAACCTGCGCAAGGAGAACGTGCATCGCGCCCTGGCGGCCCTGCCGCAGCGCGAGCGCGAGGTGATCGAGATGCGCTTCGGCCTGACCGGCGGCCGACCGCGTACCCTTGAGGAGGTCGGTCGCGCGTTCAACGTCACGCGGGAGCGGATCCGTCAGATCGAGAACCACACCTTGAAAAAGCTCGAGTCGCTCCCTGAGGCCCAGCGTCTCAGGGACGCCTCGTAGTCCGGGAGAGAATTTCCCGGAGGAGGAGAGGGGTCAGAGGGGTGCGCTGGGGAGCG
>JBEVLC010000181.1:0-3113 GCA_040509415.1 Baekduia sp. | reverse complement strand
CCTCCAGGTGCGCGAGCGCCACGGCTTCGCGCGCGCGTGGCGAGTCCTGGTGGCCGTGCGTCATGACCACCGAGAGCTCGCGCACGCCGCTGTCGAGGTCGCCGTCGCGACCGGCGCGCAGCAGGCGCACCAGGGAGAGCCCGCGGGTAAACACGGCACGCCGGCTGCCTGAGAGACGATGGCGAAGACAGCCGGCGGCAAGGAGGTGGGCATCGGCGCGGTCGGACTCGCCGCGGTCCAGGCAGCGCATCGCCGCCACCAGCGCCGCTTCGGGCCGGGCGTCGATCGCGTCCGGAGGGAAGGCGGCGAGCACCCGATCGAGCGCCGCGCCGCCATCTGCCGCACGCAGCTCGAGCCAGCGATCGCCCATGATCGCCGTCGCGCCGTCCCAGTCCTGCGCGCCGACGGAGTGGGCGAGCGCATCCAGCGGGCGGTCCTGCTCCACGAACCAGTGGGCGGCGCGCCGATGCTGGCGCGCGACGACCGCCGGCCCGCGACGTGCGAGCTGTGAGCGCAGGAGGTCGGCGAACAGCGCGTGGTAGCGAAACCACTCGCCGCGACGGTCGAGCGGCACCAGGAACGCGTTGGCGTGCAGCAGGTCGTCGAAGATCGTCACCGCGTCACCGCGTCCGGTGAGCGCGTTGGCCAGCGGCGCGCAGACCTGGTCGACCACCGCGGTGGCGAGCAATAGCTCGCGCACCTGCTCGCTCTGGCGTTCCAGGACCTCTTCGATGAGGTAGGCGACCACGGCGCGGTCGTCGCCGGCGAAGTCCTCCACGAACGCGTCGGGGTCCTCGTGACCGGCCAGCGAGAGCGCCGCCAAGCGCAGCCCGGCGGCCCAGCCCTCGGTCCGCGTCCACAGCCGCTGCAGCATCGCGGGCGAGAGCGCGATGCCGTCCGCGGCCAGCATCGCTTGGGCCTCGTCGGGCGTGAAGGCCAGGTCGGGCCCGCGGATCTCGGTCAGCGAGCCCGTCAGGCGCAGTCGCTGCAGGGCGAGCGCCGGATCGATCCGGCTGCCGATCACCAGGCGCAGGGCCGACTCGCTGCGCAACAGGGCAGTCAGCGTCGCCCGCGTGGCCGGGCTGTCGGCGAGCTGGAGGTCGTCGAGGATCAGCGTCCGCACGGATCCGGGGCCGCTGGACGCGGTGAGCTCCAGGAGCCGCTGCACCAGCGCCTCCGGCGTCGCCGGCGCCGGACGCGCCGCGCGCTGGCGAGGCGGCGGAAGCGCCTTGGAGAGCTTGCCCCAGAGCCCGGCGGTCGTGCGATCGCCAGGATCGAGGGAGATCAAGGTCGTCTGCGCGTCGCGCGTCGCCAGCCAGGTCGCCAGCAGCACGGTCTTGCCGCAGCCGGGCGGCCCTGTGACCAGCGTCAGCCGGGCGTCGCCGCCGGCGTCCAAGGCGGCGAGCAGCCGCGGTCGCACGATCGCGCCACGACGAGCGGCCGGATCGCGATCAGCGTGGCGCCGGGTCGTCGAGCGCCCGCCGCGCGATCCGGCTATCTCGCCACGAGGGCTTGGCTTGAGACGCTGCCCCATGTTGGTGGCATTCAGTCAGGCGGCGTCGCACAGCGCATCATCGGAGACCGATGATCTCCGGTCCGGAAACTAGGTGACAGATGCCGATCTGTCGCGGCTTGCGGACCCATCTTGTGCAACAAGGCCCAACGCGCGTGCCCGGGCGACCGCGTCGCGGCGACCGTGGGCGCCAAGTTTGTCGTAGATGTGGCGCAAATGTGTGCGCACGGTCGCTTCGGAGACCGTCAGCGCCGAGGCAATCTCGGCGGCGGTCATCGTCGACGGCATGTAGCCGAGCACCATGCGCTCACGTTCGGTCAGCGGTTCGCGAAGGTGCGCGTCGGAGGTCGCTGCGTGCTCTATCGAGCCTCCACGTTCAAGGAGGTCGCGCACGAAGGCGCCGTGCTTGGTCGCGCCCGCACCGTGGCGCTCCAGAAGTGGACGCAGGCGCACCAGCTCCTCGACGAACGGACGACGCACGAGCTCCGGCGCCGCGAGATCGAGCGCCCGCTCAAGCGTCGTGTGCGCCGCCTCGTCGTCCTGCGCGGCGGCGGCCGCGAGCGCGAAGGTCACCAGATGCCAGCTGATGCGACCCGCCAACGGAGAGTCGGTGTCGGCTTGCGTCGTCCACGGCGCGAGCAAGGCCATGGCGTCGCGCGGCCGCTGCTCGGCCAGTAACCCGCGCGCGTGAGCCAGGTCGGTCTCCAGCGTGCGCGGCAGCGCGGCGGCCAGGCGGGCCGCCTCGTCGCTGCGCCCCACGTGGTCGAGCATGCGCACGCCGACGAAGTCCAGCAGCGGCCACCGGACCCGCGCGACCGGATGGCCGGTCGCCGCCCGCGCCTCGGCCAGCGTGAAGCGCGCCCGGTCGTAGTCGCCCAGCGCCTCGGCGACGATCGCGTCGTAGAGCAGGACCAGGCCCCAGAGCGAGTCGTCACGGATCTGCGTGGCCAGTTGGCGCGTCTGCAGCATCAGCTCGCCCGCCGTCGTGAGCTCGTCGCGTAGATAGGCGCAGAGGGTCAGCGCCAGCGTCGCCCGGACACGCCCGTCGGGCAGCCCGAGCGCCGGCTCGGCGAGCGCCGCCTCGGCATGGCGAGTGGACTCGCGCACACGGCTGAACGCGATGCAGCAAAGCGCCAGCGCACCGCGGGCGCGGGCGATTACCGCGGGCCGCCCCGCATGGCCTGCCAGCCCGCCGCCGATCTGCAGCTGGCGCTCCGCCTCGACGAACTTCCCGAGGTCGTGGGCAAGCAGGCCCTGCTCGATCGCAGCCATGGCCCGCAGGCCCACGGCGACGTCGGGCAGGCGGTCCAGCGCTTGCGCTCGCTCGCTGACGGCGGCGCGGTCGCCGTCGAGCCGCGCGACCATGAGCTGCGCGAGCCGGTGCGCGGGATCGCGCCGGCCGGGCTCCTCGGAGGTCACGCGGGGCGCGAGCAGCGGTGCGGCGAGGCGGGCGTCGCCGACGGCCAGGAGGCCGAGCGCCGCGGCCAGGCGTGCCGGGGCGGCGCCGCCTCTGGCCAGCTCCAGCGCCGCTGGCGACGGACGCGCGAGGCGGCCGTCGAGCAGCAGCTCCCAGGCATGGGCGGCCAGTGCCGGATCGGTC
>JBEVLC010000180.1:0-17085 GCA_040509415.1 Baekduia sp. | reverse complement strand
ACCTGCGGGGTCGCCGGCGTGGGATTGCAAGCCGTCTGCGGATCGGCCGGCGCGGTCGGCTGCGGGTTGCCGAGCGTCATCGGCACCCCGCACCAGTCGTACTGGAGCAGGACCTCGTAGCCGTCCATGATCCCGGCGTCGGTGTTCGACGCGCCGAGCGCGAGCGCGGGATGCAGGAAGCTCGCCTGCGCCTGGTTGATCGGCGAGCCGAAGAGGAAGCCGTGCGCCCCGCGGTCGTTGACCGGCAGCGAGCCGGGCCCGACCGCGACGACGACCAAGATGTCGTTGAACTGCGAGCCGTTCTGCGTGCCGACGCCCGAGCCGGCCGGCAGGTTGACCGCGAACTGGTTGACCTGGTTGGGCGCCGGTTGCACCTGGTCGGAGAGCTGCTTGGCCGTGCAGCAGAAGCCGCTGCCCGAGCTGACGATGCCGAAGCGCAGCGGCGCGGGCTGCTCGCCGGAGCGCACCCGCACGCGGATCACCGCGCCGGCCCCGCGCGGCACGTAGGTGTTGGCGATGATCTCGCCGGTCGCGCCGTACTGCGTCGACCACCACATGCAGGTCGACTGGTTGGTGTTGATGAAGGTGATCTGGCCCTCGTTGAGGCCGATGTACGGCCGTGCCGCGCACTGGTTGGCTCCGCCAGGCAGAACGAGGTTCGCCGGCGCCTGCAGCGTGCTGCCGTTGGTGGCGAGCACCGCCTGCGCCCGGGCCTGCGCCGCGGCGAACCCGAGCAGGAGCAAGGCCGCCGACAACACGGCGGCGGCAAGAGCGACGGAAGAACGGGCTGGGCGAACGCGCACGGGAACTGCTCCTTGTCCAGGGACGCGCCGATCCTAGATCGCCGCGGCCGCCGCGACGATGCGCAATTCCGCGTACACGCCCAGCCAAGAGCCAAGGGGCCAGACCCCAAAACGGAACTGCACCAGCCTCCGCACCTCCGTTGCGGGGTCAGACCCCAAAACGGATGTGCAACGAACGCGCGGGCTCTGTTGCGAACGCGCGTTCAGCGTGGGCTGCGGCCAAGGCCGCCGAGGAGGCCACCGACCGCCTGGCCGACGCCGGTGAGGGTCTGGTCGACCGTCTCCCCGACCTGCGTCACGGTGGTCGCCACCGAGGGGGCGACCGGGCCGAGGGACTGCCCGACGCCGTTCGTGGCGCCGGCGACCGCGCCGCCTGCAGCTTGCGTGGTGTCCTGTACGGCTTGGGCGGCGGCGTCGGTCACGCTCGAGGGCGCAGGCGCGGCGGGTGCCGGCGGCACCGCCGGGGCCAGCGACGGAGGTTGCGACGATCCGGACGTGCCCGGGGCCGCACCGCTGCCGGAGCCACCCGAGCCAGGCGCCGCACCGCCGCCGCTGCCCGAGCCGCCGCTGCCCGAGCCACCGCTGCCCGAGCCACCACCGGTGCCCGGCGCGGCGGCCGGCGACGGAACGTTGGTGGGCGTCGCGCCCGTCGGCGCATCACCGGCGCTCGGAATCCCACCAGCCGGCGCGCTCCCCTGCGTCGGCCGCGCGACCGCAGACCGCTCACGCCGCGCCCCCCGCTTGGTTCGCTCATCGGCGCCAAGCGCCGAGCGGCTCACCGCCGCCACTGGGACCGCCGGCAGCGTCGTCGCACGCCGCGCGCCCGCCTCGTCGCCACCCTTGTGCACCGCGCCCCTGCCCGGCAGCTGGATCTCGCCAAGCCCCGGCCCGCCAGCGGCTCCAATATCCGGCCAGCCGTGGAACGCGACGACCGTCGAAAGCAGCGCGATGATGAGTCCGCCCGCGCCGATGATGGAGCCCGAGGCCCCCACGACACCCACGAATGCCCGCATCGAGCGCATTCCGCAGTTCGCATCGACCGGGCCCGAACGATTCTTGATGTCCGCAGGACGACATGCACGCCTGTCACCGAGCCGCGCGCCCTGGGTTGTCGGGCCCGAAGACCGTCGCGTTGGGCCGCTGATCGGGATCGATGCGCTTGACCAGCGCCGGCTCGTCGGTGCGGATGAAGACGCAGAAGTCCCGGCGCGGGTCGGGCCCCGCGTAGCAGGTGCGAAACACGTCCGGCCCCTGCTGGACGGTGTCAGCACCGTGCAGCGGCAGGTAGCGCGCCGGTGCTCGGTGCGCGGCGAAGATCTCGGATTCGCGCAGGACCGTCGCAACCAGCTTGTCGTGGGCCATGAGCGCCCGCCGGTGCGCCAACCCACCAGCGAGCAAGACCACGAACAACGCGACCAGCCCGATCGCCGCGGCCCGGTCGCCCGCGATCTCGCGCGGGAGATCCGGCCGGCGGCGCCGCACGAGCCAGCCACCCAGGTGCGAGCCCACCGCGACGATGACGAGGTTCAGCAGCCCTGCCGCCAGCAGGCAGCCGAGCAGCTCGGCGCGCCCGCCGGAGAACGGGAGCCGCGCCAGGATGACCGCGTCGAGCGCCGTCAAGATCGCGAAGGCCGGCCACTGCCATGCGCCGCTCAACCGCCAGCGCAGGCGGGAGCGCCATACGGCCATCGCCGGGCGTTCGGCCATGACGGCGAGTGTCGCACGCGCTGCGCGGGGCGGGCGGGTCCAATTCTCGTGTTGGCGCCTACCATCTGCCAGGTGGATCTCTGGACCGTGCAGCTAGGCCGCGTGCCCTACGCCGAGGCGCTGGCGCTCCAGCAGCGCGTGCGCGCCGCGCGCCAAGCGGGCGTGATCCCGGACACCGTCCTGCTGCTCGAGCATCCCCCCGTCTACACGCGCGGGCGCCGCAGCGTCCCGGGCGAGCTGCCGTTCGGTGAGGACTACTACGCAGCACAGGGGATCGAGATCGTCGACGTCGACCGCGGCGGCAAGGTCACCTACCACGGGCCCGGCCAGCTCGTCGCCTATCCGATCGCCGGCGTCACCGACGTGATGGCGTTCGTCGGGCAGCTCGAGCAGGTCATGGTCGACGCGCTGCGCGAGGAGGGCGTCGAGGCCCGTGGACGCGCCGCCGACGGCCGCGACTTCACCGGCGTCTGGGTCGGCGAGCGCAAGATCGGCTCGATCGGCCTGCACGTCTCCCACGGCGTGACGACGCACGGGCTCAGCCTCAACGTCGACGGTGACCTCACGCCATTCGAGTGGATCGTCCCCTGTGGACTGGGCGGCGTGGCGATGACATCCGTCCAGCGCGAGCTCGGACCCGCCTACCCCGACGCCGGCCGGCGCGACTGCATCCGCAAGCGCGTCGCCCTCGGCCTCGCCCAAGCGCTCGGCGCCCGCCAGCGGCTCGTGACGCCCCAAGCGCTGGAGCGGGCGCTGGACGCCGTGCCCTCGGCCGTCGGTTGAGTCCAGGGCCATTTGAGTCAAGTCCGCACTCGGACCCGCCGATGGGGCCCGGGCCATGGACGGCATCTTGCGCATCTTCCTCGTCATCGTCGCGGTCAGCGTGCCCGCGGCGCTCATCCACGAGCTCGGCCGCGCGGCGGTCGCCCTCGCGCTGACCAAGGGCCGCGTCTGCGTCCTGCTCGGCTCCGGCCGCCCGCTGTTCAGCGTGCGCGTCGGCCGGCTGCTGATCGGCCCCACCCGCACGTGGCTCTGGGGCGGCGAGTGCCTGCACGCGCCCACGATCTCGCGCCGCCGCCAGACCGCGATCCTGCTCACCGGCCCGCTGGCCGGCGACCTCTGCTTCGCCATCGCCTGCGCGGCGGCGATCACCTGGCGCGGTGGCCCCCACGAGCACGCCACGTTGCAGCTCGCGCTCTTCGTCTTCGCCCTCGTCGCCCTGGCACGGGCGAGCGCCGACCTCGTGCGCGCACAGAGCCACAAGCCGGTCTCAGCCGCTCGGTAGCCTACGGTCGGCGATGGCCGCCGAACCGACGACGCAGCAACGCGAGCACAAGACCCGCTCGCGCGCCAACCCTGGCGGGATGGACGTCCTGAAGGTCCTCGGACCCGACGTCCTCGACATCCGCGAGCGCAAGCCCAAGTGGTTCAAGGTCCCCATGCCCGGCGGGCCGAAGTACCGCGAGCTCAAGGCCAAGATCGCCGACGACAACCTGCACACCGTGTGCCAGGAGGCCGCCTGCCCGAACATCGGCGAGTGCTGGGAGCGCGGCACCGCGACGTTCATGATCCTCGGCGACACGTGCACGCGCCGCTGCGGCTTCTGCCACGTCAAGACCGGCAAGCCGACCTGGAACGACCCGCTGGAGCCCGCGCGCGTCGCCCGCCAGGTCGCGCGCATGGGCCTGCGCCACGCCGTCATCACGTCGGTCGACCGCGACGACATGCCCGACAAGGGCGCCCATGCCTTCGTCGGCGTCATCCGCCAGATCCGCCGCCAGGCGCCCAAGTGCAAGATCGAGGTCCTCACGCCGGACTTCCAAGGCCTGGACATGCCGCTGGCCAAGGTCATCGCCGAGCGCCCGGACGTGTTCAACCACAACTGCGAGGTCGTCCCGCGCCTGTACTCGATCGCCCGCCGCGGCTCGACGTGGGAGCGCTCGCTGCGCGTGCTGCAGACCGCCAAGGAGATGGGCGGCGACGAGGTCGTCACCAAGTCCGGGCTGATGGTCGGCCTCGGCGAGTCCTTCGAGGAGATGGTCGACGCGCTCGGCCAGCTGCGCGAGCACGACGTTCAGGTCATCACGATCGGCCAGTACCTGCGCCCAACCGAGCGCCATCTGCCGCTGGTGCGCTACTGGCATCCCGACGAGTTCGACGCGCTCGCGGCCGCCGGCATGGCGATGGGCTTCGACCACGTCGCCGCCGGGCCGCTGGTGCGTAGCTCCTACCACGCCGACGAGCACGTCCCGCAGCCCGAGCCCGGCGTCGGGCCGCTCGCGGCCGCGAGCGCAAGCTAGGGTCACGCGGGCTTGATCCCGCTGCGCGACAACATCCCGACGCTGCGCTTCCCGGCGGTCACGATCGTGCTGCTGGTGACCAACGTGCTCGCCTACTTCCTCTGGCAGAAGGGCGGGATCCTGCACGGCCCCGATGACGCGCACGTCATCGACTACGGCTGGATCCCCTACGAGATCAAGCACCCCGGCCAGCAGTGCATCGCCCAGGGTCAGGGGATCGCGTGCGGCGACGTGAGCGGGCAGCCTTCCGTGCTCGTCACCGCGTTCACGTCGATGTTCATGCACGGCGGGATCCTGCACCTGGCCGGCAACATGCTCTTCCTCTGGATCTTCGGCAACAACGTCGAAGACAGCATGGGCAAGACCAAGTTCATCATCTTCTATCTGCTCGGCGGCCTCGCGGCGCTGGCGGGCCAGACGCTGGTGTCCAGCGGCGACGGCAACGCGGTCCCGCTCGTCGGCGCCTCGGGCGCGATCGCCGCCGTGCTCGGCGGCTACATCGTGCTGTATCCCCGCGCCCGGGTCCTGACGCTGATCTTCATCATCTTGTTCTTCACGATCGTCGAGATCCCGGCGATGGTCGTCCTCGGTGTCTGGTTCCTGCAGCAGCTGCTGTTCGGCGCCCTCGGTCTAAGCGACCCCACCGGCGGTGGCGGTGGCGTCGCCTACTTCGCCCACATCGGCGGCTTCGTCTTCGGGCTGCTGCTGATCCGCGTCTTCGCGCGTCGCAAGAACCCCAACTACCCGCCGCGCCCGGCGAGCAGCATGGCGGCCTGACGGCGTGGACCCGCGCCCTGTCCTGTTCGCGGCGTTCCTGCTCGTCACCGTGCTCGCCGGTCTGACCATTTATGTCGCGATCCGCAACGGACCGGACGTCTTGACCGTCTTGTCCTTGATGATCCTCGCGATGCTCGGCCTCGGCATCTTCGGAGCGCTGAAGGAGCCACCCCGATGAAGCGCGCGCTGGCGGCGTGCGCCGCCGCGCTCGCGCTGCTGGGCGCTGCCGGCTGCGGCACTGGTGAGAACGCCACGGATGCGGACGCCGGCCGCTCCGCCGACGGTGGGGCGGGTGGCATCCGCGTCCCGCTGCAGGCGGCGAACGGGCCGATCGCGCCACCGCCGGCCACCTCGCCGCTGACCCTGGCGCTGACCGGCGCACCCGACATCGTCCAGATCCGTTTCGGCCACCAGCCGCGCGCCGGGCTGCTCTTCGACCTCGACACCGGCCAGGTGCTGTGGCGCAGGAACCCGACGCGGATCCTGCCGATCGCCAGCGTCACGAAGATCATGACCGCGCTGGTCGTCGCCGACCGCGTCCCGGAGGGCGCGAAGGTCCGTGTCACCAGGGAGGCGCTGGCCTACCAGGGCTCCGGCGTCGGCGTGCTGCCCAAGAACAAGTGGGTCGGGGTCTCGGCGATGCTCTACGGGCTGCTGCTGCCGTCGGGCAACGACGCGGCGATCGCGCTGGCCCAGCGCACCGGCAAGACCGTGCCGAAGTTCGTGGCGATGATGAACGCGCGCGCCACGGCGATGGGCCTGACGTGCACGCGCTACTCCACGCCCAGCGGCTTCACCGACCGCGGCAACCACTCGTGCGCCGCCGACCTCGCCGTCCAAGCGCGCGCGCTGCTCGACGAGCCACGCCTGGCGAAGATCGTCGCCCGCCGCGAGGCGATCCTGCCGTTCCCGATCAAGGGCGGCAGGCTCTACCTCTCCAACCACAACCCGCTCCTGCGCCAGCGCTATCCCGGCACGCTCGGGATCAAGACCGGCTTCACCGACGCTGCCGGCCGTTGCCTGGTCGCCGCGGTCAAGCGCAACGGCCGGCGCCTCGGGGTCGTGCTGCTGCACTCGCCCGACCCCGGCGGGCAGGCCGAGAAGCTCTTTGACCGCGGCTTCCGCGCGCTCGCCTGACGCCATCCGTTTCGCCCCAGGCGCTGCGTGACGTAAAGTCGACGCCTCATCGACTGGCTAGTCAGCCAAATTGGAGGCTCGCGTGGATCTCAACGACACGCCCGAGCAGGCCGCGTACCGCGAGAAGGTCCGCAGCTGGCTTGAGGCCCACAGCGCCGAAGCGCCCGACGTGCGCTCCACGCGCGCCGGCGCCGAAGACGCCGGATACCTGGCCGCGCGCCGCGCGTGGCAGGGCAAGCTCGCTGAAGGCGGGCTGGCCGGCGTCACCTGGCCGCAGGAGTTCGGCGGCCAAGGCCTCGGCCCAATCGAGCAGGTCATCGTCAACCAGGAGCTCGGCCGCGCCGGCCTTCCGGGGATCCTCGACGTCATCGGCATCGGCATGCTCGGCCCGTGCCTGATCGCCCACGGCAGCGACGAGCAGAAGTCGCGCTACCTCGGCCCGATGCTCCACGGCGACGAGGTCTGGTGCCAGATGTTCAGCGAGCCGGCCGCCGGCTCCGACCTGGCCGCCGTGCAGATGCGCGCGGTGGTGCAGGACGACGGCTCCTTCGTCCTCAACGGCCAGAAGGTCTGGACGACCAACGCCCAGTTCTCCTCCTACGGCCTCGTGCTCGCGCGGACCAACGTGGACATCCCCAAGCACAAGGGCATGACCATGTTCATCGTCCCGATGGACGCGCCGGGCGTGACGGTCCGCGGCCTGCGCCAGATCTCCGGTGAGGCGGAGTTCAACGAGGTCTTCCTCGACGACGTCCGGATCCCGGCCGAGAACGTCGTCGGTGGCGTCGACAACGGTTGGGGCACGGCCCTGACCGTGCTGATGTTCGAGCGCCTGACGATCGGCCTGGGCTCCGAAGGCTTCGGCTACAACGCCGCCCGCTTCGCCGCGGCGCTGTCCAGCGACCCTGTGGCGGCCAAGGACAAGGCTGTCCGCAAGGCGCTGGGCGAGATCGGCACCGACCTGCTGGCGCTGCGCTTCGCCTCCTACCGGACGCTGTCGGCGCTCTCCCAAGGCCAGATCCCGGGCCCCGAGTCGGGCTTGGCGAAGGTCACGACGGTCAACGCGGCGATCGCCGCGGGCGACCTCATCGCCGACGTCGTCGGCCCCGACGCGTTGGACGAGGACAACGAGTGGGCCTACATGATCTCGTTCCTGCCCGGCCTGAAGTCGGCCGGCGGCACCGAGCAGATCCTGCGCAACACGATCGGTGAGCGGGTCCTGGGTCTGCCGCCCGAGCCACGCCTGGACAAGGGCATCCCGTTCAGCGAACTGCGCGCCAAGGAGAAGGAAGGGGCGCTGGCCTAATGGACCTCTCACTCACCGACGAGCAGGAGTTCCTGCGCGAGGCCGCACGCGGCACGCTGTCGCGGTTCAAGATCATCGAGGCCGCGCGAGAGGCGCAAGACAAGGGCCTCGGCGAGCTGCCCGACCTGTGGCCCGCCGCGCGCGAGGCCGGCTGGGCGGGGCTGCTGATCTCCGAGGAGCACGGCGGCGCGGGCCTGGACGTCTTCGACGCCATGCTGGTCGCCGAGGAGACGGGGCGCGTCCTGGCGCCGGTCCCGTTCCTGGGCCTGGTGCCCGCGACCGCGATCCTCGACGCCGCCGGGTATGACGGGCTGGCCGCGATCGCCGCCGGCGAAGTGCGCCCGGTCTGGATTCCCGCCCGGCCGCCGGGTGACCTGGAGCCGGCATGGACCGTCGACGGCCCGGGTGCCGCGCGCCCCGCGGCGCCGACGATCAGCGGCGAGGGCGACAGCGTGACGGTGACCGGCCACGCCGCTTACGTCGTCGACGCGCCGGGTGCCGACCTGCTGGTCGTCACCGGCGTCGACGGGACGGTCGCGGTGGTCGACGCGAACGCCGCCGGCGTCAGCGTCGAGCAGGTCGTCCGCTACGACGTCACGCGCGCGCTGGCGCACGTGACGCTCGAGAACGCGCCCGGCACGCGGCTGGCTGTTGACGCGGCGGTCGCCGCCGATGCGTGGTACGTCGCCCAAGCCCTCATCGCCGCCGAGGCGGTCGGCACCGTGCAGACGACACTGGAGATGAGCGTTCAGTACGCCAAGGAGCGGTTCACCTTCGGGCGGGCCATCGGCTCCTACCAGGCGGTCAAGCACGAGCTGACCGAGGTGCTGCGACGGCTGGAGAACGGCCGCTCGCTGCTGTTCTATGCCGGGTGGTCACGGGCCGACGCACCCGATGAGTTCCCGCTCGCGGCGAGCGCCGCACGGTCGGCGGCGGGCGGCGCGCTGGACTTCGCCGCACGGTCGAACATCAACGTGCACGGCGGCATCGGCGCGACGTGGGAGCACGACGCCCCGCTGTACTTCCGCCGCGCCCAGCTGACCCGCCGCCTCATCGGTGGCCACGGCGACGCGACCGATCGCGTGGCCGAGCGGCTTCTCGCAGCCTGAGTGCAGAAACCAACCGTGCTGGTGGGAAAGCCCTTCCCACCAGCGCGACGGGTTGCTACGGTGCCCGCCACTAGGCCAACAGCTACAAGTACGTGGGAGAGCAAGACCTATGGCGCAGGGCGTTGTGAAGTGGTTCAGCGACGAGAAGGGGTTCGGGTTCATCACCCCCGACGAGTCGGGCAAGGATCTCTTCGTCCACCACTCCGACATCGAAGCCGACGGCTTCCGCACCCTCGCAGAGGGCGCGCGGGTGGAGTACAGCACCGAGGCCGGGGCCAAGGGCCCCAAGGCCGTCGGCGTCCGTCCCGTCTAGGGACCGACTGAAGCTCAGGCGGTCGCGGGTGCGACGGTGGCGGGGTACCGCCGCCGCGCTCGTGGCGCGCCGAGCAGCGCACGCATGGCCCGCCAGCCGCGCTCCGGTGCGGCCGTGTCGCCCAGCAGCCGGCGTGCCTGGTTGACGCCCATCGCGATGGCGTTGAGCCCGAAGGCGATGTCCTCGGGATCCGTCGCGCGCGGCAGTTCGCCGTTCCTGATGGCGATGTGTGCCTCACGGGCCAGCACGCCCATCCACTCGGTGTGCATCGCGACGATCGCGTCGTGCACGCGGCCCGGCCGGTCGTCGAACTCACACGACGCGGCGGCCACGAAGCAGCCGCCGGGGAAGACGTCGCGGCCGAGGTAGGAGAGCCACGCGTCAGCGATCGCCAACAGCCGCGCGCGGCCCGGCGCGGCGGCCTGGGCTTGCTCCCAGATCTCGCGGCGGTAGACCTCGCGCGCCGCGCCCAGCGCGGCCAGCTGCAGCTCCTCTTTGGTGCCGAAGTGGCCGAGCACGCCGCCTTTGCTCATGTGCAGGTCGGCTGCCAGGCGGCCGATCGTCAGGCCCTCCAGCCCTTCGAGCGAGGCGAGATCGACGGAGCGCTCGAGGATCGCGGTCCGGGTGCGGGCGGCGTCGGCGGCGGAGCGGCGGGGCATGGTGCGCAGATCTTAGCGTCCGGTCGGTCGCTATTGACATAGAGACCGATCGATCGTTAAATGCAGCCCCATGAAGATCACACGCCTGGGATGGGCTGGCCTCGAACTGGAAGCGGCCGGCGAAATCGCGGTCCTCGACCTGCTGCAGAGCACCGCGCCGATGCGCCAGTTCATGGGCGAGCCCCACACCGAGCTGCCGCCGCCCTCGCGCCCGGGCGCCGCGGCGCTCGCGCTCGTCACCCATCTGCACGAGGACCACACCGACGCCGCCGCGATCGCCGGCGCGCTGGCCCCCGACGGCGTGCTGCTGCGCCCGGCACCCGACGCCGGCGAGTTCCTGGAGGTCGCCGCGCAGCAGGGCGCCGAGCAGCGCCTCACCGAGCTCGGTGTCCGCCAGCAGACCGTGGAGGTCTGGGAAACGGTGGAGGTCGGTCCGTTTCGCGCGACCGCGGTCCCGGCCGTCGACGGGTTTGGCGACGTGCAGGTCTCATGGGTCGTTGAGGCCGCCGGCACGCGGATCTACCACGCCGGCGACACGCTCTTTCATGGCTGGTGGTGGCGGGCGCGCATGCGGACCGGCGACATCGACTACGCCTTCCTGCCCGTCAACGGACCGCGTGTCGACCTCCCCCACCGCCAGCCCTCATCACCGCGCAACGCGGTGATGACGCCCGCCGAGGCCGCCGCGGCGGCGCACCTCCTGGGCGCTCGCGAGGCGATCCCGATCCACTACGACACCATCGATAACCCGCCGATCTACGCCCAGCTCGAGGACCCGGCCGGCACGTTCCTGCGCGAGGCCGCGGCGCTGGACGTGGCTGCGCGCATCGTGGAGCCGGGCTCGCTCGTGAGCGCCGGCGCGGCCGCTCAGCAGTCGCAATAGTTCGATCCTTGCCGCCCTGGCTCTGGCGGCAGTGCGGTGGGCAGGTGTAGATGTTGTGGCATGAGCACCGTCGAGCGCAGCCCTGCCCTCCGTGCGCGCCGTAGGAGGCCGACGCGAACGAGCAACGAGCCCGCTGGGCGCGTGCCGGACGAGCTGATCGGCGCCGTCTCGGTCGTCGTCCCGTGCTTCAACACCTCCACGGTCATCGGACCCGTGCTGCGCGCCTTGGTGGAGGAGACCGAGGGCGCGATCGACGAGATCCTCGTCATCGACAACGCCAGCACCGACGGGACGCCGGAGGTCGTGCGCGCCCTGATCGCCGAGTCCCCGCTGATGGCCAAGCGGATCCGCATGCTGGAGAACCCGACCAACCTCGGCTACGGCGGCAGCATCAAGCGCGGCTTCCGCCATCTGGAGGTCATCGCGCCGTACATCGCCGTGATGCACAGCGATGCGCAGTGCGCGGCGGCCGAGACGATCCTCGACATGGTCGAGGCCTTCGGCCGTGATCCGGAGCCCGACGTCGTGCTCGCCTCGCGCTTCGTCGCCGGCGCCGACACCAGCGACTACAACTTGGTCCGGCGCTGGGCCAACCACTTCTTCAACGCGTTCACGCGCGTCGTCTGCGGCGTGAGCATGTCGGACGCCGGGACGGGCATCATGCTCGCCCGCACCGAGGCCGTGCAGCGGATGCCGCTGGAGCGCCTCACCAGCGGCTACCAGTTCCATCCGCAGCTCAACCTGCTCTTCCACAGCGATCCGGACCTGACGATCGCCGAGGTGCCGATGGAGTGGCGCGACGCCGAGACCTCCGTGCGCTTCAGCCTCGTCCGCTACGGCCTCGTGCTGACGCGCATGCTGCTGCGCTTCGGCTGGCGACGGAGGATCCTGCGACGCGACGCTGCCGATGCCGTCGTCCTGCCCTTCTCCGGAGCGGGCGCATGATCACCGAGCCGGTCCTCATCGAGAAGCCCTGGGGCAGCGAGCTGATCCTGGAGCGCAACGAGCGCTTCGTCGTCAAGCGCATCTTCATCAGCGCCGGCAGCAGGACGAGCCTGCAGTCCCACGAGCTCAAGCGCGAGTGGGTGCGTGTGGAGGAGGGCAAGGTCGAGATCACGATGGGTCCCGACGTCCACGGGCTCGAGGTGCACACGTTCTCGGCCGGGGCGGTCTACCGCGTCGCGCCAACCGTGGTCCATCGCGTCCATGCACTCGAGGACTCCTACATCTTCGAGGTCGCCTCGCCGCCCAGCGACGAGGACATCATCCGGTACGACGATGACTACGGGCGAGGTCGGTGAGCGGCGCACCAACGCTCGCGCCTCCGCACCGTGCAGCTGAGACCACCCGTCCGCGGGTGTCGGGAGGATGGGTGCCCGGCGCCGTGCTGGTCGCTGGGCTCGCCGCCGCACTCGTGGTGGTCGCGACCTCCTCCAACGTCTCGGTGGACGTGCTCGGCCAGATCCATGGCGAGAGCACGATGCTGCACGAGGTCGGCGGCACCTACGTCCCTGGCTGGACCAGCCCGGAGTGGAACCCGTTCGTCGACGGGCGCTTCCGGATCCTGACGCTGCTGGTCACGATCGTCTACTTCACGTCGGTGACGGCGATCGGCGCGACGCTCGTCACCGCGATCCGTGGCGCCGACCGCTGGCCCTGGGCCGTCCGCGTGCTGGCCGGCTTCTTGCCCGGGTTCCTGATCGTGCTCGCGCCGCTGCAGATCCTGTTCGCCGGCGTGCCGTACCTGACGGCCGCGTGGATCGCGATCGTCACGATGCCCGCCGTCGCGATCGCGCTGCACCGGCACGCGCTGGCCGCCGGCGTCACGAGCCTGCGCAGCGATCCTGACTATCGGAACCGCTGGCTGAAGGCCGCGGCGATCGTCGTCGGCGTCCTGGTCCTCTGTGGCGTGCACCGCCTCCAGGCCGGCCGCTACTTCATGGTGCCCGACTCGCTCTCGGCCTTCCTGGAAGCCGCCCGCCAACAGCTGTCGGGCGTCTTCGGCTCGCACCTGGCGCAGTGGGACCAGCAATCTGACGAGTGGATCTTCAGCGCCCCGCTGATGTTCACCTCCTCGGCCAGCCAGGACTACCTCTTCCCGCTGTATGCCGCCGAGTTCGTCGGGCTCGCCTCCTTCGGCGCCCTCGTCTTCGGCATCGTGCACAGCGTCGCCGTCCGGCGCCCGCGGCTGACCGCCACGGTGGCGATGGCTGCCGTGTTGGCCTCGACGCCGTCGATCTACCCCTGGTACGAGATCTCGCTGATCGGCGGGCAGAACCCGATGATGTGGCTCGGCCATCCGGGCCGGATGATCGGGATCGTCGCTCCGTGGATCGCGCTCCTGATGCTCGGCCGCGTGTCGACCCGCGTGACCATCGCGATCCTGCTGGCCACCGCGGGCATGGCCTTCATGACCATCAGCGGCACGGCCTATGTCTTCGTCGCGCTGCTCGGCGCGGGGGTCTGGCACCTGCTGCGCGGGCGCGGCCCGGCGCGCGTGCGCACGGTCGCGCGCGCCGTGCTGATCCCGGGACTGGGGCTGGCGGCGATCGCGACGCCCACGTTCGTCTACTGGCACCTGCACCGCGTCGACGCGCCCAACAGCCTTGGCTGGGTGCTGGTGCTCGGCAGCGCCGCGGCGCTCGTCGCGGCACTGCTGGTCGCGCTCTCGGCGCCGGGCACCTCGCCGCGGCCGCGGCTCGCGCGCCTGACGCCGCGCGTCGCCATCTGGCTGACCACGCTCGGTATCGGCTTCCTGTTGTCCAACAACCTCGTCAGCAAGCTCGCCGACGGGCAGGTCCGGGCGACGCTGGCCTCCGTGCTGCCGGGGTACGGCATCCCGGTGGAGAGCCGCGGCATCGCGTCGGGGACCTCGACGATCGCGTTCCCCACGTTCACCGGCACGGAGTGCCAGTTCACGGGGCACTGCCAGAGCTTCCCCTATTTCTTGGTGGCCTACGGCTTGTTGACGATCCTCGCGCTGGCGACGTGGTTGGCCCTGGCCCAGCGTGAGACCGCCGTCGACCAGAACCCGCGCCGGGCCGCGTTCCTGGTGACGGTGTCCGCGCTGGTCGCCTCGTTCGCGCTGGTCGACTGGACCGGCGCCGACCAGCTCACCGCTTGGGTGCTGACCCGGTTCACCGAGATCCCCTACTACGCCCTGCTCGGCTTCGCCGCGCTGGCGCTGGTGGGATCGCGCAGCCGTGTGACGGCCTGGGCGGGCGGCGGCGTGATCGCCGCCTGGACCGTCGTTCCGCTGGCCGCCAGCCATGTCATCCCCCAGCTCGCCCGCAACGCGAGCTACCTGATCCAGGCCGTGCACTGATGGACAACGCATCTCTCATCGAGCTCATCGTCTTCGACGTCGACGGCGTCCTCACCGACGGACGCTTTGCCTACGGACGCGAAGGCAAGCAGACGAAGTCCTTCGGCCCCGACGACGCCGATGCGCTGCGGCTGCTGACGGCGGTCGCACCGGTCGTGTTCGTCTCGGCCGACCACCGCGGCTTCCCGATCAGCAAACGCCGCATCGACGGCGACATGGGCCATGAGCTGACGCTGGTCAGCAGCGACCGCCGGCTGGCCTGGATGGGCGCGCGGACGCCGCTGGCGCGCATCGCCTACATGGGCGACAGCTTCACCGACATCCCGGTCCTGAGAGAGGTCGGCGTGGGCATCACCACGGCCGACGCGCTCCCGGGCGTCCGGGAAGCGGCGACGTACGTGACGCAACGACGTGGCGGCGACCGAGCGGTCGCCGAAGCGTGCTTCTACCTCCTGGTCGAGCAGTTCGGCCGAACCGAATGGGCAGGGATCGTGTGATCACACTTCCGGAAGGTGCCAACCGCAACCCACGGCTCGCCGCGATGGCCCAACAGGCCAACGCGTGGCCGAGCACGCAGATCGGCGTCGGGGTGGTGAGCCTCAACGTCGTCGATGCGGCCGTCGAGGTCGCCCAAGAGCATGACGTCTCGCTCATGCTCATCGCCAGCCGCCGGCAGATCGACGCCGAGGAGTTCGGCGGCGGCTACGTCGAGGGGCTCACGCCGCACACGCTGACCGAGCGCGTGCGCTCGCGCGACCACCGCAATCGCGTGGTGGTCTGCCGCGACCACGGCGGGCCCTGGCAGGGCACCAACAACAGCGCCGAGACCTCGCCCGAGCTGGCGATGGAGGAGGCGCGGATGTCGTTCTTCGCCGACCTCGACGCGGGCTTCGACCTCCTGCACATCGACACGTGCGTCTGCCCGTCGCCGACCGATCCCGACGTCCCCAAGCAGCGACTGCTGGAGCTCTACGAGGACTGCTGGGAGCAGGCCGTCGCCGGTGACCACGCGGTCGCCTTCGAAGTCGGCGACGAGGAGCAGAGCAGCGTCACCGAGGGGCTTGAGCAGCCGCGCAAGCTGCTCGAGGCGCTGGCCGAGCGGCGCGAGAGCCAGGGCACGCCCGCGCCGCTGTTCGTCGTCGTCCAGACCGGCACCAAGGTGATGGAGCGCCGCAACGTCGGCTCGCTCTCGGCGCCCTACCGCATCGACGAGCAGATGCCCTCCCAGATCCACCTCCCGCAGCTGATGGCGATGATCAACGCCTACGGCACGCACCTGCGCCAGCACAACACCGACTACCTCCCCGACGAGATCCTGCAGTGGCATCCGCTGCTGGGGATCCACGCGGCGAACATCGCGCCGGAGTACGGCGTCGAGGAAACGCTGGGGCTGCTGTCGGTCATGGAAGGACGCGGTGCAAGCGACCTGGCCGAGCGCTTCCTCACGCTCGCCTACGACACGCGCAAGTGGGAGAAGTGGGAGCTCGAGGGCTCCGACGCGACCGACCGTGACCGGGCGATCTGGGCCGGCCACTACGTCTTCTCCGACCCGCAGTTCCTCAGCATCCGCGCGGATCTCCTGCAGCGGGTGCACATGACCTCGCGGGAGCTCGACGTCGCGTTGCGCAAGCGCATCAAGGCGTGCCTGCTCCGTCACCTCCAAGCCTTCCGGGTGGTTCCCTCATGAGACGTCGCGTCGCCGTCATCATCCTGTCGCGCAACCTGCCCGAGGCGGTCGACCGCCTCGTGCGCGGCATCCGTCGCTACGACCTCGACGACACCGACATCTACGTCGTCGAGGCGGGGACCGACCGCGACAAGCTGTCGGAGCACCACACCACCTGGGCCAACTGGCCGGAGGCGATGCGCGAGGGCCTCCGGCCAGCTCGCGGCTTCAACCTCGGGATCCGCGAGCTCATCAACGGCGGGCGCCTGCACGAGTACGACTACCTCTTCCTCATGCGCGCGACGGTCCATTTCGACGGCCCGGTCGTCAGCCGTCTGCTCGATCAGCTCGAAGAGCACCCGCGCGTCGGGATCATCTCGCCCTGCGGCGACACGTGGCCCGAGCGCGAGCTGATCGGCCCCGACTCGCTGCGCTACGTGTGGCACATCAACCACCACGCGTGGATGCTGCGCCGCTCGTTCGTCGACCGCATCATCGACCACCAGGGCACGGCTGACGACGGCCCGGTCTTCGACGGCTCGAACTTCCGCAGCTACGGCACCGACACGGAGCTGATCGTCAAGGGCTACATCAACGACTACGCGACCGCGCTGAGCACCGCCTGCTCGCTGAGCGAGGATCCCGAGCTGCTCAAGTCGCGGGCCGACCTGATCCGCACCGACCCCTACGACGTCAACGCGCGCAAGGTCTTCGACGAGGGCTTTCAGTGGATGCGCCGCAAGTACGGGTTCACGACGCGGCTGCAGTTCCAGGAGTACGCGCGCCTCTGGTATGACCGCTTCTTCGTGCTGCATCCGTGGCTGACGGAGTTCCGGCTGCTGCCAGAGGATCATGTCGCCGGACCGCGCTCGGCTCCGCCCGACTCCGAGCACGAGCGGATCATGGTGCCGGGGCCGTGAGCGGCGCGCGAGCGACCGGCGCGACCGGCGCCGCGACGAGCGCGACGGTGTCTCTCCAGCAGCGCCGCGCCTGCGCGGCCTGCGGCGCATCAGACCTGGATCCGCTGCTGGAGATCCCGGGCGTGCCGGTGCACATGGGCTGCATCGACCAACCTGCGGAAGCGGACGCGTTCTTTGATC
>JBEVLC010000179.1:0-7843 GCA_040509415.1 Baekduia sp. | reverse complement strand
GTGAGCCGTCTCTTAGCCGATCACTTGCCGCACCAGCACCTCATAGCCGGACTTATGCCCCGTGCGATTGGGGTGGTAGCTGTCGCCGATCGGGTTGGAGAGGCCGTTGAGCCACTCCGTCGACGAGCACACCGCGTGGCCCGTGAACGACGGGATCGCGTCCTTGAACGTGAAGCCCGCAGCCGCCGCCCGCGCTGCCGTCACGTTCTTGAGCATGTCGGCGGTCTGATTGAGCTTGGTCATCTCGTCCGTGCTGAAGAACGTCCCCGCGTTGCAGTCCACGCCCATGAACAGGCGCGGGTAGCCGAGGACCACGACGGTCGCGTTCGGCGCCCGCGTGTGGATCTGCGAGTAGACGTTGTTCAGCTGCCCAGGCAGCGTGTTGTTGATGTAGTTCTGCGCCGTGGTGATGTTGCTGTTGCAGCTGACCAGCGGGAGCGCGCACTGCGTGATGACGCTCGAGAAGCCGGCGTCGTTGCCGCCGATCGTGATCGTCACGATGTTGGTGGACGCGTTGAGCGACTGCACCTGGTTGGCGAGCACGTCGCCCGTCTTGGCTCCCGAGCACGCCACGAACGTGAGCGTCGTGTTGGGCCGGTCGGCCTTGATCAGCGCCGGGTAGGCGAAGGGGCCGCGCTGGCAGCCCGAGTTCAGGGAGTAGTCCCTGGTTCCCGTTCCCGACGAGTAGCTGTCGCCCAGGGCGACGTAGTTGTCGGCAGATGCCACCGCGGTGACCCCACCGCTGCATGCACCCACGACCATGACGACTCCGATGAGCCGCCGCATGTTGGACCGCACCTTTTCTCCTCCGGTTGACTGCCGTTCCGCGGCCGACCCTACGTCGCCACATCACGCACGGTCTTGGCCCGCGCAAGGGCAATCAGGAGTGAGAAGTTGTCACCGAGAGCACAAGTGCCACTCGGCAGGTGCGGCTGGTGCCACTAGCGCCGCGGCACCTCTTCGAGCTCGAGATCCAGCCGCGGGACGTCGCCCCAGAGCTGCTCGAGGCGGTAGAACTCCCGAACCTCGGGGACGAAGACGTGCACGACGATGTCGAAGTAGTCCATGAGGATCCACCGCGACTCGCTGACGCCCTCGACACGGCGAGGCAGCTGGCCGTGATCCTTCTTGAGGCCTTCGTGGACCGCGTCGTGGATCGCCTTGGCCTGCCGGTCGCTGTTGCCCGAGCAGACGACGAAGAAGTCGGTGTAGCTCGACACGCCGCGCAGGTCCAGCACGGTGAGGTCGACGGCCTTCTTGTCGGCGGCGTAGGAGGCCGCGAGCTGCGCGAGGCGCTCGGGGCTCAGCTCTTCTGGTGACTGGGGATCGGACATCTGAATGGTGTGATTGGGCAAGAGGACGCTTCCTCCGTGGTCATGCTGATGGTGTTGGGGTCCCGACCGGGCTCCGGTAGAGCCCGTGCTGTGCGATGTACGCGGCGACCGCATCGGGCACCAGGTACCGGATCGGATGCCCGGCGGCCGCCCGCCGCCGGACCATCGAGGACGAGAGGTCGATGCGCGGCAAGTCGATGAACTCGACCTGCTCGACGGCGCCGGGGATCGTTGCCAGCCGCTCCAGGATATCGGCCCGCCGCGCACCGTTGCGCTCGGCCACCGCGAGGCGTGCCAGAGCCGCCACCTCCGCGGGCTCGCGCCACGTCGGGAGGCTGG
The DNA here is from genome assembly GCA_040509415.1 of Baekduia sp. Taxonomy (GTDB): domain Bacteria; phylum Actinomycetota; class Thermoleophilia; order Solirubrobacterales; family Solirubrobacteraceae; genus Baekduia. Next base: position 6,170 of record JBEVLC010000179.1, on the reverse strand, counting down.
AGGCCATGTCGCCTCCGACGATGAACGTCAGGTCGACTCCCGGGTACGTGGCATGCAGTGCGCGAAGCGTATCGGCCGTGTAGGACGCGCCACCGCGCTGGACCTCGAGATCGGACACCGCGAGCCGATCGTCGCCCTCGACGGCCAGCCGGCAGAGCTCCAGCCGCACGTCCGGCCCCGGGTCGTCGGCCACCTCCTTGTGCGGCGGCGTGGCGACCGGCATCAGCAGGACCCGGTCCAGGCCGAGCTGGTCGTAGGCCTCCTGCGCGGCGAGCAGGTGCGCGAGGTGCGGCGGGTTGAACGTCCCGCCGAGGATGCCAAGGCGACCGCCCGGAGCAATCGCCATCGGGTCAACCGCGGACGTGCCCGTCTCCTCGCACGACGTACTTGAACGAGCACAGTTCACGCAGGCCGATCGGTCCTCGCGCGTGGAGCTTCTGGGTGGAGTTGCCGATCTCGGCGCCGAACCCGAACTCACCGCCATCGGTGAAGCGCGTCGACGCGTTGACGTACACGCACGCGGCGTCGACGCCGAGCTCGAACATGCGCGCCGCCGGGTAGCTACCCGTGACGATCGCCTCGGAGTGACCCGAGCCGTGGCGGTTGACGTGGTCGACGGCCTCCTCGACGGAGTCGACGACACCCACGGCGAGGACCAAGGCGAGGAACTCGGTGTCCCAGTCGGCGTCGCTGGCAGGCGTGACCGCGCCGTCAAGGGCGCGCACGCGCTCGTCGCCGCGCAGCTCAACGCCCGCGTCGCGCAGGGCGGCAAGCGCTCCGGGCAGGAACGCACCGGCGACGTCCGCGTGGACCAGCAGTGTCTCGGCCGCGTTGCAGACGCCCGGACGCTGGGTCTTGGCGTTGACGATGATCTCGCGCGCCATGTCGAGGTCGGCCGCCGCGTCGACGTAGACGTGGCAGTTGCCCGAGGCGGCGAAGATCATCGGGACGGTCGCGACCTCGGTGAGCGCCTTCTTCAGCCCCTCGCCCCCGCGCGGGATGATCAGGTCGACGAGCTCGTCCTGGGTTGCCAGCTCGGCCAGCTCCTCACGCCCACCGCCGGCGACGAGGCCGATCGCGCCCTCAGGCGCGTGCTCGGCGGCGATCGCCGCGAGGATCGCGTTGGAGTGTGCAGCGCTCGACGAGCCCCGCAGCACGATCGCGTTGCCCGACTTCAAGCAGAGCGCGGCGGCGTCGATCGTGACGTTCGGCCGGGCTTCGTAGACCACCGCGACGACGCCGAGCGGCGTCCGCGTCTTGGCGACATCGAGGCCGTTGGGCAGCCGGAATCCGTCGATGACCTCGCCGACGGGATCCGGCAGCGCCGCGATGTCGCGCACCTGCGCGGCGATCGCGGCGATCCGCTCGGGATCCAGCAGCAGCCGATCCAGCAACGCGTCAGACAGCCCCGCCGCGCGCCCGGCCTCCAGATCCCGCGCGTTGGCCTCGAGGATCTCGACCGTCCGCGCCTCCAAGGCATCCGCGATGGCCCGCAGCGCCGCGTCCTTCTCGGCCGTCGGCAACATGGCCAAACGCCGCGACGCGGCGCGGGCGGCACAGCAGATGTCGGTCACGGAGGCGACGGAAACGGCCATGCCGGAAGGGTAACGGCCGGAATGTCACGCATCTGTGTCGGCTCGTGAAGATCCTGCGCAGATGCCGTGCCGAGACCGTGCCAATCGGCTGCGACCGGGCCTCAGGCCAGTACGAAGTAGTCCCGATGCACCGCTTCCTCCGCCGCCCGTGGCAACACCTCGCGCACCTGCGCCGACTGCAGGCCCTGCACGCGGCGCAACTCTCCGGACGAGAGCGTGACGATGCCCTTGCCCAGGAGCGTGTGGTCGCCCGCCGCCTGGACCTCGACGGCATCGCCGCCCGCAAAATCGCCGACAACGTCGACCACACCGACCGGCAGCAGCGAGGTTCCACCCTCGCGCAGCGCACGGGCGGCACCAGCGTCGACGACGACCGTGCCGGCGGCGGGCTTGGCGTAGCGCAGCCAGAGCTTGAACGAGGAGATGCCCAGCGCCCGCGCGGGGAAGTGCGTGCCCTCGTCGATCGCACCGGCCAGGACGGCGCCGAGCGCCTCGTGACGCAGGCCGTTGACGATCGCGGCGGGGATGCCGGCCGCCGTCGCCATCTCGGCCGCGACGACTTTGGAGCGCATGCCGCCGGAACCGAGCGCCGAGGTCGAGTCGCCGATCGAGGCCTGGGCCTCCAGCGTCGCGAAGTCGGTGATCTCGCGGACGATCGCCGCGCTCGGGTCGGTCCGGGGGTCCGTGGTGTAGACGCCGTCGACGCCGGTCAGCAGCACCAGCCTGTCGGCCTCAACCAGGATCGCGACCTGCGCGGCGAGGAAGTCGTTGTCGCCGAAGGTGATCTCGTCGGTCGCGGTCGTGTCGTTCTCGTTGATGATCGGGACGACGCCCCAGTCCAACAGCCGCCGCAGCGCCTGGCGTGCGTTGAGGTAGTGCGTGCGGTGGCTGAGGTCGAAGAACGTCAGCAGCACCTGCGCGGCGGTGACGCCGCGTGCAGCCAGCAGCTCGTCGTAGAAGCGAAACAGCCGTCCCTGCCCCACCGCGCTGGCGGCCTGCAGGTCCTCGATCGCGCTCGGCCGGCCGGCGATGCCCATCGTGTCCAGCCCGCGCACGATCGCACCGCTGCTGACGATGACCACGTCGTCACCGGCGCGCCGCCGCGTGGCAACCTCGTCGCAGATCGCCGCGAGCACCTCGGTCCGAAGCGTGCCGTCGTCGCCGGCGGTGATGCCGGAGCCGAGCTTGATGACGTGGCGTGCCATGCGGCGGCGAAGCCTACGCGGCTACGACGGATCGAGCTCGAAGACGATGCCGCCGATCTCGACGTCATCACCCGGCTCGAAGCCTTGGGCCTCCAGCGCGCGGATGACGCCCATGCGATGCAGGCGGCGCTCGACGTGCGCGAGCGCGTCCATGTTCTCCATGTCATGGCGGGCGATGAGGCGGTCGACGCCCTCGCCGGCCACGCGCCACAGGCCATCCTCGACCTGCTCGACCTCGAACTCCTTGGCGCGGCGGCCTGCGGCCGGCCGGAAGACGCGATGCTCCTCCAGGGTCTCGCCCGCGTCGAGGCCCGGCGGCAGCGGTGCGTCGACGAGCACCGGAACGCGCCGAAACAGCTCCGCCTTCAGCTCCTCGAGACCCAGCCCGGTCGCCGAGGAGGTGATCAGCACCGGCGTCGCCTCGACCGGCTCCTCCCACACCTCGCGCTCGGGCAGCTCGGCGGCGAAGCGCTCGCGCCAGACCTGCGCGGTGACCTCGGCCTCCTCCGGCGAGACGAGGTCGGCCTTCGAGAGGGCGAGGATCCGCGGCAGCGTCGCGAGCCGCTCGTCGTACTCGGCGAGCTCGCGCTCGATCGTCGCGTAGTTCTCCTCCGGATCGCTGCCGTCCAGCGGCGCGAGGTCGAGGACATGGACGAGCAACCGCGTGCGCTCGACGTGCGCGAGGAACTCATGGCCAAGGCCGGCGCCGTCGGACGCGCCCTCGATCAACCCGGGGATGTCGGCGAGCACGAGCTGGCGCTCGTCGCCATCGAGCGTGCCGAGGATCGGCTCCAACGTCGTGAACGGGTAGTTGGCGACCTTCGGCGCGGCGCGCGTCATCCGGCCCAACATGGAGGACTTGCCCGCGTTGGGCAGGCCGACGAGGCCGACGTCGGCCAGGAGCTTGAGCTGCAGGTCGAGCCAGCTCTCGGCGCCGTCCAGCCCACGCTCGGCAAACGTCGGCGACTGATGGGTCGCGCCCGCGAACTTCTTGTTGCCGCGGCCGCCCGAGCCGCCCTTGGCGACGACGGCGCGCGTCCCGGGGACGACGAGGTCGTGGAGGATCGTGCCCGTCTCGTCGATCACCTGCGTACCCGGCGGGACGCGGACGATGAGGTCCTCGCCATCAGCACCGTGGCGCTGGTTGCCCTCCCCGTGGCGCCCGCGCCCCGCCTTGTAGTGGGCCCGGCGCTTGAAGGACTGCAGGTCGCGAAACGAGTCGTCGCAGAGCAGCACGACGGCGCCGCCGTGCCCGCCGTCGCCGCCGTCAGGCCCGCCCTTGGGCACGTGCGCCTCGCGGCGGAAGCTCATGCAACCGTTCCCGCCGCCGCCCGCCTGGACGAAGATGCGTGCCTTGTCGTACAGCATGTGCCTGAGAAGGTAGCCGGACGGGTCCGGATGACGCGGCCCGCACCGCGCTCGGCGAGCGCTAGTGCACAGTCGGCTGCCGCGCCGACAGCAGCGCCTCGCGAGCAGCGGAGGCGACCGCGTCGCGATCGTCGGGCGAGATCTGCATCCAGCGCACACCCCGGACCGCGCCCTCGAGCGCCAGCAGCGAGCTCAGGCAGTCATGGCAACCGGCCGCGTGCATGCGCAGCCACGCCTCCTGGGCGCCGACATCGCGAAGCTGCTCGATATCAGCGACGCCGACCGCGCGCAGGTCGTGCGCAAGCGCCGGTCCGATGTTGACCACGTCCTCCAGCCGCTCGGCCATGAGGCAAATGATACGTGCCAGCGCGCGGAAGCGTCCACTGCCTACGCCCCCGCGCTCCTACGCTCCCGCGCTCTCCACGCCCGCCCGCGCCTTGGCGGCCGCTCGCGCCCCGGCACGCGCGAGCGTCGTCGCGCTGATCACGGCGCCGATCGCCGCGAAGCCCGCGCCGACCAGGAAGGCGCGCTGGAAGCCCTGGGTCAGCGCCACCTCGCGCGAGACCGTGCCGGCGACGTCGGCGGTGCGCTGTGTCGCGATCGTCGCCAGCAGCGCCAGACCGATCGAGCCACCGACCTGGCGAAAGGTGTTGACCAGCCCGGAGGCCAGCCCGGCCTCGGGTCCGCGGATCCCCGTGGTCGCCGCGATCGTTACCGAGACGAACGCGCAGCCGAGACCGGCGGCGGTGACGATCGACGGGCCGAGCACATGGACCGCGTAGCTCCCGTCGGCCGAGACACGACTGAGCCCGAGCATGCCGAGCGCCAGCAGCACCATGCCGATCGTGAGCACGACGCCGGCGCCCACGCGGCCGGTCGCCCGGCTCGCGATCTGCGAGGTGATGATCAGCGCGACCGTCATCGGCAGGAACGCGACGCCGGCCTCGATCGGATCAAAGCCCTTGACCTCCTGCATGTACAGCGACATGAAGTACCACATGGCAAACGCCGCGGCGCCCATGCAGAAGACCACGATATTGGCCGCCGTGACCGGCCGGTTGCGGAAGATCCGCAGCGGGACGAGCGGTGCGGTCGCCAGACGGCCCTCGATCAGCAGGAAGGTCGCCAGCAGCGCCAGCCCGAGCGCGATCGTCACGAGCGTGCGCGTCGAGCCCCAGCCGTACGCCTCGGTCTCGACGATCCCATAGGTCAACACGACCAGGCCCGCCGTCACCGTCAGCGCACCCGCCAGGTCGAACGACCGCGCCGCGCCCACGTCACGCCGGCCGCGCATCACGACGCGCAGCCCGACGAGCGCCGCGACGATCCCGATCGGCACGTTGATCAGCAGGATCCAGCGCCACGACAGCGTCTGGGTCAGGATCCCGCCGAGCAGCGCGCCTGTCGCGCCGCCGACGCCACCCATCGCGCCCCAGAGCCCAAGCGCCTTGTTGCGCTCCCCACCCTCGGTGAACGTCGTCATCAAGATCGACAACGTTGCCGGCGCGACGACCGCGCCGCCGAGACCCTGGGCCGCCCGCGCCGCCACCAGCTGCCCATCGGTCTGCGCGATCCCGCCAAACAGCGAGGCGAGCGCGAAGAGCAGCAAGCCCCCGGCAAAGACCTCGCGGCGCCCGATCAGGTCCGCCGCGCGGCCGCCGAGCAGCAGGAAGCCGGCGAACGTCAAGGTGTAGGCGTTGACCACCCACTGCAGGCCCGTTGCCGAGAAGCCGAGGTCCTCACGGATCGCCGGCAACGCGACGTTGACGATCGCGACATCCAGGATGACCATGAACTGGGCCAGGCAGCACAAGGCCAGGATCAGCGACTTGTGGCGGGCGGCTTCGGCGGGACTCACGACCACGCATTGTTGCACACGCAATCATCGCGCCCGCGCCATCGAGGGACGATCAACCACGCATACGGTGGTTCAGTCGTCCCTCGACGCAGCCGTTGGCAGTTTCGCGCGGCCCAGAACGACGACGGCCGGCGCATACGCGCC
>JBEVLC010000178.1:0-4414 GCA_040509415.1 Baekduia sp. | reverse complement strand
TGGTCTTCGAGAAGGTCTGAGGGCGGCTACTCGGCCGGCTGGTCGCCGTTGGTCGACGCCTCGGCCGACTTGATGACCGCGATGAGGGCGCCGGCCGTGATCGGCTCGCCCTCCTTGATGGCCAGCTTCTCGATCACGCCCGCCTTGTGGGCGGTGATCTCGTTCTCCATCTTCATCGCCTCGATGATGCAGAGCAGCTGGCCCTCTTGAACGGTGTCGCCCTGCTTGACGAGCACCTTCCACATGTTGCCCTGCAGCGGGGAGACCAACTCGTCGGCGCCGCCGCCCGCGCTCTTCTTGCGCTCACCGCGCTTCTTCGGGGCGGCGCCCGCGCCGTTCGGGCTGCCCGCGGCAACGGCCACGCCGCCGACCGGCGGGGGACCAATGACCGTGACGTCGAAGCGCCGGCCCGACACCTCGACGGTGTAGGCCTGCTCGATCTTCTCGTCCTCGTCGTCATCAGCCAGCGTCGGCGCGGGGAACGCCAGCGTCTTGAGCCAGTCGCTGTCCTCGACCAGATCGCGACAGGTCTCGGCGTTGGCCCACTGCTCGGTCGCCAGCAAGGCCTTGTGGAACGGGATCAGCGTCTTGAGATCCTCGATCTCGTACTCGCCCAGCGCGCGCAGCATGCGCTTGGTCGCCTTCTCGCGGTCGGTGTCCCAGACGATCAGCTTGGCGACCATCGGGTCGTACATCGGCGTGACCTCGCCGCCGGGGCCGACGCCTGAGTCGACGCGCACGCCCGGGCCGCTCGGCTCCTTGTAGTCGCCGATCTTGCCCGGGGCCGGCGCGAACTTGCGCGACGCGTCCTCGGCGTTGATGCGGCACTCGATCGCGTGGCCGCGCAGCTCGACGTCGTCCTGGGTGACCGTGAGCGGCTCGCCAGCGGCGGCGAGGATGCCCTCGCGCACGATGTCGATGCCGGTCGTCATCTCGGTCACGCAGTGCTCGACCTGCACGCGCGTGTTCATCTCCAGGAAGAAGTACTCCCCGTCCTGAAGCATGCCCTCGATCGGGCCGGCGCCGACGTAGTCGACGGCGCGCGCCGCATCGGTGCCGATCTTGCCGATGGCCTCGCGCATCGCGGCGTCGACGGCCGGGGCCGGGGACTCCTCGATGAGCTTCTGGTGGCGGCGCTGGACCGAGCAGTCGCGCTCGCCGAGGTGGATGACGTTGCCGTGGCGGTCGGCGAGGATCTGGACCTCGACGTGGCGCGGGTCGGGCAGGTAGCGCTCGAGGTAGACGGTGCCGTCGGAGAAGAACTTCTCGCCCTCGCGCGAGGCGCCCTCGAAGGCGTCCTGCAGCTTGTCCTCGGTCAGCGCAACGCGGAAGCCCTTGCCGCCACCGCCGCTCGCGGCCTTCACCGCGACCGGGAAGCCAATCTCGTCGCGCGCGATGCGCAGCGCGTCCTCGAGCGTGTCGACCGGCTCGGTCGTGCCCGGGACGATCGGGACGCCGGCAGCCTGCATCAGCTCGCGCGCCTTGGTCTTGGAGCCCATCGCGTCGATGGCCGACGCAGGCGGGCCGATGAAGACGATGCCCGCCTCGTCGCAGGCACGGGCGAAGGCGGCGTTCTCGGCCAGGAAGCCATAGCCCGGATGGACGGCCTCGGCGCCCGACTCCTTGCAGACCTCGATGATCTTGTCGATCTTCAGGTAGCTCTCGGCGGCCGTCGGGCCCCCGAGCAGATATGCCTCGTCGGCGCGCTGCACGTGCAGCGCGTCCCGATCCAGCTCGGAGTAGACACCGACGGAGGCGATGCCCATCTCTTCGAGCGTCCGCATGACGCGGATGGCGATCTCGCCCCGATTTGCGACCAAAACCTTGGAGAACATGCGGCGCGGAAGGCTATTTGATCGTGAGATCGGAAGGTCTGCCGTCTAGACTCGCCGCGCATGAACAAGCCCGTGCCACTTGCGTTTCGGCCACGACGGCCCGACGTGATCGATGAGGCCTTCGACGGCGAGGCCGTGCTCGTGCACATGGGAACGGGTTGCTACTACGCGCTCAACGCGCCCGCGACGGCGATTTGGGCGTTGTTGCAGGAGGGTCGCAGTCCGGCGGCGATCGCGAGCTCGCTGAAGTGGGAGCCGCCGCAGGTGGAGGTGTTTATCGAGCAGCTCCGCGCCGAGGAGCTCGTCGAGGAGGCCGAGGCCGACGCTGGGACAACGGTTGTCGACGCCCCACCGGCCGCCAGCGAGCCCGTCCTGCAGCGCTTTAGCGACATGCAGGACTTGCTGATGCTGGACCCGATCCACGACATCGATCTCGATGGCGATGGGTGGCCGGTGACGCGCGCGCCGGCCGGATGACCGCAGCCGCATCTGAGGACTTCGTCACCCGCCTCGTGGACGTCGCGCGCGCCGCGGTGGCGGCGGGCCCCGCGCGCACCCTGACGCTGCGCCCGGCGGGCGTGCCGGTGCGCGTGCATTTGGCGGGCGAGGAGCTGATCGACCGGCTTGCCCCCGGGATGTTGGAGGGGTTGATCGCGGCGGACGAGCGTCCGGCCATCGAGCTCTGGGCCTTCGATGGCGCCGGCTCCGGCCGCGCCGCCCCGCGGCCACCGTGGGGGCCGGACGACTACCTCCAGCGCGAGGAGATCGCGGGCTGGACGCGGCCGCCGCGCCTGGCCAGCTACAGCAACGACTACGCGACGCTCTCGGTCGCCGACACCGAGGCGGGCCTCGGGGTCCAATGGCTGCGCGACGCCACCGTCATGGCACCGTGGGAGGGCGGCGCGCCGCTGCGGAGCATCCTGCGCTGGACGCTGGCGCGCCACGGCGCGCATCTGATCCACGCTGCTGCTGTCGGGACCGGCGCCGACGGCGTCCTGCTGCTGGGATCCGGCGGGGCGGGCAAGTCCACCACCGCGCTGGCCTGCCTGCAGGCCGGGATGGCGCTGGTCTCCGACGACTACACCTTGGTCCTGCCGGGCTCGCCGCCGACCGCGCATCCGGCCTTCGCGATCGCCAAGGCCGGCGCGGCGTCGCTGGAGCTGCTGGGCGGCGGCGGGGATCTCCCTGCACGCGCGGTTGGCGCTCGCGTGGACTGGCGCGGCAAGCTGCGGCTGCCGATCGCCGACGTCGTCTGCCCGTCGCTGGCGCTGCGGGCCGTCATCCTGCCGCACGTCGCGGAGCAGACCGGCGCCCCGGTGCGGGTCAGCGGCCGCGAGGCGCTGCGGACGATCGCCGTCTCGACGCTGCTGCAGCTGCCAGGCGACAGCGCCGCGACACTGACCGTGCTGCGCGAGCTGCTCGCCTCGCTGCCGGTCTACACGCTGGACGTCGGCCCCGACGTGGCGGCGATCCCAGAGGCGATCGGTGCGCTGATCGAGACGCTGGCGGCGGAGGCGGCGGCATGAGTGAGGCCCGCGACCTGACCGTGATCATGCCGCTGCACAACGCGGAGCCTTGGGTGGGCGACGCGATCGCGAGCGTGCTGGCCAACGCCGACGGGTTGCTGGAGCTGCTGGTCATCGATGACGGCTCGACCGACGATAGCGCGGCGATCGCCGAGGCCTTCGGGCCGCCGGTGCGCGTCGTGCGTCAGCCCTGTCGCGGGCCGTCGGCGGCGCGGAACGCCGGGATCGCACAGGCGCGCGGAACGCTCGTCGGCTTCCTGGATGCCGACGATCTCTGGGTCGCCGGCCGGCCGGACCCGCGCCGGGCGCTGCTGGAGGACCCGGAGATCGACTTCGTCATGGCTCGCGCGCAGCCCGTCGCCGGTGATCCGCTGCGGCCCTATGGCGAGCCGACCGTCGGCATCCAGCTCGGCACCTGGCTGATGCGCCGCTCGATACTCGAGCGCCATGGCGGGATGGACGAGACGCTGCGGCACGCCGAGGACGTCGACTGGCTGCTGCGGCTGCGTGAGGCGGGCGCGCGGCTGGTGCAGTGCGACGTGGTCACCACGCACTACCGCCTGCGCGACGGGAGCCTCACGCGCGATCGCGATGCGACCCGCCACGGGCTGCTCGCCGTGCTGCACGCGTCGCTTCAGCGCCGCGGGGAGGGCGCGGCGTGATCGGCGTCGTCATCGCGGTCCGCGACCAGGCGGCGTATCTCGGCGAGGCGTTGGACAGCGTTGTTGCGCAAACGCTTCCCTCGGCGGGGGTGATCGTCGTCGACGACGGTTCGGTCGACGGCAGCGGCGACGTCGCTCGCGCGCGCGGGGTGCACACCATCCGCACCGAGGGCATCGGGCCCGGCGGCGCACGTGGGGCGGGCGCCGCCGCGCTGGACACCGAGCTGCTCGCCTTCCTCGACGGCGACGACCGCTATCTGCCGACCCATCACGAGACGCTGCTGGCGGCGCTGGAGCGCGCGGGCGCCGACGCGGTCTGCGGCATGGCCCGGCGCTTCGCCGACGAAGGGTCGGAGGTCGCCGAGCGGTATGCGCTCGGCGACGAGCTGCA
>JBEVLC010000177.1:0-3156 GCA_040509415.1 Baekduia sp. | reverse complement strand
GGCTTCCACGTTTCAGGCAGCCCATCGCACCGGAAAGTACCCGCCTTCTTCTTCCAGAAGACCGGTGCATCGGAACGGGAGGATCGGTCAGGCCAGATTCGACTTGCGCGGATACACGACGTCGGGATCCGTGAGCACGTTGACGAGGGCCGGCGCACCCGCCTCGAACGCCCGCGCCAGCGCCGGCTTGAGGTCCTCGGGCGCCCGGACGAGCTCTCCGTGGCAGCCCAGCGCCTCGACCATCTGGTCATAGCGCGTCTCGGGCCGCAGCTCCGCGGCGACTGAGTACCCGTACAAGAACTCCATCGGGTGCTTCTCGAGCGCCCAGATCCCGTTGTTGCCCATCACGGCGACGACGTTCACGCCATGGCGCGCGAGCGTGTCGAACTCCATCCCGCTGAAGCCGAACGCACCGTCGCCGACGAGCAGGACGACATGCCGGTCGGGATGGGCGAGCTTGGCCGCCAGCGCGTAGCCCGGCCCGGTGCCCAGACAGCCGAACGGGCCCGGGTCCAGCCAGCAGCCCGGCTCGTAGGTGTCGATCACACGACCCGCGTAGGAGACGAAGTCACCGCCGTCACCGATAACGATCGCGTTGCGGTCCAGCATCTCGCCCAGCTCGCGGTAGAGCCGCATCGGATGCAACGGCGCGCGGCCGTCATCCAACTCCACCCGCTCGGCCTCGCGCTTCTCGATCTCCTTGCCGCGCAGGTGCGCAACCCAGTCGCGCGTACGATCCGGCGTGCCGTCGCCGACCAGCGCGCGCAAGGTCGCGTCGATGCCGCCGTAGAGCGACGCCTCAACCGCCCGCGGGTGCGCGCGCGCCGGCTCGGCCCGGTCGATGACCACCAACTTGGTCTCCTCGCCGAACGACGCCCCGAAGGCGAGGCGGAAGTCCATCGGCACGCCGATGACCAGCGCGACGTCAGCGCCCTTCAGGCCATCTCCACGCGCGCGTGAGAAGAACAGCTCGTGATCGGCCGGCAGGCACCCGCGCGCCTGGCCGTTCAAGTACACCGGGATGCCCCGGCGCTCGGCCAGCTCGCGCAGCGCGTGCTCGCCCCGGCCCCAGTAGAGGTTCGTGCCGGCCATGATCACCGGCCGCTCAGCGCCGTCGAGCAGCGCGAGCACGCGCTCGATGTCGCCATCGGCCACCGGCTCGGCCAGCACGTCGTGCAGCGCCCCTTCCAAGCCCGTGTCGTCTCCCTCGGAGAAGACGTGGTCCATCGGGAAGTCCAGGAACGTCGGGCCCGAGTGCGGCGCCATCGCCGCCGCCAGTGCGCGGTCGACCAGGCCCGGGATCTCGTCCGGCGAGCCGGCGGTCGCCGCCAGCTTGGCCAGCGGCGCGACGAACGGAACGTGATCGATCTCCTGCAGCGACCCCATCCCCCACCGCATCGCCGGCGCGCGGCCGCCGAGCACGAGGATCGGGGAGGCCGACTGCTGGGCGCTGGCGATCGCGCTCATCCCGTTGGTGACGCCCGGGCCGGCGGTCAGCGCGGCGACGCCCGGCGTGCGTGTGACCTTCGCCCAGCCCTCGGCGGCGAACGTCGCGGCCTGCTCGTGGCGGGTGTCGACGATGTCGATGCCCTCCTCCCGGCAGCCGTCGTAGATCGAGAAGATGTGCCCGCCCGACAGCGTGAAGAGCTTGGTCACCCCATGGGCCTTCAGGCGCCGGGCGATCAACCGCCCGCCGTGGATCCGCGTCGTCTGTTCCGCCTCGGTGCTCATCCGTCCATCCTCGCGGTCGCGCGACCCGTCCGCCAGTTCCGAGATCACACAACATGGCGTCTGATCTTCAGAGGCTTCCTATGAAGCTAGCCCGACCGGGTGTGGCGCGCCGACATCGCGTTTGCATTCCGGCGCGATGGGCGTAGAACGAAGAGCGAAGGCACCCGAGACGAGAGGAGTCCCGTGGACCCCCGCTTCGAGAAGGACCTGCCGGACGCGCAGGAGCAGAGCCCGCCCACGCGTCGCTTCGCGGCTATCGCCGCCGAGCAGGACGCGACCTACCCCATGCTCGCACCCGCGGCGTCGCTGCATGTGGGCGCCGAAGAGGACGTCTACGACGAGCAGATCCTCGCCGGCCTCGTGAACGTGTAAGCCTCCCGACCAGATCGCGTACCGGCACGATGCGCGTCGCCTCCGCGGCGCGCATCGGCCCGTTCGCTGCACATCCGGCCCGCTGACCTACCGAATGCCTGTGCACCAGCGCTCCCGGCCCAGGTGCCACAACGGACTTCAGCGCTCGACGGTATGAACAGCTTCTGGCAATGTCCTGGCTTCCAGACTGGTCGTTAGCGCTTGTGCGGCAACGACTCACCACCAGCGGGTCAAACGGACGTCCAAGTCCGCTAAAAAACGGCGCGTCCGTGGTCTGACGTGGGTATCCTCGGTGGTGGCTGAGGGGTCCGTCCCATCTACGCGGTCTCAAGGGAGGCAGCCATTCCCTCCGTTCCACCCCCAAAGCGGCATCCGTACAACCAGTGGGCGCCAGATGCGCGCGCACTGGATCTGGTTGGCGACAAGTGGACGCTGTTGATCGTCCGCGACCTCGTCGCCGGCCCCCGCCGCTTCGTCGAGTTGCAACGCGTCCTGCCTGGCATCTCGACCGAGCAGCTGCGTTCTCGTCTCAACCGCATGGTTGCTGACGGCCTGCTGACACGCCAGCGTTACCGAGAGGTTCCACCGCGGGTCGACTACGAGCTCACCGAGCGCGCACGTGACCTGCTCCCCGTCGTCGGCGCGCTCGCGCGCTGGGGCGCACGCTGGGCGTGGTCGCCACCACGTCCGGACGAGTCCGTCGACATTGGCGCGATCCTGCGCACGGTGCCGGGGCTCACGCTCCCCGAGGAGATCGACGGCATGGTCGAGATCACCGTCGTCCGCCGTGCCGGGGACATGAAGCGCTACGTGCTCACGGCCCGTCGCGGCCACATGGAGCTCGCGGAGCGCTCAGCTCCCGAGGCCGATGCCCGCATCGCCGGCCCCGAGCGAGCATGGGTCGAGGCCTTAGGCCCCGACGCCTCCCGCACGGAGCTGGAGATCACCGGCGATCAGGGGATGGCCGACATGCTGCTGGACGCGCTGGCGCCTGGCGCGGTGCGCGAGACGCCCGTGGCCTAGCGCGTAAGACGGGCGTGCGCGTCGGCGGCC
>JBEVLC010000176.1:0-5621 GCA_040509415.1 Baekduia sp. | reverse complement strand
GGGGGGTGGGCGCCCTGGCCCCGCCGCCGGGGGGCGCCGGCCAACGACGTGCAGAACGCGAACAGGTCGGCGGCCACCGCACGGTCGCGGTCGACGCCGGCGCCCGCATAGACCACCCCGACCACCACGGCTTGCGTGCCGGGCATCGCGCCGGCCGCCACCAGCTCGCTCAGCCGTGCCAGCGGCGGCGAGGGGAAGACTTCGCCGCAGAGGTCGAGCAGTTGGCGCCCGATCCGCAGTGACGCCTGGCGCGGCTCACGCGTGAGCTTGCTCGCGTGCAGGCGCTGATCGGCGCTGCGCACGAGCTCCCAGTCGCCGGCGCTCGCGCCCTGGTGGGCGAGCGCGAGCGCCGTCGCATCGGCCGGGCCGATCGCGTGCAGGAGCAGGTCGTTCAGGAGGGCCGGCACCTCGGCGGCGGTGATCGCCCGGTCCTGCGCGTAGCCCTCCAACCCGTGCGAGAGCGTGTAACTCCCGCTCGGGAAGGCGGAGTCGGCCAGCTGCCAGGCGACGAGGTCGGCGGCTTGCATCAGACCATGAAGAACAGCCGGGTGAGTGGAAGCTCCTTGGCTGGCTCGATGGTGGTGATCTCGCCGTCGACGCTGACTTTGAACGTCTCCGGATCGACCTGGATGTCGGGAATGCGGGAGTTGCGCACCATGTGCTGCTTGCCGATCGAGCGGCAGTTGCGCACCGGAATGATCTGCCGCTCCAGGCCGAGCTGCTCCGGGACGCCGGCAGCGATCCCGGCCTGCGACATGAACGTCACGCCCGTGCTCTGGCGCGCGCGCCCGTAGGCGCCGAACATGTGCCGGTAGTAGATCGGCTGCGGCGTCGGCAGCGAGGCGTTGGGGTCGCCCATCGCGGCCCAGTTGATGAGACCGCCCTTGACGACCAGCCGCGGCTTGGCGGCGAACGACGCGATCGGCCACTGCACGAGGTCGGCGATCTTGCCGGGCGCGATCGAGCCGATCGCGTGGCCGACGCCGTTGGTGATCGCCGGGTTGATCGTCACCTTGGCCAGGAAGCGCAGGACCCGCTCGTTGTCGTTGGCGTCAGAGTCCTCCGGCAAGGGACCGCGCAGCGCCTTGCAATGATGGGCGATCTGGAACGCCCGCGTGACCGACTCGCCGACACGGCCCATCGCCTGGGAGTCCGACGAGATCATGCTGATGATCCCGAGGTCGTGGAGCACCGTCTCGGCCGCGATCGTCTCCGCGCGCACACGGCTGTCGGCGAACGACACGTCCTCGGGGATGTCGTGGCTGAGGTGATGGCAGACCATCACCATGTCCAGCAGCTCGTCGACGGAGTTGATGCCGTAGGGCAGCGTGGGGTTGGTCGACGACGGCAGCACGTTGGGCTCGCCCGTCACCCGCAGGATGTCGGGGGCATGGCCACCACCGGCGCCCTCGCTGTGGAACGTGTGGATCGTGCGACCGTCAAACGCCGAGCGCGTGTCCTCGAAGTACCCCGACTCGTTGAGGCTGTCGGTGTGGATCGCGACCTGGACGTCGTACTCGTCGGCCACCGAGAGCGCGCAGTCGATCACCGCGGGTGTCGAGCCCCAGTCCTCATGGACCTTGAGGCCGGCGGCCCCGGCCTCCAACTGCTCGCGCAGCGAGATCGGCAGGCTCGAGTTGCCCTTGGCCATGATCCCCATGTTCACGGGCATGCCCTCGCACGCCTCCAGCAGCCGCTTCATGTTCCACGGGCCGGGCGTGCAGGTCGTGCCGTTGGTGCCGTCGGTCGGGCCGGTGCCGCCGCCGAAGAGCGTGGTGATGCCGTTGGTCAGCGCGTGCTCGGCCTGCTGGGGCGCGATGAAGTGCACGTGGGTGTCGATCGCGCCGGCGGTGACGATCGTGTGCTCGCCGGCGATCACCTCGGTGCCGGCGCCGATGATCAGGTCTGGGTGGATGTCGTCCTGGACGCCCGGGTTGCCGGCCTTGCCGACGGCGGCGATCAGCCCGTTCTTGATGCCGATGTCGCCCTTGACGACGCCGAGAAACGGGTCGAGCACGATCGCGTTGGTGATGACCGTGTCGAGCATCCCCTCGGCCGAGACGCCGGAGGGGTCGCCGGCCATGCCGTCGCGCGCGGTCTTGCCGCCGCCGTAGACGGCCTCGTCGCCGTAGCGGCCCTCGTGGTGGTCCTGCTCGATCTCGATGACGAGGTTCGTGTCGGCGAGCCGGACGCGGTCCCCGGTGGTGGGGCCGAACAGGTCGGCGTACTGCTTGCGCTTGATCTTCATGACGCCTTGCCCTTCGAGTCGCCGTCGCCCTTGTCCTGGAAGCCGAGCTCGCGCATCAGCCGGATCGCGCGATCGCGGTTGTCGGTGCTGCGCAGGCCGCCTTGCACCAGCCCGCTGAAGCCGGCGATGTAGCCGATGCCGCCGTACTCGCAGAGCTGCACCTCGTGGGTGTCACCGGGCTCGAAGCGCACGGCCGTGCCGGCGGGCAGGTCGAGGTGCATCCCGAGCGCCGCCACGCGATCGAACCGCAACGCGCGGTTGGCCTCGAAGAAGTGGTAATGCGAGCCCACCTGGATCGCGCGATCACCCGTGTTGCTGACCGTCATCTTCTGCTTGCGGCGGTTGGCGTTGATCTCGATGTCACCGGTCGCGAACGTGAACCGATCGGGGAGCGGCATGTGCGGGTCCTTTCTTCTTCAGATGAGGGCCAGAGGTGGTGGAGGTGTCGTGCGTGTGGCCGTGGTTGTCGTTGTTGGTGTGGTCGTGGGCGTGCGCGAAGCCGTGGTGGTGGTCGGCCGCCAGGGCCGCGCTGACGCCGTCCTCGCCGCTCTCGGCCAGCCTGCGGCAGGCCGTCGCGACGCGGGCGGAGATGACGCTGGCCACGGCGACGGGGGCCAGCAGTGGGCCCGCGGTGCCGACCGGCGACTCGAAGCCGGCGGGCACGATCGCCACCTGGCCGGCGCCGAGCCGGCGGCAGCGCTCGAGGCCGTCGCGCAGCGCGTGGCCGCCGGGAGTCAGCAGCGCGACCTCGACGAGCGGGTGCGTGCCAAAGACGCGCACGAGTGCGGCGATCCGGTGCAGCTCGGCGTCGTCGAACGGATCGGCCGCAGGCGCGGCGATCAGGATCGCCGTGTCGTCGGGGTGCGTCCGGCAGGCCGCGCGCAGCCAGCTCACGAGGTGGTCGGGGGTCCCGAACGGCTCGGCCAGCACGATCGCACCCTCCGGCCGGTCGCGCGCGATCCACCGCACGGTCCGCGCGGTGTCAGATACCAGCCGCGGGTCGCGGCCGAGGGTCATCGGCACCACCACGACGGGCCCGCGGAAGCCCTGAGTGCCGGCCTTCTGCCCGATCGCGGCGGCCAGCGGCCGTCCGGCGGCGGCGATCCGCAGCGGCGGCTCGCCGAGCAACTCGGGCCACGCGGCGAGCGCCGCGAGCGCGCGGCCGTCACGGCTCTCGTGCCCGCCGACGAGCACGAGCGCCTCGGGCCGGTGCTGGGGCTTGGCGCCCATCGGTCGGTCAGCCGCCGACCGGGTCGTGGCAGGAGACGAGCTTGGTCCCATCCAGGAACGTCGCCTCGACCTGGATCAGGCCCGCCATCTCCCGCACGCCGTCCATGACGTCGCCGGCGCCGACGACCTGCTTGCCGAGCTCCATGCACTCGGCGACGGTCTTGCCGTCGCGGGCGCCTTCCAGGATCGCCTCGGAGATGAGGGCGACCGCTTCGCTGAAGTTCAGCGGCACGCCGCGGTCGCGGCGCCGCCGCGCGAGGTCGGCGACGATGTAGATGTACAGCTTGTCCTGCTCACGAGGCGCGAGGTTCATGGGCGTGCTCCTCCTTGGGGGTCGTGATGGCGTGCAAGACGGGGACCGCGGCGAGGAAGGCCCACGTCGTGAGGTTGAACGGCCAGGTCAGCGTGTGGCCGCCGAACGGCGCGAAGAACTCGGCGAGCGTGGCCGTCATCAGGGTCGAGAAGATCGCGGCGAGGACCGCGTAGGCCATGTTGATCGCGGTGGGGGCCAGGAACGTCGCCCCGAGGGCGATCATCACGAGCACCGCGTTGTAGCCGTAGATCCCCTCGGTGATGAGGTCGGCGGGCGCGCCGACGGCCCAGGCGGTGAGCGTGCCGATGAGGCTGCCAGCGCAGGCGGCGAGCATGACCTTGGGGCTGGCCAGGCCGAGGCCGGCGAGCATGATGAGACCCGCCCACCACTTGTCGAGCAAGAAGATCTCCGCGACGTTGGTGAAGAGCGACTCGATGAAGTTGCCGAACGACAGCGCGGTGCTGCCGACCGTCGCGCTGGGCAGCGCGGCGCTCGCCCCGCCATGCCAGATCCGCTCGAAGCCGGGGCCGCCGATCGCGATCGCGGTGCCTACGACGCAGAACGGGCCGGTCAGCGGCGAGAGCTTCCAGCTGCCGAGCATGGTGCCCATCGCGGCGGTGATGACCGTGCAGGCGACGGCCCCGGAGATCGCCACCAGCCACGAGGAGAGGTGCAGGCCGAGGAAGGTGACGGCGGCGATGCCGATCAGCGCGCCGCAGTATCCCTCCAGACCGTTGACGATCCGTGAGCGATCGACGCCGAGGGCGATCGCGGTCGCGGTCGAGACCGCCGCGCTGAGAAGGCCGAAGACGCCCGGCTTCCAGCCAGCGGAGAAGAGCGCGATGGTGATGACGGCGCCGGTGATGAGCTTGGCTTGGAGATCCACCTGGCCGACGCCACGCACGGTCTCGGTCAGGAAGCGCACCGGCTCGCGCTCGTACCACGGTGGGGCTCGCAGGCGAGCATCGGCGTCACGGTGGAGCGTGCTCATCGCGCTCTTGGAAATGGGCCGGAGCGCCGCGTTGGCAAAGAACATGGCGTTTCGACGCTCGGGAGGCCGATGACCAGACGTCCGAGCCGCTCGGCCTCACCGGCGACCGACGCCATGTCCTCGGACTCCGGGCTGTCGGCGAGGCCCTCGCCGAGTGCCATGTCGAGCATCGACTCCAGCCGCACGACCTCGGCCAGGGCGTGCGCTCGCGCCTCGGCCACGGCGGCGTGGCTCGCGGTGGGGTCGCGCAACGTGCGCAGGCACGCGACCGTGGCGTCGAGCACGCGGCGCGCCGCCGCGGGCAACCGCGCCGTCGCCGCGCGCGGCCAGACGACCTGGGTGATCGCCACGCCGAGCGCGCAGCCGATGAGCGTGTCGATCAGGCGGGCGCCCGTGAGGGCACGGCCCGGATCGGCGCCGCCCACCTCCAGCATGAACAGCGGCAGCTGCGTCAAGAAGACGACCGCCACGGCGTAGCTCGCTCGGATCATGAGCTGAGCGACGAACATGCAGAGGGCGACGACGGCGATGGCAAGACCGATGGGCGGGTGGAGGTCGACCAGCGGCTGGGCGAGCACGACGCCGACGACGGTGCCGGTGGCGCGGTCCAGAGCGCGATGGCGCTGCAGCGGACCGGTCGCGCCCTGCAGGACGGCGCCGGCGGTGAGACCGGCCCAGTACGGACGGCTCAGGCCGATCGCGTGGCCGAGCCCGACACCGGCGGCGACCGCGATCCCCATCCGGGCCGCGGTTGGGATGGCGAGCGCGTCGTGGTCGGCGGCGGCCGAGAGCCGCGCGCGGATGCTGGCGCCGCTGTGGGCGGCGGGCCGGTCCCGGCC
>JBEVLC010000175.1:0-4178 GCA_040509415.1 Baekduia sp. | reverse complement strand
CAGCAGGTCGCCCTTGCGCACGCTCGCCCCCGCTGCGCCGCCGACGTAGATCTCCCAGCCGCCCTCGACCGCGACCACCCCGATGTCCTTGACGTAGGACTCGGCGCAGTTGCGCGGGCAGCCCGACACCGCGGCCTTGACCTTGTGCGGCGTGTGAAGGCCCTCCATCGCCCGTTCGAGGTCGATGCCCGTCGTGATCGCGTCACCGAGGCCGAAGCGGCAGAACTCAGAACCTACGCAGGTCTTGACCGTGCGGACCGCCTTGGCGTAGGCATAGCCCGACGGCATCCCAAGGTCCTCCCAGATCGCCGGCAGCTGCTCCTTGCGGGCGCCGAGCAGGTCGATCCGCTGACCGCCGGTGATCTTGATCATCGGCAGCTCGTACTTGTCGGCGGCGTCAGCGATCCGCCGCAGCTGGTCGGCGGTCACCACGCCGCCGCGGATCCGCGGGATCACCGAGAAGGTGCCGTCGTTCTGGATGTTGGCGTGGACGCGGTCGTTGATGAAGCGCGCGTGGCGCTCCTCGCGGAAGCGCCCGTTCTGGATCTCGGAGACCAGGTAGGCCAGCCCGGGCTTGCAGGCGCCGCAGTCGCGGCCGGCCCCGCAGCTCTCGCTCAGCTCGGAGACCGACTCGATGCCTTCCTCGCGCACGATCTGCGCCAGGTCCTCGCGCGTCTGGCGCCGGCAAGGGCAGAGGTACGCGGGCTCCTCCGCGGCGCCCGCGCGCTCGATCGCCAGCAGCTCCGACACGACCGGCTTGCACGACCCGCAGCCGGCGCCGGCGCGCGTGACCGACACGACCTCTTGGGTTGAGCCAAGGCCACCCGCGCGGATCGCGCCGACGATCGCCCCCTTGCAGACCCCGTTGCAGTTGCAGACCTGCGCGCTGTCGGGCAGCTCGGCAGCGGTCGCCTGGGAGGCCTCGGCGAGCAGCCCACGCGGGTCATCGGTCACCCGCCGCGTGCGCACCGCGTCGCTCAGCAGCTCGGCACCGCGCGCGTCGCCGAGCAGGACCGCGCCGATGACGGTGCCATCGGCGTCGCAGATCAGCTTGCGGTAGGTCCGAGCCTCCTGGTCGGCGACGACGATCTCGGCGGGCCCTTCGGCCTGACCGGCCGTCACCAGGTCGATGCCCATGACCTTCAACTTGGCCGTCGGGATCGACCCCATGTACAACGCCTCGCCGCCGGTCAGCGTCTGCGCCGCGACCTTGGCCTGATCGTGGATCGGCGCGACGATGCCGTGCACGACCCCGCGATGCTGCGCGCACTCCCCCACCGCGAGCACGCGCGGGTGCGAGCTGACCATGCGATCGTCGACGACCACGCCCCGCTCGACGTCCAGCCCCGTCGCCCGTGCGAGGCCGACCTGCGGCGCGATCCCGACCGCGACGACGACGAGGTCGCAGTCCAACATGGTGTTGTCGGCGAAGCGCAGCGCGCTCACCCGGCCGCCAGGCCCGGCGACGATCTCCGCGGTCGCATGCTCAAGACGGACATCAACGCCGAGCCCGGCGATCGACGGCGCCAGCAACGCGGCCGCCGCAGCATCGAGCTGGCGCTCCATCAAGCGGTCGACGAGGTGGATGACCGAGGTGGCGCAGCCCTGCCCGGCTAGCGCGTAGGCAGCCTCCAGCCCCAGCAGTCCGCCGCCGATGACCGCCGCGTGGCTGGCGGTCTGCGCGGCGCGCAGCATCGCCGCGCAGTCCTGGGGATCGCGGAAGACCTCGACGCCCGTCAGCTCACGCCCGGGGATCGACGGCACGAAGGCATCCGAACCGGTGCACAGCACCGCGTGCTCGAAGTGCAACACGGTGCCGTCGTCCAGCGTCGCGCACTGCGCATCGGGATCCAGCGCTGTGACACGCGTGCCCAGACGCAGGGCAATCGCGTGGTCGTCGTACCAGGCGTCGGGCCGCAACCGCAGCTCGTCGACCGTCGCGCCGGGGGTCAGCAGCGCGCCGAGGCGGACGCGGTCATACGGCGGGTGCTCCTCGGCGCAGACGAGCGTGATCGGCACGTCGGGGTGCAGCTGGCGGGTGGCTTCACACACCGCTTGGCCGGCGATGCCGCCGCCGATGACGAGGATATGAGCGGTCGAATACATGCTGCTCGCGATGGTCGAAGGAGGACAAGACGAAGCTAGATCCCTTGTGGGGCCTGGCTCTACGACCAGCAGTCGAAGTCCGGTGGGCAGTCTTCGCCCGCCGGTCGAATCCGAACTGGACGGTTCGAGAACGCCGGTCAGACCCGCGCGGAGGCGAAGCCGCGGCCGGGGCGCAGGTAGACCAGCCACGTCAGCGCGCCGCAGAGCACGTAGGCCCCGAGGAACGCCCACAGCGCGGGTACCGACCACTCGGCATGTGCCTGGGCGACCGCAAGCTTCTCGGCCGGCGACGTCGCCGCCTTGACCGCCGCGGTGATGTCGAGGCTCGCCTGCCGGAAGGCGACCTGGATCAGGAAGCCGCCGAAGGCGCCGACGGCGCCCGCGACGCCGATCGCGGCGGCGGCACGCCGCTGGTAGTCCAGCAGCGTTGCACGCTCGTTGCCGCCGCCGCGTGCGCTCTCGCGACGTCCAAGCGTCGCGAAGATCGAGGGGATCATCCGGTAGGTCGAGCCGTTGCCCATCCCCGCCAGGCAGAAGATCACCAGGTAGGCGCAGAAGAACAGCGTGAAGCTGCGCTGTTGGACGCCAACAATCGCCACGCCCGTGCACGCCCCCATTCCGATGAAGCAGGCGAGCGTGAGGCGCGCTCCGCCAAGACGATCGGCCAGCCATCCGCCCAGCGGCCGCGACAGCGATCCCACGAGCGCGCCGACGAAGCCCAGCCCCGCTAGGTAGGTGGCGATGAACGGGTGCTGGCCGAGGAAGTCCGGGAACGTGGTCTTGATGACCAGCGGCAGCGCGAACGAGTAGCCGATGAACGAGCCGAAGGTCCCGATGTAGAGGATCGCCATGATCCACGTCTGGCCGTGGCCCAGCGCCTTGACGTAAGCGCCGGGGTCGGCCTTGGCGGCGGTCAAGCTGTCCATGAAACGCCACGCACAGAAGGCCGCGAGCAAGATGAAGGGGATCCAGATCAGCCCCGCGTAGGCCAGGTGGACCGGGTGGACCGGCAGCTTCACCGCGGCGCCGGAGACCCCGATGATCACGACCAGCGGCACGACCAGCTGGGCGATCGCGACACCAAGGTTGCCGCCCGCGGCGTTGACGCCCAGCGCGAAGCCCTTGCGCCCCTCGGGATAGAAGAACGAGATATTGGCCATCGAGGACGAGAAGTTGCCGCCGCCGAAGCCCGCGGTCGCCGCGCAGGCCAACAACACCCAGAACTGCGTGCCGTGGGCCTGGTCGGCCAGCCACCCGCTGGGCACGACGATGGCGAGCGCCAGCGCGGGGATCAGCAGCAGCGAGGCGCTGAACGCCGTCCACGCGCGACCGCCGAAGCGCGGCACCGCGAAGGTGTAGGGGATCCGCAGGAACGAGCCGATCAGGTTCGGCACCGCGGTCAGCCAGAAGAGCTCGGAGATCGACAGCGCGATGCCCGCGTTGGCGAGGTTGAGGACGACGATCGTCCAGATCACCCAGATGCTGAAGCCGATGTTCTCGGCGAAGACCGAGAAGATCAGGTTCTTGCGGGCGACGCGCTTGCCGGTCGCCTCCCAGAAGGCCTCGTTCTCGGGCTCCCAGTGCTCGATCCAGCGGCCGCGAGAGGGCCGTGCGGACTGCCCGGCAAGGCCGGTCGGGGCGGTGCTGCCATCGACGATCGTGCTCATGGCGGCCACGCTAGGCGCGGCCTCCAGGCGGGCTCTACGACATGTGGTCGAAGGTTGCTCGACCAACTCGCACCGCACGGTCGAAGATGAACCGAGCGGTTCGAGAACATACTCCGGCGCATGGCCCGTCCCCGTGCGCAGCTCGACCTCGCCGTGCTCGCCGACGCGTTTGCCCCCGACGGGCTGCACGGCGTCAGCGCCGGTGCATTGGCGCGCGCGATCGGCATCGCCAAGCCGACCCTCTACGTGCATGGCACGAGCAAGGACACGCTCTTCCTGCGTAGCGTCGAGGCCGAGGTCGAGCGCGTCGCCGACCGGTTGCACGCCGCCGAGCGCGCGAGCGCCGGCCGCTGCGCGCGCGACCGCGCGACCGCCGCGGCGCACGCGCTGCTCGACCACGCGGCG
>JBEVLC010000174.1:0-8572 GCA_040509415.1 Baekduia sp. | reverse complement strand
GACGGTGGCGCGGACCTCCGCGCGATCCAGGAGATGCTGGGCCACAGCAGCATCTCCACGACGCAGATCTACACTCGGGTAGAGTCCGCGAGGCTCAAGTCCGCGTATGCCGCCGCGCATCCCCGGGCATGAGCTGACCAGACGGGAACAGGGATGGAGACCAACGTCAAGGCGATCGAGCTTCGGGACCTCTGGCGCCGCTACAAGGCGACGGGGGACACGCATGCCCGCGAGCGGCTCGTCGTCGCGTACTCCCCGCTGGTCAAGTACGTCGCCGGCCGCATGGCCTCCGGCCTGCCCGCGCACGTCGAGGAGGCCGACCTCATCTCCTACGGCCTCGTCGGGCTGATCAGCGCGATCGAGCGCTTCGAGCCCGAGCGCGAGATCAAGTTCGAGACCTACGCGATCACCCGCATCAAGGGCGCGATCATCGACGAGCTGCGCTCCCTGGACTGGGTGCCGCGCTCCGTGCGCGCCAAGGCCCGCGAGATCGAGAAGGCCAACACCAAGCTCGAGCACCAGCTGCAGCGCGCGCCGACCGACGAGGAGATGTCGGGCGAGCTCGGTGTCAGCGTCGACGACTTCCAGGAGTCGCTGCTGCAGATCTCCAACTCGACGGTCGCGGCGCTGGACGAGCTCTGGACGGTCGGCGACTCCTCGGGCGACGCCGTCTCGCTGCTGGACACCCTGACCGACGAGAACGCGCCCGATCCGGCGGCGGTCATGGACCAGACCGACCTCAAGGACCGCGTGGCGGACGCCATCGCCCGCCTGCCCGAGCGCGAGAAGCTCGTGGTGGCGCTGTACTACTACGAGAACCTCACGCTGCGCGAGATCGGTGAGGTCCTCGGCGTGACCGAGTCGCGCATCTCCCAGCTGCACACGAAGGCCGTCCTGCGCCTTCGCTCGCGGTTGCTCGAGCAGGAGTAGGCCGACCGGCGCACCTCGGCCTTGCGGCCTTGTGCGCATCAGCGCTAGGTTCGGGTGCAATCCGAACATCAGGCCGCGTGCCTGGCATGTGGCCTCCGAGGAAAGGAGCCTGGCATGCACAAGGCTGCGGACCGCATCCGCAATGTGGCCCTCGTCGGTCACCGCGGCAGCGGCAAGACCTCGCTGTTCGAGGCACTGCTCTTCCAGGCGCAGGCCACCACGCGCCTCGGCAGCGTCGCGGACGGCACATCCCTGTCGGACTCCGAGCCCGACGAGCAGGCGCGCGGCATGTCGATCGGCGCCGCGCTGAACTCGTTCGAGTGGCAGGACCGGCGCATCAACCTGCTCGACACACCTGGTGAGCCGAGCTTCGTGGCCGACGCGCTCGGCGCGCTGCGCGTCTGCGAGTCGGCCGTCTTCGTCGTCAACGCCGTCATGGGCGTCGAGGTCTCGACGGTCCGGCTGTGGGAGCGGGCGACCGAGCTCGATCTCGCGCGCATGGTCTACGTCAACATGCTCGACCGCGAGCGCGCGGACTTCTTCCGCTCGCTCGAGGCGCTGAAGGCGGCCTTCGGGCCGCACGTCGTCGCGGTGGAGATCCCGATCGGCACTGAGCAAGACGTGCGCGGGATCATCGACCTCGTCGACATGAAGGCCTATGAGTACAGCGACGCCTCGCGCGAGGGCTGTCGCGAGATCCCGATCCCCGACGACCTGCTCGCCCAGGCGGAGGAGTACCGGGAGAAGCTGATGGACGAGGTCGCCGAGGTGAGCGACACGCTGATGGAGCGCTACCTCGAAGGCGCCGAGATCGCCCACGAGGAGATCGTGGCCGCGCTCAAGGACGGCACCAACCACGGCGGGCTCTTCCCGGTCGTCTGCGGCGTCGCGACGCGCAACCTCGGGACCAACCGGCTGCTGGACGCGATCGTCGAGGACCTGCCCTCGCCGGTCAAGCACGGCGTCATGGAGGTCGCCGACCACGGCGCGCTGGAGCCCGTCGAGGACAAGGAGCTGTTCGCCTACGTCTTCAAAACGCGAGCCGACACGTTCGCGGGGCGCATCAACCTGTTTCGCGTCTATCAGGGCGTCATGAGCCACGACAGCCACGTGCTCAACACGCGCTCGCACCACAAGGAGCGCGTCGGCCAGCTGCTGCGCTTCAGCGGCAAGGAGACCGAGACGGCCGACGAGTTCGGTCCCGGCGACATCGGCGCCGTAGCCAAGTTGAAGGAGACGCGGGCCGGTGACTGGCTGGCCTCGCGCGACGAGCCGATCGCGATGCCGCAGATCAAGCTGCCGGCGCCGGTGATGGCGTTCGCGATCGAGCCCAAGGCCAAGGGGGACGAGGAGAAGGTCTTCACCGCGCTGCGGCGGCTGCAGGAAGAGGATCCGACGATCGACCTGCACCGCGATCAGCAGACCGGTGAGGAGATCGTCGCGGGCCTCTCGCAGATGCACGTCGAGGTGATCGTCGACCGCCTGAAGTCCCGCTTCGGGGTCGAGGTCGCGCTCAAGCCACCGCGCGTGCCCTACCAGGAGTCGATCCGCAAGCCGGCCAAGGCGCACGGCCGCCACAAGAAGCAGACCGGTGGGCGCGGCCAGTTCGGCGACTGCCACATCGAGATCGCCCCGCACGAGGACGATTTCGACTTCGTCAACGCGATCAAGGGCGGTGTGATCCCGCAGGGCTTCATCCCGGCGGTGCAGAAGGGCGTGGTCGAGGCGATGGCCCACGGGCCGGTCGCGGGCTATCCGCTCAAGGGCGTGCAGGTCCGCCTGGTCGACGGCAGCTACCACTCGGTCGACTCCTCCGAGCACGCCTTCAAGGCCGCGGGCGCGATCGCGATGCGCCAGGCGATGGAGCAGGCCGCCGCAGTGCTGTTGGAGCCGATCATGCACGTGACGCTGTCGGTGCCCGAGGACTCGGTCGGCGACGTCATCGGCGACCTCAACTCCCGGCGCGGACGGCCGCAGGGGATGGAGCCGTCAGCGGCCGGCATGACCGAGGTCAAGGCCGAGGTGCCGATGGCCGAAATGCTCACCTACGCGCCGGACCTGCGCTCGCTCACGGGCGGCCAGGGCGACTACACGATGGAGTTCGCGCGCTACGAGGAGGTGCCGGGCCACCTCGCGGCCAAGGTGATCGCGTCGGCCACCCAGGAGGAGGAGGCGGTGCGCGCCTGAATCGGCTCCGCCCTCGCGCGCGCAGCGAGGCTTGCGGTCAGCCGTCGCCGGCGGCCACGTTGCTACCCTCGGCGACGACTTGACCCGCAAGTCGATCACGACCAATCCTGCCGTCGTCACGTGCGACGTCTGCGGCCGCACGCTGCTGCGCGGCGAGCACCACGACGTCTTCATCGGCGGCGGCCAGCGCCGCAGCGTGTGCGAGCTCTGCACCGGGCGCGCCGTGCACGAGGGCTGGATCCGCGAGGGCCTCGACGACGTCGTCGCCCGCGGCCGCGAGAACCGTCGCGGTGGCTCGCTGCTCTCACGCTTGCGCAGCCGCCGTTCCGAGCCGTCGCCCGATCAGCTGCCACGCGACCCGTTCGACGGCGACGGCGGCTATCGGAGCCCGGAGCCTGCCGGCGTCTATCCGCCTGAGGAGCACGTCCTGGAGGCGGAGCCCGTTGGCGCGGCCGAGCCGCACCACGCCGAGCCGCGCTACGTCGCGCCTCCTGAGCCGCGGCCCGACCGCGACCCTGGGCCCGAGGCTGCCGAGCCGACCGATCACACGCTGTATGAGTCGCGCTCCGTGCGCGGCGTGCCGACCAACGCGGAGCTGAAGGTCGCGCGCGCGATGGAGCTCTTCAACACCTCGCCGCAGGTGCGGACCGTCGCCGGCGTCGCTCGCTCGCTCGGCGCGCCGATCGTCAGCGCGCGGCCGTCGCGCACCGAGGGCAGCGTCGTGACGATCGTCGTGGCGTGGGAGCTGTCGTGGTACCGCTTCGAGGTGGACCTAGGCAACGAGGCGGCAGGCGTCCGCGTCACCGCGCAGGGCTCGGAGCTCTCCGAGCTGGACACGATCGACCAGACGCCCAACGCGGCGGCCGACGATGGCGGTCGTTTGCACCCCGCCGCGTCGCTGGCCTAGGGTTCGCTGGGCCGATGATCTTCTGCGTGGTCCCCGAAGAGCTGGCGCCCGACCTCTACGACCAGTTGTCGTCGTACTACGCCGACGACCCGCACGTCGAGGTCATCATCGACCGCCGCAAGTCCGAGCGCCGTGACGGCCAGGCGGAGAACGGCGCTCATCGGCGTGAGCTCCGCGACCGGCGCCGCTCGCGTGTGCCGGGCGAGTTCCCGCAGCTCGACCCGGAGTAGCAGCCGATGAGAGTGGTCGTCCACGTCGACGGCGGCGCGCGCGGCAACCCGGGGCCTGCTGCAGCAGCTGCTGTCCTGTCAGATGCCGTCAGCGGTCAGGTGCTCGACGAGGCGACCGAGTTCCTCGGCCACACCACCAACAACGTCGCGGAGTACCGCGGGCTGCTGCTCGGCCTCGCCCGCGCTGCGGCGCTTGGCGCCGACGCCGTCGAGGTCATCAACGACTCAGAGCTCGTCGCCAAGCAGGTCAACGGCGAGTACAAGGTCAAGCATCCTGACATGAAGGCCTTGCATGCCGAGGCGCTCGCGGCGC
Source organism: Baekduia sp. (assembly GCA_040509415.1). Taxonomy (GTDB): domain Bacteria; phylum Actinomycetota; class Thermoleophilia; order Solirubrobacterales; family Solirubrobacteraceae; genus Baekduia. The sequence continues at coordinate 4,005 of JBEVLC010000174.1, read as the reverse complement.
TGGCGGGCTTCGACACGTGGGCAATCCGCAGCGTCCCGCGCTCCAAGAACGCCGACGCTGACGCCTTGGTCAACCAGGCGCTCGACGCGGCGCGCGAATAGTCCGGCCGAGCTTCCGCACCGCTCGCACCGGCAGCGACACCGGCTTCGGCGCGCGGTGGAAGGCGAGCTTGCGGACGTACTTGGGGACGTGCCACACCGAGTGGCTGTGCAGCGCGAAGTGGCCGACGTCGCCGACACCCAGGACGACCGTCTGGCCGTGGTCGTCAGTGACATGGACTTCGCCGTCGAGGATGTGGACGATCTCGTCGACGCCGAAGTACCAGTGAAAGCGCCCGGCGGTGCAGTCCCAGAGGTGCGTGGAGACGAGCCCGTCGGCCGACTCGGTCAGCTGGATGCTGCGCGCCACCGGCGTGCCCTCGATCACGTGGTCGGGGTTGATCGGCGCGTCTTGGAGGTCCTGACGCGCGGCGTCGCCGGTGAGGATCGCGGGGGAGGCCATCGTCAGGAGACTGCCACGATCTCCACGCCCGCCGCCTCGAGGACGTCACGTCCGTCAAGCACCGCGTAGCCGCGGCGGTAGTAGAGCTTGGCGATCCCCGCGTTGGCGATGAGCTTCGCACACGGTGGGCAGGGGAAGTCGGTGACGTAGATCGTTGCGCCGGCGGTGGCGCGGCCGTCGCGTGCGGCTTGGGCGATCAGCGCGGCCTCGGCGTGCGTGGCGGTCGAGAGCTCCAGCTCGACGCCCTGGGTGAAGTTGCTGCGCGGGTCGCCGGCGACGTAGGGCGCCAGCTCGTGGGGGTGGTGGACGTTGGTCGCGACCTCCAGCGTGCCGTCGGCGAAGCGCAGGGCGGCGCCGACCTGGCGCCACCAGTCGACGCTGCGCGCGGCGGCGCCCTGAGCGGCGTCCTCCAGCTCGGCGACGAGCGCGTCCGCAGCCACCGAGGCCACCGGCTGCGGGTCGAGCATCTGCACCGTCTTGCTCTTGTCCCAGCGCAGGAAGACCGGGTCATAGCGGACCGCAGTACGCGGGAAATACCGCTCGACGATCTGGTAGCTGACGTCCTCGGCGGGGAGGATCAGGGACGGCTGCCGCGCCGCCAGTGCCTCCGCGCCGACGATGTCGAGCACGTCGACCGACGACGCGATCTCCCACCCCGCGATCGCCGCGGCCGCGTCGGCAGCGGGCAACGCGCGCACGTCCTTGGCCAGCGGCCGGTAGTCGGCGTACAGCTCCGGCCCGATCAGATACAGCGGCCGGTCCCGGGCGTGGCGCTCGAAGAAGCGGCGGTAGCCCTCATGCAGGACCGGGACGTAGGCGAGGACGACCTCGCTCATCCCCGGCGGATCGTCTCGTCGATCAACCCGGGGAGGATCTGCGCCAGCTTCGGGCCGAGCTTGTCGCCGAGGTTCATGTACATCTGCCGGATGCGCTCAGACGTCGTCACCGACGCTTGGCGCTCGATGACCGCGATCTCGCCGACGATCTCGCCGAGCTGGGCCAGCTCGTCGTCGGTGTAGGAGTGATCGGCGGTGAGGACCAGGACGTCGGGCTCGACGGCCTTGATCAGACCCCACGCCGGGTCCTCGTCCTGCTTGAGGTAGATCAGGTCGACGGGCCGCTGGTGGGCCAGCAGCTCCAGCCGCTCGTCCTCGGGCACCATCGGCCGGTCCTCGCCCTTGCGGCGGCGGATCTTCGCGTCGCTGTCGACGCCCACCACCAAGATCCCGCCTAGCTCCTTCGCGCGCGCGAGGTACTTGACGTGGCCGAGGTGGATCAGGTCAAACGAGCCCGACGTGAGCACCACGCGGTAGTCCAATCCCTTGAGGTGAGACACGGTGCGTGTCATCTCCTCCAGGGATCCGACGAGGCGGTCCTCGAAGTTGACGCCCGGGCTCAGGACGCCGCTGGTCGACATGGGTGCAGGATAGATGCCTCCACGGCGGATCGTTCGGGCCTTGAGGGTCCGTCCGCTGCGCCCTCCACCATCTCCGGTCCCGTATGCCCAACTACCTGCCCTACGACGAGCGCCGCCCGAGCACCCAGTACCAGGACCTTCTGCGCACGATCCGCGACGACGGGGTGCGCGTGGAGACCAAGCAGGGGGAGGGCGCGCTCGCTGTAGCGGGCGTCCAGATGCGCTTCCCGATGGCCCACGGCGCGGCGGTGATCACCGAGCGCTCGATCGCCGGCTTCGCCAACAAGGCCATCGGCGAGCTGTGCGCGTTCATCAACGGCGCCAGGACGCTGGAGGAGCTGGCGGCGTTCGGCTGCGACTGGTGGGGCGCGTGGGCGACGCCGGAGAAGACGGGCGCGCGCGGCCTGGCGCCCGGCGACCTTGGTCCCGGCTCCTACGGCCATGCGTTCAAGAACTTCACCACCAACATCGATGACCCGGAGGATCCGGGCTTCGACCAGCTGCCCCACCTGATCCAGAAGCTCAAGGACCTGCCGCTGGACCGCACGGCGGTGATGAGCCCGTGGATCCCGGTCGCCAACCACCGCGAGGCGGGGGTCAAGTCGCGCAACACGATCGCGCCGTGCCACGGCTGGATCCACGCGCTGGTCTTCAACGACCAACTGCACCTGGTCCACAACCAGCGCAGCGGCGACACGCCGATCGGCGTTCCGTCCAACATGGCGCAGTACACGGCGCTGGGGTTGATGATCGAGCAGCTCACGGGCTATGAGTTCGTCGAGTACGTGCACTGGATCCAGTACGCCCATATCTACGCCAACCAGTTCGCGGCGGTCGATGAGATCCTCTCGCGCGAGCCGCGCGCGCTGCCGACACTGCGCCTGACCGAGGCCGGCCGGCGCGTCACCGACATCCACGACTTCCGGGCCGAGCACTTCGTGTTGGAGGACTACGACCCGCATCCGCCGATCCGCGACATCCCGGTGCTCACCTGATGGGCGTGTCGCTCGTTGTGGCCTACGCGCGCAACGGCGTGATCGGCCGCGACGGCGGTCTGCCGTGGCACCTGCCGAGCGACATGCAGCACTTCCGCGACCTGACGACCGGCGGCACGGTGGTGATGGGGCGCAAGACCTATGCCTCGATCCCGGACAAGTTCCGGCCGCTGCCGGGGCGGCGCAACATCGTGCTGAGCCGGGACGGGGCGTTTCGTGCGCCGGGTGCCGAGGTCGCGTCGAGCCTCGGTGCGGCGCTGGACGCCTGCGGGCGCGACTGCTTCGTCATCGGCGGTGGTGCGACGTATGCCGAGGCGCTGCCGGACGCGGAGCGCGTGTACGCGACCGAGGTCGCCGAGGAGGTCGAGGGCGATACGTTCTTCCCGGTGTTGCCCGACGATGCGTGGGCCTGCGTGAGCAGCGGTGAGCCGGTCGCCGAGAACGGCCATGAGTTCCGGATCCGGGTCTATGAGCGACGCTGACCGCCTCTACCACCTGCCGGCCGCGCGCAGCGAGGACCAGCGCGCCTACATGGAGGAGTTGGAGGCCGCGGGCGTCTGCGTCTTCTGCCCCGAGCACTTCGAGGCCCACCACCGCGAGCCGATCGCCTTCAGCGGCGAGCACTGGTACGTCACCGAGAACGACTATCCCTACGCGGGCGCGGCGGCCCACTACCTGATCGTGCCGCACCGCCACGTGACGTCGTTCGAGGAGCTGCCCGACGAGGCGGGTGCGGAGCTCTGGGCGATCAAGCGCCGGCTGCGCGAGGAGCTGGCTCCGCTGGCGACCGCGACCGTCGAGCGCTCGGGGGACATGCGGTTTAACGGAGGGTCTGTCGCGCACTTGCATACACACTTCGTGGCGTTGAAGGCGTCGCCGGAGTCGACGGTGCGGTTCAAGGTGAGCGAAGTGGGTGCCGACGAGGTACGCGAAACCACGTAGTCAGCGTCGGCGCGGTGGCGGGACAGGGCTGTTGGATATGGTCGCCGATGAGCGCTTGCCGAGTTGTGGTCGTCGAACCGGGGGATAGCTGCAGTGTGCGCGGGGTGAGGGCAGGCCTACCCTGGTGATGTGGCTTCTGTGCTCGACGAC
>JBEVLC010000173.1:0-3828 GCA_040509415.1 Baekduia sp. | reverse complement strand
CCGCGCTGCGGCGCGCGCTGGAAGAAGACGCCTCCGAGCCGCCACGCGCGGTGCTGCTCCACGAGCTCGGGCAGATCGAGTTCGCCGCGCGCGACCTCGCCGCCGTCGAGCACCTGACCGAGGCCTACACCTTGACCGAGGACCCGGTCGCCCGCGCGCAGATCGCCGTGTCGGCCGGCGCCCTGCTCGCCGCACTCGGCCAGTGGGACCGACTGCTCGCGATGCTGGGCGAGTCGCTCGCCGCGCTCGGCGACCGCGACCCGCTGCTGACGCTCGACCTCGAGGCACTCCGCGCCGGGACGCTCACCCACGACAGCGAGCTGATCGGTGAGTACGACCGCGACGAGGCGCGGCTGGAGGCGCTCGCACGCGGCACCGAGCGGTCAGCGCGCGCGCTGGCGACGATCGTCGCGCTCAACTGGGCCAACCGCGGTCTGCGCGTCCATGAGGTCCGGCCGTTGATCGATCACGCGTTCGGCGACGGCTCGCTGCTGCGCGCACGGGACGCCGCCACGTGGCCGATCACCCAGGGGACCGCGGCGTTGATCGTGATCGACGAGGACGAGCGGGCGCTCGAGCTCCTCACGGAGTTCGAGGCGCTCGCGCGGCAGGATGGCTCGCTGGCCGGGACGGCGATGTCGACCGCGTTCCGGATCTTCATCAACGTGCGCCGCGGCGACCTCCTCACCGTCGAGGCCGACCTCCAGACGATCGTCGCGATGGCGCTGCCGGCGGACCTCCAGATGGAGATCGCCTCCATCTACTGGTTCCTCAACGACGTGCTCGGCGAACGCGAGGCGATCGACGTGCTCGCCGCCCCAGCCATCGCGTTCGAGCCGCGCGACGAGTTCGCGCGCACCGCGGCCGGCGGGATGATGGTCGAGACGCGCGGGCAGCACCGGCTGCGTGCAGGCGACCGCGACGGTGCCTTGGCCGACCTGCGCGCCGCGGCGACGGTGCTCGGGCGCTCCGGGTTCTCGCCCTGCCGCGGGACGTGGCGCTCGGCACTGGCGCTCGCGCTGGGGCCGGACGCCGACGAGGAGCGGCGCGCGCTGGCCCAAGAGGAGGTCGCCGCGGCGCGCGCCTGCGGGCTGCCGCGGCCGTTGGGGATCGCGCTGCGCACCGCGGCGGCTGTGGGCGCGAGCGACGACGAGGTCGAGACGCTGCGCACGTCGGTCGACCTGCTCGCGGGCACGCGAGCGCGGCTCGAGCACGCACGCTCGCTGCTGGCGCTCGGCGGCGCGCTGCGCCGGCGCGGGCTCCGCACCGAGGCGCGCGAGCCACTGGCCGAGGCGCTGGAGCTGGCGCATCGCTGCGGCGCCGAGGGCACGGCGACGCGCGCGATCGAGGAGCTGCGCGCGGCCGGCGCGCGACCGCGACGCCCCGAGCGCACGGGGCCGGACGCACTGACAGCCAGCGAGACGCGCGTGGCGCGGTTGGTCGCGGAGGGACGCTCCAACGCGGAGGCGGCCCAGGAGCTGTTCGTGTCCTTGAAGACCGTCGAGACGCACCTGACGCGGATCTACGCCAAGTTGGGGTTGTCGGGTCCGGGCGCGCGGCGACGGCTGGCGGGGGCGCTCGACGACACCGAGCGGACGGCGGCGTAGTCGAGCCCCTTAGCGCCACCGTCACGCGTGCCCGAAGCGCACGTCGGGCAGCAGCCGCCCGAGCGGCGCGGGCAGGTACCACGCCCACCGGCCGAGCAGCCGCAGCATCGCCGGCAGGATCAGCAGCCGGACGAGCACGACGTCGAGCAGCACCGCGATGCCGAGGATCACGCCCATCTCCTTCGGCGGCAGCGGGCCGCTGAGGGCGAACGTGGCGAAGACCGCGACCATGACCGCGCCGGCCGCGAAGATCACGCGTCCCGTGCCCGCCATGGAGCCGACCATCGCCGCTTTGGCATCGCCGCCCGAGCGCTCCCAGTGCTCCTTGGCCGAGGCCAACAGGAACACCGTGTAGTCCATCGAGATCGCGAAGATCATCGCGAAGAAGAACACGGGCGCCCACGCGTCCAGGAAGCCCTGTGGCTCGAATCCGAGGAGCTGGTGCCCGAGGCCGTCCTGGAAGATCCACTTCGCGATGCCGAATGCGGCCGCGGTGGCCAGCAGGTTGGTGACGACGCCGAGCGCGGCGATCACCGGCGCCTGCAACGCCACCATCAACAACAGGAAGCTGAGGCCAAGGACGGTGCCAATCACCAGCGGCGTGCTCGTCGAGAGCGCCGACTCCAGGTCGTGGCTCTCCGCGACCGGACCGCCGACGAGCGACGCCGGCGGCAACATCGCGCGGAGACGGTCGATCGTCGCACCGGTCGTGGCGGACGACGGGTCGGTCGTCGGGATCGCCTGCACGAGCGCCGCGCCGCCGCCGCCCGGCCGTGTCGGCAGCACGCTCGCGATGCCGGGATCGCGCCGCGCCACCGCCATCGCCCGCGCAGCCTGTGCCTTCGGCGTGACGATCTGCAACGGGCCCGTCGCGCCCGAGCCGAACGTCTTGGCGACCACCTCGGAGCCCTGCCGGGAGCCACTGTCAGCGGGCACGACCTTGATCGAGGGCATCGCGGTCTTCAGCCCGAGCACCGGCAGCGCGAGCACCACGAGCAGCGCGCACGCGGCGAGGCCGAACCGCAGCGGGTGACGCCAGAGCCGTTGCGCCCACGCCGCGGCACGCGCTGAGTCGTGCTCCTTCGCGCGCGCCCACGGCAGCGCGAACCGATCGATCCGCGGCCCGAGCTTCGCGAGCACCGCCGGCAGGAGGGTGAGCGCTGCGGCGAGCACGAAGACGACCGACAACATGATCCCGAGGCTCGTCGACCGGAATGCCGGGCTGGGTACCAGCAACACCGCGCTCAACGAGATCAGCACGGTCACGCCCGAGAAGAGCACGGCCTTGCCGGCCGTGTCCATCGTCGCCGCGACCGCGTCTCTGACCGGGAGCCCCGACCTGGCGCTCGTGACGCGAAAGCGATGAACGATGAAGAGCGCGTAGTCGACGCCCAGCGCGAGCGCGAACATCAGCGCGAAGTTCATGGACCAGATCGAGATGTCGGCGATCCGCGTCCCGATCCAGAGCGAGCCGGCCGCGGCGACGAGGCCGGCGATCGTGAGCATCAACGGCAGCCCGGCGGCGACGAGCGAGCCAAACGCGAGGACGAGGATGCCGAGCGTGACCGGCCAGGAGAGCAGCTCGGACTTCATCATCGCCGCCCGGTTGGCCTCGTTGAAGTCCGACCACATCCCAGCCGCGCCGGTCAGATCGACCTGCACCGCATCGGTCCCGAGCCTGGCCAACGGCCCCTTCAGCTCGTCGGCGGCGTGCACCATGGCGTTCGCATCGCGCGCCGCGCCAGCACGGATCACGGCCACATGGCCATCGGGCGAGATCGACGCGCCCGCGCGTGGCGACTCCACGGCCGCCACCGCCGGCTCGCGCTTGAGCCGATCCTCGACCCGTCGCAAGACCAGCTGGAACGCGGGATCCGCGACGGTGCTGTCGCGGGCGTGGATGACGATCGTCAGCCCGTAGGCCCCGGACCCCTTGAAGCGCTGGTCGATCAGGTGGCGTGCCTGGACGGACTCGGAGCCCGTCGCCTCCCACCCTGCTCCCGACAGCGCCGTCTCGGCGCGCGGCGCGAGGATCCCGAGGCCCACCACCACGACGGCCCATCCCACCACGACGAGCCGGAAGTGGGCAGCTGTCCAGGCACCGAGCCTGCCGAGCGGACCGAGGGTCATGGGGATTGGGGAGCGAGCCATGGGATTCCCTTCGATGAGCTTTCCGGTAGTTGGCACGACCGGTCGTACTAACTACGTGAGAGTACGACCG
>JBEVLC010000172.1:0-14426 GCA_040509415.1 Baekduia sp. | reverse complement strand
GCCGGCTCCAACCACACGTTGCCCACCGGCGGCGCCGCGCGCTTCACCTCCGGGCTGTCGACGCGCTCGTTCCGGCGGCGCATGAGCGTGGTCCAGATCGGACCCGCCGCGGACGCGCTGGCACGGGCCGGCGTGCCCGTCGCCGAGGCGGAAGGGTTCACCCAGCACGCGGAGTCGATGCGGGTGCGCGAGAATCTACCCCGATGACGCGCACCGCCGAGATCACACGCCAGACCAAGGAGACCGACGTCCGCCTGACGCTCGGGCTCGACGGCGATGGCGCCGGGACTCGCGAGACGGGTGTCGGCTTCCTGGATCACATGCTCGACCTGTTGGCGCGCCACGGGCGCCTGGACCTCCAGGTCGACGTCACCGGGGATCTGCAGACCGGCGCGCACCACACCGTCGAGGACACCGGGATCGTGCTCGGCCAGGCGATCGACCAGGCGCTGGGCGACCGCGTCGGCATCTTCCGCTACGGCCACTCCGTCGTGCCGATGGACGAGGCGCGCGCCAGCGTCGCGCTCGACCTCTCCGGCCGCCCGTTCTTGGCCTTCGAGGCCGAGCTGCCGCCCGGCGGCACCGGCAACTTCGACCACGAGCTGACCGAGGAGTTCTTCCGCGCGGTCTCCAGTGCGGCGAAGATGACGATCCACATCACGGTCGAGGCGGGCACCAACGCCCATCACATGATCGAGGCGGCGTTCAAGGCGTTCGCGCGCGCGCTGCGCCAGGCCGTGGCGATCGACCCGACCGAGACCGGCGTGCCCTCGACGAAGGGGACGTTGACCTCTTGACGACACTCGGCCTCGTCGACTACGGCATGGGCAACCGCCGGTCCATGCAGAAGTCGCTGGAGCGGGCCGGCGCGACCGTCGTGCTGACCGGTGACCAGGATGCGCTGGCCCAGGCCGACGGGCTCGTCGTGCCGGGCGTCGGTGCCTTCGCACGCGCCATGGAGGCGCTCGATGAGGCCGGCCTGGTCGGGTTCCTTCGCGAGCGCGCCGACGCCGGCGTGCCGGTGCTCGGCGCCTGTCTCGGCATGCAGTTGCTCTTCGAAGCCTCCACGGAGTTCGACAGCACCGAGGAGGGTCTCGGGCTGCTGCCGGGCGAGGTCGTGCGCCTCGACCCCCGCGGCCTCAAGCTTCCGCACATCGGCTGGAACAACGTGCGCTGGACCCGCCCGTCCGCGTTGAGCGAGGGCCTTCCGGACCCGACGCCGTTCTACCACGTGCACTCCTTCGTCCCCGCCATCGACCTCGATGACGAGATCGCGCTCGGCATCAGCGACTACGGCAGCGAGTTCGCCTCCGTCGTCGGCCGCGGGAACGTGTTCGGCACCCAGTTCCATCCCGAGAAGTCCTCGCGCGACGGGATCGCCCTGCTGGCGAACTTCGTGCGGGTCTGTACGTCAGTGGAGGCGACGGCAGCTTGATCCTGTATCCGGCGATCGACATCAGCGAGGGCAAGGCAGTCCGGCTGGTCAAGGGCGATTTCAACCAGGTGACCGTGTACGAGGACTCGCCGCTGGAGGCCGCGCGCGCGTGGGTCGACGCCGGCGCGCGCTTCCTACACGTGGTCGACCTCGATGGCGCCCGCACCGGCTCGCCGAAGTCCCTCGGCCATCTGGAGCAGATCGCCCACGAGCTCCACGTGCCAGTCCAGTACGGCGGCGGCCTGCGGACGCTGCCGGCCGTGCGCGACGCGTTACGCGCCGGTGCCGAGCGCGTGATCCTCGGGACCGCGGCGTTCAACGACATCGACTTCCTCGATGACGTGCTCGGCGCGTTTCGCGATCGCACGATCGTCTCGGTGGACACGCGCGGCGGCAACATCTCGACCTCGGGCTGGCAGGAGACGACGCAGATGCCGGCCGCGGCCGTCATCGAGCGGCTGCAGAACCGCGGCGTGCGCTCCTTCGTCTACACCGACGTCGACCGCGACGGCATGCTCGGCGGCATCGACTTCGAGGCGGTCAAGAAGATCGCGCAGGTCGTGCGCGGGCGCTTCATCTACTCCGGCGGCATCGGCACGCTCGACGACCTCCGCGGCTTGCGCGACCTGCGCCAGGTCAACCTCGGCGGCGTCATCGCCGGCAAGGCGCTGTACGAGGGCCGGTTCACGATCGCCGAGGGCCAGCAGGCGCTGCAGCCCGAGGCCGGCGAGCGGCTCGACAAGAAGCCCTACCGGCCCGTGCCGGCGACCGACTAGGACCCGTTCGCCGCCGTGCACCTCAAGCGCGTCATCCCGTGTCTGGACGTCGACAACGGTCGCGTCGTCAAGGGCACCAACTTCGTCGGGCTGCGCGATGCGGGCGATCCGGTCGAGCTGGCCGAGCGCTACGACGCCGAGGGCGCCGACGAGGTCATCTTCCTCGACATCACCGCGACCCACGAGCAGCGCGAGACGATCGTCGACCTCGCGCGGCGGACGGCCGACAACGTCTTCATCCCGTTCACGATCGGCGGCGGGATCCGCTCGGTCACCGACGCCCAGGCCGTGCTCGACGCGGGTGCCGACAAGGTGTCGGTGAACTCCGCGGCGGTCTCGCGGCCGCAGCTGCTCGACGAGCTGTCCGAGCACTTCGGCTCCCAGTGCGTAGTCCTGGCGATCGACGCCAAGCGCCGGGTCGACGCCTCGCAGGCCGACGGCTGGGAGGTCTTCGTCGCCGGTGGGCGGACCCCGACCGGCCGCGACGCGGTGGAGTGGGCGGTCGAGGGCGTCCGGCGTGGCGCGGGCGAGATCCTGCTGACCTCGATGGACCGCGACGGCACCAAGGACGGCTACGACCTCGAGCTGACGCGCGCGGTCGCCGAGGCGGTCGACGTGCCGGTCATCGCCTCCGGTGGTGCCGGCGACCTCGACGACCTCGTCGCCGCGCTGGAGGCCGGCGCCGACGCCGCGCTGGTTGCCTCGCTGTTTCACTTCGGCGAGTACACGGTCGCCGAGGCCAAGGCGCGGCTGCTCGCAGCCGGCGTCAACGTGCGGCCGTAGGGGTTGCGCGGCCCGCGCGGGCGTGGGTAGGCTCCGCGGCCTCATGAACGGCGCCCGCCGCGTGGCCATCCTGGTGTGCAGCCTCCTCGCCGCGCCGGGGATCCTGGTGATCGGCGCCGACGTCGCCGACGCGGCCAAGCCGAAGGCCAAGGCCAAGGCCTGCAAGAAGGGCACAACGAAGATCCGCCTCGGCAAGGGGCGGACCGGCTGCGTGAAGCTGCGCGTCAAGGCGCCACCGGTACGCGCCGTCGATCGCGGCCAGCTGGTCATCGACCGCGTGCTCTCGCCAGCCTGGCCCAAGCTGCGCGATCGCCGCGGCCGGACGCTGCCGTCGACCGCCTCGGTCCTGCGGCGCATCGGCCACGGCGCGAGCACCAAGCTGCGCGCGCAGCTCAAGAAGGGGCTGGCCCTCGTGGCGGCCAAGGCGACGCGGGCGCGAGCGTCGCAGCGCGCGCGGGCGGCCGACAGCCTCGGCGGGATCAGCAATGGCACCGAGCTGGGCTTCAACGCCGAGGTCGACGCGGGCGGCTACCGCGTCTTCGCCGAGTTCCGCTCCGAGGTCAACAACGGCGTCACCGGCCCGAAGTGCCCGACCGCGGCCGGCGTCTTGAAGCTCGAGCGCCAGAGCTCGACCAACGTGATCATCCGGATCCTGGACGCGCAAAGCCGGCTCGTGCACTCCAGCACCTACATCATGAAGGGCACCACGCGCTACACCGCCCAGAGCGAAGACGACTCGAAATTCGTCACGCTCGACGTCGACGACAAGGTGTCGACGGTGATGGGCGGCGGCGGTCGGGGTCGGCTTGCGTTGAACATCCTGTTCAATGTCCAGCGTCAGGCGCGTGTCCTGATGAAGGCGAGCGACAGCTACGACCCGAATGCCGATCACGTCGATCCCGGCGTGCTGGTGACCGGCGTGTCGCGCGAGGAGGCTGAGCCGGTCGAGCGCGATCTGACGGTGAAGCTCGCGGCCGACGCCGACAGGGCGTTCTCCGACACCGTCGCCAAGGGCCTTGCCCGCGCCCGCGGCGTCGAGGCGACGATGCTCGGCGGCGGGTGTGCTCACCTCGTCTTCACCCCGCCGAGCCTGCCGCCGCCGACCTACGTCAAGGGCGCCACAGGGAACTTCACGGGCGCGATCGAGCCCGACGCCGAGCCGGGAGCGCGGCCGGAGGGCCGCTGGTCGATCGAGGAGCAGCGCCACCTCAACGTCACCCCGGCCTCGGCGGCCGCCGCTTCGCCGCAGTTCTCGTTCACGGTCACCGACGACCGCGCCGAGCGAGGCAGCGTCCGCTTCAAGGTGACCTCGAAGGCGGGCGTGGGGATCGGGACCTACGAGGTCAAGATCGCGCCGCCCGAGCTGCGCTATCGCGTCACCGGCATCGAGTACACCGATCAGCTGACGGCCGACGGCCTGCCGACGTTGCTCGGCTGCACGGCCAGCACCAGCCAGACCAACACCACCACGTTGCGACCGTCGGGCGCCGAGTTCGACGGGGCGCTCGGCCCGCCGGTGGCGCCGCCGTTCGGCAACGGCGAGCGCACCGGCATGCTGACCGGAGGCGGCCGGCTGTTGAAGACCGCGTCGTTCAGCGGCTGCCAGTGGAACGACGACGCGACGGCGAAGGTGCCGTGCCACGTAATGTCCGCGGCCTCCGAGGACATCTTCGTCATCGTCGAGCTCAGCCTGCCGGCCGACGGCGGCCCGGCGCAGGTGACGTGGCGCATGACGCGGCAGCTGGTCGTGGGCGACGTCCCGCCGGTCATCAGCCCCTGCGAGGCGTGGCCGCTTCAAGGCCAAGCGATCCCCGACGTGGTGCAGACCGTCCCGCGTGCGACCTTCACCGACCCCGGCTCGCACACCATCGCCGTCGACGTCCCGGCCGACGTGCCGGGCCAGGGCGGTGGCGTCGGGATGGTCCACTCAAACGCGCATTACGCGCTGACCTTCGAGCAGCTGCCGCCGAGCTAGTCCTTGCGCGCGCGGCAGACGGTCCGGCCGTCGGCGCGCTCGAAGCAGACCGGGGGCTTCGGGATCCGGCACTTGGTCTTGCCGCCCGATCTGAAGCAGATCTCGATGTGGCGGCGGCGGAGCTCGAGCCGGCGGGCCACCTCGCGCTTGCGTTGGGCCACGCGCCGAGCGACGTAGCGGGCGTGGCGGCGCTTGGCGACGGCCGCGAGGTGGTTGCGGCGCTTGGTGCGGCCCTCGCCGGTCAGCGTCCCTTCCGCGGTCCGGCCTTCCTCGCCGAAGGCGTACAACGTGGCGTAGCCGACGAGGTAGAGGCGCTTGCCGTCGGAGATCACGGGGTTGAACGCGCCGCGGCCGATCGACCACACCTTCTTGCCGTTGGCCGCGCCGACCGCGCCGGTCGAATGGCGGCTGAGGTTGGAGTAGAACACCAGGTCGCCGATGACGGTGGGGCCGCCCGAGATCTTGCCGCCGCTCTTGTGCGTCCAGCGCACGCTGCCGGTGCGGGCGTCGAAGGCATACAACTTGCCATCGTAGGACCCGGCGTAGACCGTGCCGCCGTTGACCGGCGAGATCGCGGGGGAGGAGTAGACGTAGCCGCCGGTCTTGTGGCGCCAAGCGAGCTTGCCGCTGCCGGCGCCGAAGGAGTACACGAACCCGTCGGTGTTGCCGATGTACACGCGGCCGTAGGCAACCGCGGGCGTGGCGTAGAAGTTGCCCGACTTCAGCCCGAAGGCACCGCCGCTGGTACCGGTCTTCCACAACTGCTTGCCGTCGGCGCGGCGCAGCGCGGTGACCTGCCCGTTGTAGTCGCCGAAGTAGAGGCGCCCGTTGTCGAGGGCCAGCGCGCCCTTGACCGCGCCGCCGGCCTTGTGGGTCCAGACGATCGCGCCGTTGGCGGTGTCGAGGGCGTAGACGGTTCCGTCCTCGCTGCCGAAGTAGAGCCGGCCCTGCTCGATCAGCGGCGAGGACTCCGCGCGGCTGGGCAGCTTGCGCGACCAGCGCGTGCGGCCGGTGCCCGCGGCGACCGCGACGACGCGGCCAGCCTTGATGCCCTTGCCGCGCGCGAGCAGCACCGAGTAGACGGTGCCGTTCGAGCAGGCGGGCGAGGAGGCCGCGAGGTAGCCGAGCTTGACGCGCCAGCGGACCGCTCCCGTCCGGCGTGAGATCGAGTAGAGCGCCCCGTTGTTCTTGAGCAGGAACAGCGACTTGCCGCAGAGCACGGGCGGGAACTCGAGCAGGATCGAGCCCGTCACCTTCCAGCGCAGCGTGAACGGCGGGCGCAGCGGCCGGTCCAGCGGCAGGTAGCGCGCGCGGTTGTTCGTGTAGCCGTAGGTCGGCCATGCGAACCCGTCGTCGAACGGATCCTTGGCGGAACTGGTGGTGGACTTCGGCTTCGGTGTGGAGGGCGCGGCGGGTGGCGCCGTGGAGAATTCGACGTCGGGGTTGGAGACGTCGCCCGGGCCACCCGTCAGCACCTTCACCGCGCCGGCTGCGAGCACGAGGGCCACGAGCGCCGGCACGATCCACACCAACCGGCGGCGTCGGCCGCCGGAGGGACGGGTCATGCCGACAGGGTATGCGTTCGGGCGGCATGGCAGGATCGCCCTCGTGCGCACGCCAGCCGAAGCCCTCGACGCGCTGCGCGCGCTGCCCTGCGGCGTGCGCCTGCTCGACGTGCTCGCGCAGCATCCAGGCTCGTGGGTCGTCGGCGGCGCCGTCCGCGACGCCCTGCTCGGCCGCCCACTCGGCGAGCTCGACGTCGTCGTCGAAGGTGATCCTGAGCCCGTCGCGCTGGCGCTGGGCGAGGTCGTGGCTTTCTACGAGCGCTTCGGCACCTACGACGTGGTCGCGGGTGCCTGCTTCTACGACGTGGTGACGGCGCGGGCTGAGCGCTACGCGGCGCCGGGCGCGCTGCCCGACGTGCGTGCCGGCGACCTGGAGGACGACCTGCTGCGCCGCGACTTCACCGTCAACGCGCTCGCGCTCAACGGTGCAGGCGAGCTGGCCGCCGCGCCCGCGGCACTGGAGGATCTCGAGGCGGGACGGCTGCGCGTCATGCACGCCGCGTCGTTTCGCGACGATCCGACGCGCCTGTGGCGGCTGGTCCGCTACGCCGTCCGCCTCGGCTTCACGCCCGAGCCGGCGACCGATCGTCTGGCCTTCGAGGCGGTGCAGCGTGGTGCGCTGGAGACCGTGAGCGGAGATCGGCTGGGCGCTGAGCTGCGGCTCGCGCTGATCGAGCCCGACCCGCTCGCGGCGCTGCACGCGGCGCAGAACCTGGGGCTGGTGGAAGGGCTGACGCTCGATCCCGCGTTCGTGGCGCACGCGCTGGCGCTGCTGCCGCCCGCGGCGCCGCGACGGGATCTCACGATCCTCGGTGCGGTGATCCCGAACGGCGCGTGGGCGCGACCGTTCGGCTTCAGCGCGATCGAGCAGCGGATCCTGGAGCGCTGCGCGGAGCTGGAGCCGATCGTCGCGGCCCGGCCGTCGGAGATCGTTGCTGCGCTGCGTGGCGAGCCGGTCGAGGCGGTCGCGGTGGCGGGCGCGCGTGGCGATGCGGAGATCGCGGCGCGGTTCTTGACCGAATGGCGCCACGTGGCGCTGGAGATCGACGGCCACGACCTGATCGCCGCGGGGATCCCTGAGGGCCCGGAGCTCGGTGCGCGGCTGGCCTCCGTCCTGGCACGACGGCTCGACGGCGAGCTCGCGCCCGGCCGCGACGCCGAGCTCGCCGCCGCGCTGGACGCCGCGAGCGACTGCTAGAACAACAGGCTCTTGGCCGGCGCCGCCCACATCGAGCTCGACCTGCCTGGCGCGCACGTGCGCTTCACGACGCGCGCGGGCGGCGTCTCCGAGGGGCCGTACGCCTCGCTCAACCTCGGCCGCTGGACCGACGACGATCCTGGTGCGGTCGCCGAGAACTGCCGTCGTGCCGCCGACGATCGTCCGCTGGCCTTCGGGCGCCAGGTGCATGGCACGAGGGTGCTGATCGTCGATGGCGCGACCCCGGACGATGCGATCGCCGATGCCGACGGCGTGGCGACCAAGGCCTCGGGTGTGGCAGCGCTGGTGCTGGCCGCCGACTGCCTGCCGATCGCACTGGCCACGCCGACGGCGATCGCGATGGTCCACGCCGGCTGGACCGGGCTGGCCGATGGCGTGCTGGAGGCTGGCGTGCAGGCGGTTCGAGCGCTCGATCCTGTCGGTGTGCTCGCGGCGGCGATCGGTCCCGGCGCGGGCGGCTGCTGCTACGAGGTCGGCGACGAGGTCGCCGCGCGCTTCCCGGACTGGCCGCGCCGCGCCGACCGCACCATCGACCTGAAGGCCATCGCCGCGCGGCGGCTGCGTGCTGCCGGTGCCGTCGAGGTCCTCGACGTCGAGCGCTGCACCATGTGCGAGCCCGGCGTCTTCTTCAGCCACCGCGCATCCGGCGGTCTGACCGGCCGGCAGGGAGGGCTCGCGTGGCGCAGCTGATCGAGGGCCTGACCGTCGAGGGCGTCCGGGCCAACGTCGAACGCGTCCGATCCGAGATCGCCGACGCCGCAGCGCGCGCGGGGCGCAGCGCCGACGACGTCCAGCTCTTGGCCGCCGTCAAGTACGTGGCGATCGCCGAACTGCCCGTCCTCGCCCAAGCCGGCATCTCGCTCGTGGGAGAGAACCGCGCGCAAGAGCTGGAGCGCAAGGCCGTGGCGCCTGGTGGCGAGCAGCTGACGTGGGACTTCATTGGCCATCTGCAGAGCCGCAAGGTCAAGACGATCCTGCCGCTGGTGCGGATGATCCATTCGGTCGGCAGCGACTCGGTCGTGGAGCAACTCGGCCGCCATGCGAGCGCTGACACGAAGATCCTCGTCGAGGTCAACATCGCCGGCGAGGAGGGCAAGAGCGGCATCGCCCCGGCCGCGCTGGACGACTTCCTGGGCCGCTGCCGCGAGGTCGGCGGCGTGGAGGTCGCGGGGTTGATGACCATGCCGCCGCTGGCAGCAAACCCCGAGGACAGCCGCCGCTGGTTCGCCGCGCTGGCCGAGCTGGCGGCCGAGCGTGGCCTGCCCGAGCTGTCGATGGGCACCACCCAGGACTTCGCCGTGGCCGTCGAGGAGGGCGCCACGATCGTGCGGGTGGGCACGAACCTGTACCTGTGATTGCAGGGTTTTCACCCGCTTTGGCGTACAGTTGAGACGTGGCCGTGAGCGACAGCTGGCATAAGGCGCTGGTCTACTTCGGGTTGGCGGAGGAGCGCGACGGCTACGCCGACGCCGATGACGACTACCCGGAGCCCGAGCCGGAGGCTCGGGAGCGCCCCAACGTGCGCCGTCTCAGCTCGCGACGGCGCCGCGACGAGTTCGACGACATCTTCGCCGACGACGAGCCGCCGACGCGCGCGAACCTGCGCCCGATCGGTGGTGGCAGCGGCGCCCCCAAGGCGCGCAACGGCAGCGTCAAGCTGCACCTCGTCATCCCCAAGTCGTTCAACGACGCCCAGCAGGTCGCCGACAAGTTCAAGGACGACATCCCGGTCGTGCTGAACCTGCAGTCGACCGACACGGACCTCTCCAAGCGGCTGATCGACTTCGCCTCCGGCCTCACCTACGCGCTCGACGGCGGCATGCAGCGCGTCGCCGACCGCGTCTTCATGCTCACGCCGCGCAACGTCGAGATCTCGGCCGAAGAGCGCGCGCAGCTGATCGAGAAGGGCTTCTTCAACCAGAGCTAGGCGCGACCGCGCTGCGCACTACAGTGTCGCGCGTGCAGGTCGGACTCATCGGTGCAGGGAACATGGCGCGCGGGATGGCGCGTGGCTGGGGTCGTCCGGTCCTCGCCACCGACGTGCTGCCTGGCCGCGCCCAGGCGCTCGTCGAGGAGCTCGGCGGCGAGGCGCTCGCGTCCAACACCGCGCTGGCCCAGCAGGCCGATCTCGTCGTTCTCTGCCACAAGCCGGCCCAGCTCGGCGAGGTCGCCGCGGAGATCGGCGAGCACGCAAAGGCCGTCGCGTCGATCCTCGGTGGCGTGCCGCTGGCCGACGTCAAGGCCGCCTACCCCGATCGTCCCGTCTACCGCTTCCTGCCCAGCACGCCCGTCGAGCTGCGTCAGGGCGTCGTCGTGCGCGCGGCCGATGACGTCCACCAGGACGCCCGACTGGACCAGGACGTGCCGACCCTGTTTGGCGAGCTCGGCCTGCTGGTCGAGGTCGCAGACAGCCTCGTCGATGTTGCGATGGGCCTGATGAGCAACGCGCCCGCCTACGTGGCGCTGCTCGCCGAGGCCCAGGTCGACGCGGGTGTCCGTCACGGGCTGCCGCCCGACAAGGCCGCCGAGATGGTGGTTCAGACCTTCGCCGGAACGGCCGCGCTGCTGCGCGCCCGCGGCAACGACACGCTCGCGGTCCGCCGCGAGGTCACCTCGCCGGGTGGGTCCACGGCACGCGGTCTGGCGGCGCTGGAGCGCGCCGGCGTTCGCGCGGCCTTCCAGGATGCGCTCGACGCCGTGCTGGGGGTGCGCTCCTGATGTTCGTCCTCGCGACCGCACGTGATTCGATCGCGGACTTCGTCGCCGCGTTGTTGTTGGTCTACACGATCCTCATCATCGCCTACATCTTCTCGTCCATGTACTTCAACGTGGGCGGGCGGCTGCCGTACTCGCGCTGGTCGCGGTCGGTGCTCGACTTCCTGCGCGACGTCAGCGAGCCGTACCTGTCGATCTTCCGTCGCTTCATCCCGCCGTTTGGTCCGCTGGACCTCAGCCCGATGGTCGCAACGATCGTGCTGTGGCTCGTCGGCTCGATCATCGTCGGCCTGATTCGCTCGGGGTGAGGGCCGCCGTCTGGGCACGCGTCGGGCTCGTCCTGGCGCTGGTCGTCGCACTCGATCAGGTGACCAAGGCGCTGGTGCGCAACGGCATGGAGGTTGGGGAGGAGGACTCGATCCTGCCGGCGGTCACGCTGGTGCACGTGCGCAACACCGGCGTGGCCTTCGGTGCCTTCTCGGGCGGCGGGATCATCGTGGTGGTGTTGGTTGCCCTCGCGCTGTCGGCGCTGATCTTCTACTTCGTCACCCACATCGACAAGCCCCTGATCTGGCTGCCGACGGGCATGCTGCTCGGCGGGTCGATCGGCAACATCATCGACCGCGTCCGCGACGGTGCGGTCACCGACTTCGTCAAGCTCCCCGCATGGCCGGCGTTCAACGTCGCGGACATCTCCATCACCTTCGGGGTGCTCGTGCTGCTGTGGGTCATCGAGCAGCAGGACGGCGGGGAGCCCGCGCATGCGGCTGACGGTCGAGCCCGCTGAGGCCGGCCGGCGGCTCGACGCGCTGCTGGCCGAGCCGCTGGGCTCGCGGTCACGCGCGGCGCGACTGATCGACGCGGGCGCGGTCCGCGTCGACGGGCGCGCCGAGCCCAAGCGCTACGCCGTCCAGGCAGGCCAGATGATCGAGGTCGATGAGGCCGACGATGCACCGGCGCCGGCCGACGTCGGCGCGAGCGTCGCGTACGCCGTGCCCTACGAGGACGAGGACCTGCTCGTCGTCGACAAGCCCGCCGGCGTCGTCGTGCATCCGGCGCGCGGACACCTGACGGGGACACTGGCCCAGGCGCTGGAGGGCACGGCCGAAGGCGGGGAGGACGGCTGGCGCGCGGGGCTCGTGCACCGCCTGGACCGCGATACGTCCGGCCTGCTCGTCGTGGCCAAGAGCGACGCGATCCACGCCGCGCTCAAGGAGGCGCTGCAAGCGCGCGAGATCACCCGCGAGTACCTCGCGCTGGTCGAGGGCCGCCCGCCGTCGCGGACCGGCACGATCGACGCGCCGATCGGCCGCGACCGCCGCGTGCGCACGCGCATGTCGACCGACACCGACAACCCGCGTGAGGCCCGCACCCACTTCGAGATCGCCGAGGCGCTGCCGGCGTTTACGCTGCTGCGCGTCACGCTGGAGACGGGGCGGACGCATCAGATCCGCGTGCACCTGCAGGCGATCAACCACCCCGTCGCCGGCGATCCGGACTACGGCCACGCCGGCCTGCTGGGCCTCGAGCGCCAGTTCCTGCACGCCGCGCGTCTGGCGTTCACCCATCCGGTGACGGGCGTCCCGGTCAAGGTGCAGAGCCCGCTGCCTGCCGATCTGGCGGCGGCGCTAGAGGCGGCACGGACGCCGGTTCTCTAGACTGGGAGCCGTCCTAGTACCACCGACCCCGCTGGGTCACACGGACGCGGTCCTGCCCGGGAAATCTGATCTCGGGTCCCGCGCTCGCCGGCGGGCTTTTCTGCACGTCACACAAATAAGGGAGCACCTCCATGGCCGCCACAGACGTTGGCATCCGTGAGCTGCTGGAGGCCGGAGTTCACTTCGGTCACCAGACGCGCCGTTGGAACCCGAAGATGCGTCGCTTCATCTGGGGCGAGCGCGGCGGGATCTACATCATCGACCTGCTGCAGACCGAGCGTCTGCTGCGTCAGGCCCAGGAGTTCGTCGGAGACCTGTCTGCCCGCGGCGGCACGGTCCTCTTCGTCGGCACCAAGAAGCAGGCGCGCGACTCCGTCAAGGAGGTCGCCGAGGCCTGCGGCATGCCGCACATCAACCACCGCTGGCTCGGTGGCTTGCTGACGAACTTCCAGACGATCAACCAGCGCATCAAGCGCCTTCATGACCTGGAGCGCTACGAGGCCGACGGTCAGCTGGCCCTGCTGCCGACGCGTGAGCGTCTCTCGGCCGAGGCCGACCTGGCCAAGCTGCGCGCCAACCTCGGCGGCGTCAAGAACATGACGCGCACGCCCGACGCGATCTTCGTCGTCGACCTCAAGACCGAGCTGATCGGCGTCCGCGAGGCCCAGCGCCTGCGCATCCCGCTGATCGGGCTGGTCGACACCAACTGCGACCCCGACGGCGTCGACTTCGTCATCCCGGGTAACGACGACGCGATCCGCAGCTGCGACGTCATCACCCGTGCGCTGGGCAACTCGATCGCCGAGGGCGCCGGTCAGTGGCGCGCCGCCGAGGAGGCCCGCATCCAGCGCGAGCAGGAGGCCGCCGCGGCCCGCAAGGCCGAGGACGACGCCCGCCGCGAGGCCGAAGAGGCCGCGCGCCGTCAGGCTGCCGCTGAGGCGAAGGCCGCCGAGGAAGCTGCACAGGCGCAGGCTGCTCAGGCCGCGCCGGCTGAGGCTGAGGCCGCCGCGCCCGCCGAGGCCGCGCCGGCTGAGGCTGCACCTGCTGCCGAGGCTGCCCCGGCTGCGACGCCCGAGGCCGCACCGGCCGAGCCCGCGCCTGAGGCCACCCCGGCCGCCGAGGCGCCCGCGGGCGACGAGCCCGCGGCCAGCTAGTCAACCCCTTCATCAACGGAGCACTCACCGTGAGCACCACGATCAGCGCTGCCGACGTCAAGGCCCTTCGCGAGAAGACCGGCGCCGGCATGATGGACTGCAAGAACGCCCTCGTCGAGTCCGAGGGCGACATCGACAAGGCCACGGAGCTGCTCCGGGTCAAGATGGGCAACAAGCTCGGCAAGCTCGCCGGGCGCGAGACCTCTGAAGGCACGGTTCAGGCCTACGTGCACGCCACCGGCAAGGTCGGCGTGCTGGTCCAGGTCGAGTGCAACACCGACTTCGTGGCCAAGAACGAGGACTTCATCGAGTTCGCCAAGGACCTCGCGCTGCACATCGCCGCCTCGCCACAGACCAAGTACATCACCGAGGACGAGATCCCCCAAGAGGACAAGGACCGCGAGATCCGCGTCTTCGAGGAGCTGGCCGCCGACAAGCCGGAGAACATCCGGCCCAAGATCGTCGAGGGCCAGCTGAAGAAGTGGTATGGCGAGGTCGTCCTGCTCGCCCAGGAGCACGTCAACGGCGACAAGCACGACGGCAAGACGATCGAGCAGCTGCGTGGCGACCTCTCGGCCAAGACCGGCGAGAACGTCGTCGTCAAGCGGTTCGTCCGCTTCGCTGTTGGTGAATGACGGCGCTGGCCGTCGAGGAGGCGACATGCCGCCTCGACGGCCCGTAGGATCGCCCCGTCGTGGCTGATCCCGTCTTCAAGCGCATCCTGTTGAAGCTGTCGGGGGAGTCCCTCATGGGCTCCCGCGACTACGGCACCGATCCGGAGCGGCTGCGAGCCGTCGCCTCGGCGATCAAGCGCGTCCACGATCAGGGCGTCGAGATCGCCATCGTCGTCGGCGCCGGCAACATCTCTCGCGGGATGAAGGGTGCGGCCGCCGGCATGGACCGCGCCACCGCGGACTACATGGGCATGCTCGCGACCGTCCTCAACGCGCTGCCGCTGCAGGACGCCCTGGAGTCCCAGGGCGTCCGGACGCGGGTGCAGAGCGCGATCAAGATCGAGGAGGTCGCCGAGCCCTACATCCGCCGCCGCGCGATGCGCCACCTCGAGAAGGGGCGCGTCGTGATCTTCGCGGCGGGCACCGGCAACCCGTTCTTTACGACCGACACCGCGGCGGCACTGCGGGCGGT
>JBEVLC010000171.1:0-10576 GCA_040509415.1 Baekduia sp. | reverse complement strand
GTCTCGGCCAGGCACTCCTGGATCCCGTCGGCGATCTTCTTCATCGCCTCGTCGACGGGCCCGCCCTTGGCCGAGCCGGGGTGGAGCACCACGCCGTCGGCGCCGATCGCGTCGCCGACCCGCAGCGCGTGCTTGAGCGACGCGAGCGACTTGACGCGCACCTCGTCGTCGTCCGACCCGAGGTTGATCAGGTACACCGCGTGGATCACGGCGGACTTGATCGGACCCTTCTTCATCCGGGTACGGAACTCCGCGATGTCCTCGTCCTTCCAATTCGTCGGCCGCCACATGCGCGGTGACTGGTTGAAGATCTGGATCGCGTCGCAGCCGGCCTCGACGCCCCGCTCGTGGGCGGCGACCAGGCCGCCAGCGGTTGATACGTGGCCGCCGACTAGCATCGAGGTGTGGCTGATTCCATGAGAGTCCGGTTCGCTCCTTCGCCCACCGGCGCATTGCACATCGGTGGAGCGCGGACGGCACTGTACAACTGGCTCCTGGCCAGGGGCCACGGCGCGGAGTTCGTGCTGCGGATCGAGGACACCGACCGCGAGCGCTCCACGCCGGAGAACGTCGAGCAGATCTTCGAGGCGCTGCGCTGGCTTGGCCTCGACTGGGACGGCGACCCCGTCTTCCAGTCCGAGCGCCAGGAGCGCCACGCCGAGGTCGTCGAGCAGCTGATCGCCGGCGGCCACGCCTACCGCTCGACCGCCGGGCCCGAGCAGGTCAAGGCCTTCAAGGAGGCGCACGGCAACGCCGGCTTCCGGGGCGAGGACGAGGGGGAGGGCGCCGTGCGCCTGCGGATCCCCGACGAGGGCGTCACCGTCGTCCGCGACGTGATCCGCGGCGAGAGCCCGTTCGAGAACCGCCTGATGGACGATCTCGTGATCGCCCGCGCCGACGGCACGCCCGTCTACCACCTGGCGGTCGTCGTCGACGACCTCGACGCCGGGATCACCCACGTCGTCCGCGGCGCCGACCACTACTCCAACACGCCCAAACAGATGCGGATCCTCGAGGCGATGGGCGCCGAGGTGCCGCTCTACGCCCACGTCCCGCTGCTGCACGGCCCCGACGGCAAGAAGCTCTCCAAGCGCCACGGCGCCGCTTCGGTCCAGGAGTTGCGTGAGGCCGGCTTCCTGCCCGCCGCCGTGCGCAACTACCTGGCGTTGCTCGGCTGGGGCGCGGCCGACGACCAGACGATCCTCTCGACCGAGGAGCTCGTGGCGCAGTTCGACGTCGCGCGCGTGCAGAAGAACCCGGCGCAGTTCGACGTCAAGAAGCTCACGTGGCTCAACGGCCAGTACGTGCGCGCGATGAGCGTCGACGAGCTGACCGCGGCGCTGGAGACCTTCACCGGGCGCACCGGCTTGCGCGACGCGGTCGCGATCTCCCAGGAGAAGATCGGGACGCTGGCGGACTTCTGGCCGCTGGCTGGGTTCCTCTTCGATGGCCCGGTCGAGGACGAGAAGGCGCGCGAGAAGTGGCTCGACGCCGATCATCGCCATGCCCTCGTCCAGGCCCGCGAGGCACTGGCGCACGTCGAGCCGTTCGCGGTCGGGCCGATCGAGCTCGCGCTGCGCGAGGTGGTGGAAGCTGATCCGGAGCGCAAGCCCAAGGACGTCTTCCAGCCGATCCGGGTCGCGCTGGCGGGCACGACGATCTCCCCGGGCATCTTTGAGTCTCTGACGGTGCTCGGCCGCGACGCGTCGCTGCAGCGGCTCGACGCCGCGCTGGCGACCTCCTAGCGCGATCGCGCAGGACCGGCGCCGACGCGCCCGAATACCACCGGGCGGCAAGGTCCCGGACAAGTGTTCGATCTCGTGCTCAATCATCCGTCCATGGCTGCCGATAACCGGGAGGTAGACGGGCCGCGGACCCCATCCGTGCCCTTGCCCATGGAGCCCAGAGACCCTATGCCCCCAGCAGCAGCCGCCTCTTCGAGCCAGCACACGCCGGCCGCCGATGTCCAGCGACGTCACAACGAAGGCCACGGCCGTCGTCTGACGGCCGCGTTCGAGGCGCTCGAGGCGTTCCCCGCACTCGCTGAGTCCCGCAACCGCCTGCTGCGCGTCGTCCGCCAAGAGCGTGTCTCGACCGGCGAGGTCGTCGCTGCTGTCGAGTCTGACGTCGCGCTCGTGATCTCCGTGCTGCGCCTCGGCAACCAGGTCGAGGGCAAGGCCCGCGGCAAGGTCGAGTCCGTCGTGCACGCCGTCGAGCTGCTCTCACCGGAGGCCGTCCAGGCCCTGGCGACGCGCGCCCGCACATTTGACTTCTTCGAGCGCTCGTCGGTGTGGGACGCGGCGCCCGAGCGCTTCCGCCTCCACGGCGTCGCCACCCAGCGCGCTGCTGATCGCTTGGCCACCGAGGCCGGCTACGAGCATCGCGACCGCCTGATGGTGACCGCACTGCTGCACGACATCGGCAAGCTCGTGCTGATGCACGCCTATCCCGGCTACCCGGGCCAGGTGCACGGCAACGCCCGCACGCCGGAGGAGCGCATCCACCGCGAGCGCCGCGAGCTCGGCGTTGACCACGCCTTGGTCGGCGGCGTCTTGGCCCGTCGCTGGGGCCTGCCGAAGGCTGTTGCGTCGGTCATCGAGCGCCACCATGCCGATGACGCCCAGGGCGAGGCCGCCTTCGTGCGCCTGGCCGACATGCTCGCCCACTACTCCCAGGGCGGCGCCGTCTCGCCGACCGAGCTGCTGAAGTGCGCCCGCACGATCGGCCTCGGCCCGAGCGAGCTGCGCTCCGTCATGTACGACCTGCCGTACCCGACGACCGGCCGCACGCGTCAGATCGACCCGTGCCCGCTGAGCGGTCGCGAGGTCGAGGTCCTCAAGCGCCTCGCCGAGGGCAAGGTCTACAAGCAGATCGCACTGGAGCTCTCCCTGAGCACCTCCACCGTGCGCACCCACTTGCACAACATCTACGGCAAGCTTGGCGCGGTCGACCGTGCCCAAGCTGTGTTGATCGCCACGGAGCGCGGCTGGCTGTAGAGCCGCTCCGGTTGCAAGACCCCTCGGGGGACGATCGATGTCCGGCACCGCGCCGGACCTCGCTCGTCCCCCGAAATCGTTCTACGGCGCGTCTCTGCCGTAAAGTCGATGGGGCGATGCTCTCGATCACCACCAAGTCGCCCTACGCGCTCAAGGCGCTGACCGAGCTCGGCCGCCAAGGCGGCGACTCACCCATCCCGATCGGCGAGCTCGCCCGCCAACGCGGCATCCCAGTCCAGTTCCTCGAGCAGCTCTTCGCCGTCCTGCGGCGCGCGGGCGTGCTGAAGTCCCAGCGCGGCGTCAAGGGCGGCTACTCCTTCGCCCGGCCGGCCTCAGAGATCACGGTGCTAGAGATCGTCGAGCTCCTCGACGGTCCCCTGGGCAGCGGGTCGGAGGGGATCTTCCTGGAGGCCGCGAACGCGGCGCGTGACGTGCTGGCCAAGACGACCGTGGCCGACGTGGTGGAGTCGGAGAAGAAGGCCGCGGGCGTGAGCATGTATTACATCTGAGAGCGTGTGGGAGTCCGCCGCAGGCGATGGCGTCGTCTGAGCCGCAGCGGGTGAGATCTGGCTGGTCTCGCTCGGCGCGGCGCGCAGAGGCGAACCGGGGAAGAACCGGCCAGCGATCGTCATGTCCGTCGATGAGCTTGTAGCGGGTATCGAGCACGAACTGTTCGTGGTCGTACCGGTGTCGAGTTCGCGGGCGCCTTCGTTGCTGCGGCCGAAGATCTCGCTGGGCGAAGGCATCGACAGCGAAAGCGCTGCGATCTGTCGCGGCGTGCGAGCGGTGTCACGCTCGCGGCTACTGCGTCGGATCGGACAGCTCAAGCCCGGGACACTGCGTGAGGTCGAGCAGGCACTGGCGATGATTCTCGGGATCGACGGTCGGAGCGTCGCCTGACGCTCGGGAATCGGCTCACGCCCAGCGCACACGCCGTCGACGTCCGTGATCACGTAGTGCCGGGTGGTCGGTCTTCGCGTCGCGAGCGTGAGTACTTATTACATCTGAGTTGCGGCGGCCGGTCTAGAAGGCTCTCTTGCCGTTGCTTCGGATCGGGGTACCGTGTCCGATAGCCTCAGGCAGCAGAGATGACTCCTCAGCTTCCCGCCGCATACAACGCGACGGTCGTCAACGGAGATGACTTCGTTGAGGCGCTCAACGACAGCAAGGCCCGGACTCTTGCCGCCGACGGTGTGGCTTACCTGAAGTGGCTGCAGGCGGAGGGCCGCGATCACTCGGTCCCGACACGTCCTCGTCTGGCCGAAGGGTATCGGGAACGCTGGTTTCCGGCATAGCGTGCACGGGCGTCCGCCGGTGACTGCCGTCTGAGGGCTCAACCCCGCGGCGGCCCAACCCAGGGAGCGGGATCCCGCCCGAGCTGTTAACGGGTTGGAACAAAACATGCACATCCGCCGCATTCATGTGTAGGATTTGTTCCGTGTCGTCGGGTCCTCATCCCGTTATCAGCGTCTTGCGCGATCGGTTTGGCGAGCAGCCGTTTCGTGTCTCGCAGGCCGTCGCCAGCGGCGTGAGCCGGACCACATTGCATCGGCTACGGGAAGCTGGTGATCTCGCCGCGGTGGGCCGAGGGCTCGTGCAATTGCCCGACGCCGGGATGGGACTGCTGTCGGGGCTGGCCGCCGTGTCGGCCCGCGTGCCAGGCGGCACGATCTGCCTGAACTCGGCGTTGGCCTTCTGGGATCTGACCGATGAGATTCCGGAGCGAGTGCACGTAGCTGTTGCACGTGGTGCCCATCGGCCCGCGATCGATCAGCCGGCGACCCAGGTACATGTCTTTGGCGCCCGCACGTTCGAATTAGAGCGCCAGCTGGTTCGCACCGATGTCGATGAGACGTTCTGGATCTACTCCGCCGAGCGGTCGATTGTCGACGCGATGCGGATGGCGCGTTGGGTGGGCCGCGACGTCGCTTTGCATGCGCTGCGTCGATACACGAGCCGGCGAGATGCAGACCCTGCTCGCTTGGCCGAGCTCGCAAGAGAGATCGGGGGCAGCGCTCGCCTGCAGCCAGCGTTGGAGGCGTTGCTCAGTTGACCGAGTCAGCTGCCGCTGACGCGTTTAGGGCCCTGCGGGCCAAGGCGCGCGTCGAGCACGGCGGGAACACGCAGGCGCTGCTCGTCGTCTACGCGGTGGAGTCTTTCCTGCGGCGACTGGCCGCGTCGGAACACGCCCATCGCATGGTCCTCAAGGGTGGGATGCTGATGGCTGCCAACGGTATTCGTCGCGTGACCAGGGATGCGGATCTATCGACGCACGGCGTTGCGAACGATGCCGTGAGCGTGCGCGAGATAGTCGCCGGAATCTGTGCGCTGACGCCGGACCCGCACGACGGGATCGTTATCGACCCGGCCAGCATCAAGACCGAGGTCATGCGAGAAGATGCCGAGTACCAAGGCGTGCGCTGCAAGCTGGTCGCCGGTCTTGGGCGGGCAAGGATCCCGTTTGCGCTGGATTTCTCGTTCGGCGACCGTGGAAAGTCGACGACGATCAGCCTCGCGTCGGTCATCGATCAACCCGACGTGCGGCTCGCGGCATACCCGCTGACGCTCAATCTTGCAGAGAAGATCGTCACCGCCATGCAGCGCCGCGAGACCAGCACCCGCGACCGCGACTTTGCTGACCTTTGGGTCTGCAGCCGGCGACATCGCGTCGGAGGTGCGGATCTCCTTGGGGACATCCGCGACGTTGCTCAGCACCGCCGACAGACCGTCATTCCGTTGGCCGAAGCCTTGGTCAACATGCCGGACCGCCAGCAGCCGTACGCGGCGATGGTGCAACGCATGTCCTACCTCGCCACGCCCCCGGCGCGTTGGACCGAGCTCATTGCTGGTGTGATCGAGTTCGTTGATCCGTTGCTAACTGACAACAACGCCGCGCTGTCGCGCTGGGACTACGAGGAAGCACACTGGATTTCGACAGGCCAGGCGTGAGTTCCCGGGGATGTCTGGAGGCGGGAGACGGGATGCGTGACGTGCTGGCCCAAGACGACCGTGGCCGACGTGGTGGAGTCGGAGAAGAAGGCCGCTCACGCCCAGCGCAGCGCCGGGCCGGTAGCCGTCAGTGGGCGCAGCGGCGCCGCGTCGAGCAGTTCGGGGAGGTCGTCGGGCATCGCCGGACGCAGATCGCCGAAGGGGTCGTTTCCGATCTCCGCGTCATCGTCTCGTCCCAACGTGTACGCCTTCTGCACATATGTCCACAGCACGCCGTCCATCAAGTCGCTGCTATCGCATTGGTCGGTCCGACTGCCGCGTCCCGATGATCTCGGCAACGCGCGGCTTCACGTCGTTGAGCAAGAAGTCGAGCAGCCTGCGCTGAGTGTCCTCGTCGGGCTCGATGGCCCGGGGGAGGCCGCTCACCGGATCCGTCTCCATCAGCTCTCCGCAGAGCGTCTGGAGGCGGGAGACGGGATCGACGAAGTCCTCGGCCACTTCCGCGACGATCGCGTAGTGGTGCTCGACGGCGCCGCGCACCTTTGTCTCGTCGGCGAGCTCGATCACCCCGGCCGATGCGAGCACACGCATGTGGTAGGCCACCGAGCCGAGCGACTGATCCGGCAAGGCTCGCTGCAGTTGGGTGGGGCTGATGGGGCTGCCGTACGTGGCCATCGCGTCCAGGATCCGGTCACGGACGAGATGAGGGCGCAGCGTCTCACGGCGGCGTTGTTGCTGCATTTTGCTGGTCATGCGATCCGGCAAGTTAGTGCTACTCAGCGTTGAATTCAAGCTCAACCGCTGAGTGGCAATCAATGCGGTAGTGTGATCAGGCTACCGGAGGTGCGATCACGCAGGCGATAGGCGGCCATATGGTCGCGCGTCTGTGACCCAAATCTCGCCACGCGCTGTCGCACTTGCGGCCGAGGCCGGCTACCCAGTTCGGCTTCGGATCCTGCTTGCGCTGGAGGAGAGGGAGCAGAGCACCGCGGAGTTGGCGGAGCTACTGGGGGTCACGTTCTTCAGCGCCGTCAACGCGGTGAACAAGCTGCTGCGGGCGGATCTCGTCGTGGTCGTGCGCACCGAACAGGCGGCAGAACACGCCTCGACGATGCGTCGCGTCTACGCAAATCGGCACAAGGGTTGGGTGAAGGTCAGGGACGCCTTCGAGGAGGTCGCTGGAACGGCGTAACCCGTTGCGCGTATCCAGGTGGGTCGAGCAGGAGCACGTAGGCGAAGGGCTGGCTGGTGCAGTGGGTCGTGGATGAACCGGCGATGGGTCGAAACGTAGCGACACTCAGCAGTGTGTGCAAGTTCATCGCTGGGGCGACGATCGCTGGCGTGGCAGCACGCGTAGCTGGAGTGGGCCGGGTGAACTTCTCAGATCACCGCAGCGTCGACGTCTTCTTGGCCCGCTTGCGAGTTGCGCCGACCTCGTCGAGCACTGGCAGCAGCTTGGCCCAGCCGACGTGCCGCGTCGCGAAGATGTTCGAGACCGCCGAGCGGCGGGGACCGGCGCGCTCGTGTCGCTCGATCTGCACCAGCTCGCCCTTCACGAGCGTCTTCAAGGCCCAGTTCACCCTGTCGTACGGCACACCCAGATCGACTGAGAGCTCCTTCGGGCTGCGCGGCTTAGCTTCGAGGGCGAGCAGGATCCGCAGACGGAGCGAGTCCTTGAGCCCGTCGAGCAGCCGCGCAGCATCTTCTGTGAGGTGGTCCATCGGTGTGGGCGGCGTCCTATCCGGTGGTCGGAGGCGTCGGGTTGTGCTGTGGGATCGCCCGCAGCGTGGTGTCGTCTGTCGAGCCGTCGGCGAAGCTCACGGTCACGACCGCACCCGCGAGCGACGGGTCGGACAAGACGTCGAGGAACGCGCCACGCGTCACCGGCAACTCCTTCCGCGAGCCATCGAGCGTCAGCGCGACGCCGACCACGTCGGACGAGACGGCGCCGAAGATCGCCACGCGCGGTTCGTGCGCTGCGTTAGAGGCCGGGGAGTAGTTGACCCAGAGCGCGAACTTCTCCTTGGCGAGGTCGGCGCAGCTGCCCAGCTCAGGCAGCTCGAGGACGACGATCTCGTCGTCCGATCCCAGGCGGCCAAAGGCCTTCCCGTCGGTCCGTCCGACCTCCGCGCAGGTCCAGTCCGTCTTGGAGGGGTAGGTGCGAACCGTCCAATCCTGGCTGCCGCTGCTGGGGTCGGCGACCACCGGGCCCAGGGTGAAGCTCGTGCCGGCCGGTTCACTGGCCTCCTGGCCGACGAGCGAGGGCGGCGTTGGGAGCAGGGCGGAGGCGCCGGCGACGCCGCCGACGACGGCAAGCGTCATCGCGCTGATGACGATGGCGACCGTTCGGAGCTTTCGCATCATCCGCACCAGTTCGGGGCGTTGTGCTGGTGGTAGCTGAAGATGCCCGAGTTCTCGACGCGGGCGTTGCCGAGGCACTCGCTGTAGTTGCCGTAATCACGGGACCACACGCTGCATGTGCCTGTGCTGGTGTAGAGCTGTTGGCCGCCGAGACCGGCCGAGCTGATCCAGAGCTCGCAGTTGCGGTAGGTCGCGCTGCAGCCCGCTTCGATGCGGGAGAAGAAGCTGCCGTCGGTCTGGCTGCCGCCTTCGACGAAGCCGTGGCCGACGCACGTCGTGTGGTAGCTGGTCGCCCGAGCGACCGTGACGATGGCGCCAAAGCTCGCAGCGCAGAACAGCGCGAGCAGGACAAGCCCGAGGGACATGCCCTTCGGTTGGGACAGCAAGGTTCGCTCCAATGCGTAGGGTTTGAAGCCTTCGTCTTGATGCCCGGCTGGTTTGTATCCCTGATGCCCGGTCACCCCGTCTTCCCGGTTTCAGGAGCTTCGGTGCCGTGAGGAGATCGGGTCGAATCCGTGGTGCGCCGCTACGGCTCGGAAGCCGCGCACCGAAGTCCTTGTTCGTCAAGGCGCAGGAGAGCCCGAGCGCCTTCAGCGAGGTCTACGTGGCCTACCACGCAGCCGTTCTGCGGTACTTTGCGCGGCGCACGTTGGATCCGGATATCGCGTTTGACCTGATGGCCGAGACCTTTGCCGACCTGTTCGCCAACATCACGACCTGGAACGTCACAGCCGAGGAACAAGGGCTGGCGTTGATGTGGACCGTCGCTCGGCGCAGGCTGTACGACTGGTACGAGCGTGGGCGGGTCGAGCGACGCTTCCACGAGCGTGTCGGTGTCGAACCGCCGGTGCTCGGTACGGAGGACTACGAGCGCATCGAGGAGCTCGCCGACTTCGAGGGTGCGCGGCGCATGATGCAGAAGGCGATGGAGATGCTGACGCCGACCTACCGGCAGATCCTGACTTTGCGGATTGTCGAAGAGATGCCGTACGAGACGATCGCCGAGAGCCTCGGCGTGACTGCTGCGGCTGCGCGGATCAGAGTGTCGAAGGCGCGCCGCAAACTCGCCGAGATCATGGATGAGTTGGATAGGCCTGACGCGACGTATGGCGGCATGCGGGCGTCAGAGGAGATGCTCACGTGAGCGGGCGCGCGCGAAAGCCGGATGAGCAGCCGCCCACGCGGTTGACCGGGGCATTCGGAGCACTCGAGGAAACGTTCCGCGAAGCCGGGGAGCAGAAGGAAGCGGCGGGTAGGGCCCGAGAACAGCAGTCGGGCACACGGCGTTTCCCGGGACGCGCGGTTGGCCGTCGCTGGCTCGGGCCAGTCATCGGCACAATCACTGCCTTCGGTGTCGTCGGGGCAGGCGTGGCGATCAGCACGGATGTCTTCACGGATGACGGCGGATCTGCGGGCTCGGGTCCCAAGCCGCCTGGTGACATACTCCATGCGCCCGGCGATGCGTACCGCGGCAGCGCGGTAGCCGTCGATCCGAGGAAACCAACACTTCGGTGGGGCGTTGGCGTGTACCCGAGCCAGAACGGTCGCGACACGTGTCTGTTGGCCGGCCGGGTCCGTGGCCAAGCGCTGGGCGCTGAGCAAGACGGGCGCTTTACGAGCCTCCGCAAGGATGCTCCAGGCCTGTGTAACGACATCGATGTGGAGCACGCCGTCTTCACGACGCGGAGCTACTTCAACTCCACCGGCGACCGGGCGCTGCTCTACGGTCTTGTGGATCGGGCGGTGAAGACACTGCGCCTTGGCTTGCCTGGAGCGCTCAAGGAGTTGGAAGTCGCCACCGACGGGACGTTCATCGTCGTCGTCGAGGGCCCGTACGGGTTCCGCGGCCAGCAGTTTGAGATCACCACCGACACCGGCGTCAAGCGCTACACGCTCCAGCCCGGCGGCTAGCGCCGCCGCCCGGCGCGGGCGGCGCCCTCGGGATCGAACAGACCGACGGGGGATGACGTCGGCGTATCACCAAGGGCGCCGCCGCGGACGCCTGCTGCACCCGAGCCCCGTGCTCGGGCAGGCCGAAAACATAGTGCTACTCAGCGGTGGGCGCAACTCCAGCGCTGGTATGAGATCCTGGCGCTGGATCGGCACGCCTGCCACGCCTCGCACCGTCAAAGGCCGGGGCGCCTCAAGCAAACCGACCCCACGCAGGCCCGGCCACCGACCGGGCCTGCGGTCGTAGACAGCGCACCTTGGGGCGCGTCTGCGTGAGCGCTAACGCGCCAAAATTGCGCGCGATCGTTGTGCTATTGGTC
>JBEVLC010000170.1:0-3941 GCA_040509415.1 Baekduia sp. | reverse complement strand
GTTCTGGAGTCAGAATGACCCGCAACCTCGTCTCGGCCGAGATCGCCGAGCAGAACCGCGAGCGCGGCGGCCTCACGTTCAACGCCTTCCCGCCTGATGGCTACGTCGGGTTGATGATGATCTTCGCCGCGGTGCGCCTCGGCGACCACGCCCACGTCGAGATCCAGTCCGGCCGCTGGGCCGACTTCAAGGATCTCCAGCGCTCCTCGAACACCGGCAACTGCTCCTGCGGGCTCGCCGGGCGCATCGTGCTTCGCTGGCATGAGTGGGTGGCGTGGCGCGACCTCATGGACGCCACGACGCCCTACCGCCTCGCCGAGGTCGAGCGGCCGACGCAGGCGATGCTCGATCGCTACGTCACAACAGCGCCGCCGGACGAGGGCAAGCAGATCTTCTGACCGTCGGCGTCGGCGTCTAGGGTCCTGACCTTCACCGACCAAGGAGGAGGCCACCGATGGCTGCCAACGATCCGAAGACGAAGCCCACGCCCAAGCCCGTCCAGCACCCGGTCTACGACGTCGTGCGCGTCACGCGCGCCGAGGGCCACAAGGCCGGCGAGCACCTTCAGCCGGGCGACACCCTGACGGTCATCGACTTCGACGTGCGCGACAAGACGGCACTCGACGCTGCCGACCAGGCGGTCAAGGCGCTGCCGGCCGCGGAGCGCAACGGGGAGTTCGGCGCGTTTTTGTCACGGTCGTGGAAGGCTGATGAGTGGACGACCGAGGAGACGGTCATCACCTCGCGGAAGTCGCAGAAGTGAAGACCCGCGTCGCTTGGATCGTCGCGGTCCTGTGCTTCGTCGCGACCGTCGTCGTGCTCGTCGCGGCTCCCTGGATTGGCGGTCTGAATCCCGGCTTGGCGCTCGTGCTCAACGCCATCGTGGGCGTCTGCGCGTGCTTCGTGGCGTGGCTCTGCGCGATCATCCTCTGAGGGCCGATTCGGGGTCTAGCATCCGGTCAGTGCCGGAGCCCAAGCGACCTGTCTTGATCGGTGGTCCACTCGACGGGGCCACGATTGCGCCCGGCGCGCGCCCCGCCTTCATCTACTGTGCCGAGGGCGGCGTGCGCAACGGCGAGACGCGCGCGATCGCCTTCAGCGCGCCGGGCAAAACGACGGTGCGTCACCTCTATCGCTTCGACTCCTACGCGAGGGAGGGCGGGGACGCCTACGTCTTTGCGGGTGATGCGATGCGTCGCTGCAATGGCTGTGGTGGCTACGTGCGCCGGAGCCGGGCACGGTGCGTGTTCTGCGGGGTCGTCGCCAAGCGCGCGGTGCCGCAGTAGCGTTTCGTTGTCCACGTTGTTAGTCTGCTCGCAAATCCCGACCAAGGAGCAGGACATGGACGAGTACGGCCAGATTGGCCCGGAGAAGGGCGACTACGAGCGCGACTGCCGCACGGTGGCGCACATGCTGCGCAAGTGGGGGACGGTCTTCGTCGCCTTCGCGGCCAACGGCACGCGGATGAACCTCACGCTCGTGCACAAGGGCGGCCTGATGACGCTTGGGGCGGACGCCGCGCGTCCGGCAGGCATCAGCGGGTCGGCGGAGACCACGCAGTGGGTGCTCGTCGTGCGGGAGGAGTTTGGCTCCTACTGGTTCGACCTCGCCGGACACATCGACCCCGGCTACCTTCAGGGCAAGTTCGACCGCTGCGGCGAGGTCGACGCCGAGGCGCTGACCGAGTTCCTCCTGCGGGTCGGCGTCGAGTGCCAGGCGTGGAAGGCTCCGGCATGAGCAACCGCCTGAACCACGACGCCCGCAAGCGCGACGACATGGCGCGCGACGGCGGGGCCGACGATGAGGTCCGCAAGCCGCCGTCGCACTGGGGCTCGTCGGGCGCGAGCAAGAAGCAGCAGGACGAGATGATGCGGCTGCACGCCGAGACCGGCATCCCGTTGCCCAAGGGTCTGCTGACGCGCAACGTCGCTCGGAGCTGGCTGGCGAAGGCGCGCGTGGCGGCGACGTTGGCAAAGCGCGACTCCGGCGACTAGCCTGCAAATAGGGGAGGTTTTCGGGCCGATCCGGGGAACAACGTGGACATGGAGGCGACCCTCCACACCACGAACCCCGGCGGCAACGATCTCCTCACGCACCGCGGCGAGCGCACGCTGACGGTCACGAGCAAGACGACGCACGCCCACGTCACGCTGCGCCTCGACGGCGATGGCGACGCTGTGCGGTTCACCGACTACGACGGCGAGATGGTCGCGCTGTGGCAGCGCGGCCGCGGCATCGTGGAGTGGGGGCCGCACGTCTCCGGCCACGTGCGCTGGACGGTCAACGCGCTGGTCCGCTACGGCTGCGGCGAGTACGAGCTGCTGCCGGCGGTCGCGTGGCTCGACTTCGAGGACCCCCTGTAGGCCCGATCCGGATTCGCGATCCGGCGGGTCTACGATGGGGCGATGCCGGCCGCCAAGAAGAAGCCCGCCGACGTCGAGCCCGCCGACGAGCCCGAG
The DNA here is from genome assembly GCA_040509415.1 of Baekduia sp. Lineage (GTDB taxonomy): Bacteria > Actinomycetota > Thermoleophilia > Solirubrobacterales > Solirubrobacteraceae > Baekduia. Next base: position 1,482 of record JBEVLC010000170.1, on the reverse strand, counting down.
GTCGAGATCCTCGAAGCGCCGCTGGAGGCCGAGGGCACGCCGATGGGCGCGCTCCAGCAGTACGAGCGCAACATGAAGATCGTCGCGGCGAAGATCCGGCGCACGCCTTGGTCGGAGATCGCCAAGGAGCACAAGCTCACCAAGCGCCGCTGCCAGCAGATCTGGGACCAGTGGCGCGCCGTCAACCCGACGCTGCGCGACCACGATCCCATCGAGATCGTCGACGAGCTCTTGTACGGCTACCAGGCCACGCTCGAGGATCTGGAGGCCACGGTCCAGGCGAGCGACACCGACTCGCCCGTGCGCGTCGCGGCGCTGAACGGCAAGCTGCGCGTCTTCCGCGAGATGGCCGAGCTGCTCCAGGCCATCGGCGTGCTGCCCAACGACCTCGGCACGCTCAAGGTCCACGTCGACGGCCAGGTCACGGCCGAGCGCGTCATCACCGTCCTGGAGAAGTTCAAGGTGCCCGAGGAGATCTACGACGCGATGCTCGCCGCGCTCGGCGGCCCGCCGACGTCGCTGGCCGAGCTGGGCACGCCCGGAGCCAACTAGTGCCGTCCTCGCTGCTGGGCGCGCCCGGCCGGCCGTTCGGGTCGAGCACGCGCCAGGGCGCGGGGCAGGTCACCACGGGCGAGGCGCTGCGCGAGAAGCTCGCCAACCGGAAGGCCGAGAAGGCCGGCCAGAGCATCGGCTACTTCGACTGGGCGATGAAGGTGCCCGAGGCCAAGACCGGGCCGCTGAACTTCGACGCCTTCCCCTTCCAGCGGGAGATGTACCGCGAGGGCGTGGACGACAAGGAGATGGTCGTCCAGAAGTGCACGCAGATCGGCATCAGCTCGTGGTCGATGCGCTGGGCGGTCTACCACGCCGACACCAAGGGCCGGACCGCGCTCTACGTCTTCCCGAAGAAGGGCGACATGGAGGACTTCACGACGCTGCGCATCAAGCCGATGATCGCCGCGTCGAACTACCTCCTCGGCCGCCAGCGCCCCGACGACCCCAACAACAAGGGCATGATCGGCGTCGGGCTCGGCAAGGTCGTCTTCCGCGGATCGGAGTCCAAGACCGGCCTCGACTCCGTCGACTGTGACGTCATCGTCTTCGACGAGTACGACACGCTCGATCACGCCAACATCCCCGACGCCGAGATGCGCGTGTCCTCGCCGCTCTCGCCGGGCCTCATCCGCCGCATCGGCGTCCCAAGCTCGCCGGACTGGGGCATCAGCGCCAAGTACGACGAGAGCGACGGCCGCCAGTGGGAGGTGACGTGCTCAGCGTGCCGCCACAAGCAACCCCTGACGTTCGGCGACAACGTCGACCTCAAGCTCGGCATCCGCATCTGCCGGCGGTGCAGCGAGAGCATCGAGCAGGACATCGCCGCGGGCGAGTGGGTGGCGCAGCGGCCAGGCGAGGGCCGCTCGCGTGGCTACCACGTCAGTCGTCTCGTGGTCCCCAACGCCGACATTCCCAAGCTCATCAAGC
>JBEVLC010000169.1:0-17107 GCA_040509415.1 Baekduia sp. | reverse complement strand
TCGAGGAGGTCGCCGAGCCCTACATCCGCCGCCGCGCGATGCGCCACCTCGAGAAGGGGCGCGTCGTGATCTTCGCGGCGGGCACCGGCAACCCGTTCTTTACGACCGACACCGCGGCGGCACTGCGGGCGGTCGAGATCCATGCCGAGGCCATCCTGATGGCCAAGAACGGCGTCGAGGGCGTCTACACCGCCGATCCACGCTCGGACCCCGAGGCGATGCTGATCCCCGAGATCACGCACATGGAGGCGCTGCAGCGCGGCCTGCGCGTGATGGACGCGACGGCGCTGACGCTCTGCATGGAGAACCGGCTGCCGATCCACGTCTTCAACATGGACGACGAGCACAACATCGAGCGGATAGTGTCCGGCGAGCGCGTTGGCACGCTGGTCAAGCCGGAAGCAGGAGAGTCTTCATGAGCGAGCTGATCGACGAGCTGCTGGCCGAGGCCGGCGAGCGGATGAGCGCGGCGGTGCACGCCGCCCAGAACACGTTCTCCTCGGTCCGCACAGGCCGGGCGAGCCCTTCGGTGCTCGATCGCGTCATGGTCGACTACTACGGCGCGATGACGCCGGTCAAGCAGTTGGCGACGGTCAACGTCCCGGAGGCGCGGCTCATCACCGTCCAGCCCTACGACGCGTCCTCGATCAAGCTCATCGAGAAGGCGATCATGGAGTCCGACGTCGGGCTGACGCCGAGCAACGACGGCAAGATCATCCGCCTCTCGATTCCGGAGCTCAACGAGGAGCGCCGGCGCGAGCTGGTCAAGGTCGTGCGCGGCCTGGCCGAGGAGGGCCGCATCTCGGTGCGCAACGTGCGGCGCGACATCATGCACGACCTCAAGGCGCTCAAGGACGACGGTGACGTCGGCGCCGACGACGAGCGCCGCGGCGAGCAGGAAGTGCAGAAGCTCACCGACGCGCGCATCGCCGAGCTCGACGCGCTGCTCAAGGTCAAAGAGGAAGAGATCCTCGAGGTTTGAGCGACGATGCGGACGGGGGCTCCGGCGGAGCGAAGTACGTCGCCATCATCACCGATGGCAACGGGCGCTGGGCTCAAGCGCGCGACCTGCCCGTCGCCGAAGGACACAAGGCCGGTGCCGATGTGGTCAAGGCGCGGCTGCGCGATGCCGCCGAGTTCGGCATCCGCGAGCTGACGGTCTACTCGTTCTCGACCGAGAACTGGGCGCGGCCGGCCGAGGAGGTCACCGCGCTGATGCGCATGTTCTCCCAGCGGATCCTGTCCGAGACGCCCGAGCTCAAGGACGAGGGCGTGCGGATGCGCTTCATCGGGCGTCGCGATCGCGTCGCGGGGGCGCTGCAGGAGCAGATGGACTGGGCCGAGGCCGAGACCGCGGCCAACGATCGCATCACACTGTTCGTGGCCTTCAACTACGGCGGGCGGGCCGAGATCGTCGATGCCGCCGCGCGCTTTCAGGGCGGCAGCGAAGAGGACTTCCGGGCGTTGCTCTACGCACCGGAGATGCACGATCCTGATCTCGTGATCCGCACCAGCGGCGAGCAGCGGATGAGCAACTACCTGCTGTGGCAGTCGGCCTACTCCGAGCTGGTCTTCCGCGACGAGCTGTGGCCGGACTTCTCGCGCGATGCCTTCCGGGCGGCGCTGGACGAGTACGACGAGCGCACGCGCCGCTTCGGGGGCCGCTGAGCGATGCCTCAGCCACGGCGCCGGCCGGCCGGTGGTGGTGGCGGTGCCCGCCGTCGGAGCGGCGGCGGGTCCGATCTCGGCGCGCGGATCCTCGTCGCGGTCCCGGCACTGGCCGTCGCGCTGACGATGGTCGCCCTGGGCGGGACGGTCTTCGCGGTCGGGGTCGGCGTGCTCGGATTGATCTGCCTGCACGAGCTCTTCTCGATGTTCGAGCGCGCGCGGCCCGCGCGGCTGGCGGGCTTCGTCGGCTTCGTCGGGCTGCTGGTCGCCGCGTCGCTGGGCGATCGCGAGACGATCCTGCTGGCGTTCCTGGCCTGCATCCCGCTGGTGTTCATCATCACGGTCAACCAGGCGGGTGGCGGTGGCGCGCCGGCGATCTCGGTGACGCTGCTGGGGCTGGCGTGGATCGGCTTGGCGCTGGCGCACGCGGTGCTGCTGCGCGATCTGCCGCATGGCGGCGGGCTGGTCTTCGCGGTGCTGCTGGGGACCTTCGTCGGCGACACGGGCGCCTACCTCGGCGGCCGGGCCTTCGGCCGCCGCCCGCTCGCTCCGACCATCAGCCCCAACAAGACGGTCGAGGGCCTGGCGATCGGCGTGGTGATCGCCACGGCGGCGGTCTGGTGGGCCGGGCTCAGCCAGGAGTGGTTCGGCGGGACGAAGGGCGCGATCATGGGCATCGCGATCGCGCTGGCCGCACCGCTGGGCGATCTCTTCGAGTCCTATTTGAAGCGTGATGCCAACACGAAGGACACCGGAACGCTGTTCGGCGCCCACGGCGGCGCGCTCGATCGTCTCGACGCCATCCTGTTCACCGCGGTCGTCGGCTTCTACGTGTGGCTCGCCCTGACCTGACCGACGCGCTGCGCGGCGGCCTGCTCGGCGTCGCGGTCGGCGAGGCCCTGGGCCTGCCGTGGGCGGGCGTCTCGCCGCGCGCGATCAAGCGCGACAGGTTGCTCGACGGCGTCGGGCCGACCGGTGCGGCGACCGCGGCGGTGCTCGCCGCGACGGCCGGTGGCGGTGTGCGCGGAAGCCTGGCCGACGCGCTCGTGCTCGGCTGGCGCGAGCCCAACCCGCTCGCCCGTCGCACCGCGGTCCTGCACTTGGGCTTCGCGCCCGTGATGGTCGCCGACCTCGCCGCGTGGGCGCTGGCGGGCAAGCCGCTGCACCACCTTGTCGCCGACCACGCCGACGACTGGCCGCCGCCGTTTCACGGCGTCGGGGCCGACGACCGCTCGGTGCTCGACGCGCTGATGGCCGTGTTGCACCGCCACGACGACCCGACCGAGGGCATGCGCGCCGCCGTGCGTCTGGGCGGTGGCGGCACCGCGTTGCTCGGCGCGCTGGTCGGTGGGATCCTCGGCTGCCGGCGGCCGACCGCGATCGACCGCGTGCCGTGGTGCGACCGCGTCACGCTGCCCGACGGTGCGGCGCTCGACGCCGCCGTCGCGGCGATGGCCCCCCGCCCCTAGGGGCCAGACCCCAAAACGAATTTGCGACAGCTGTAACAGTTTCGTTTTGGGGTCAGACCCCGCAACGACTTTGTGACGAAACGGCGCGTGCGTGAGATGCTCGGCGTATGACCGAGGATCGCGTGACGCTGCTGCAGGGCGGTCGGGTCGTCAGCGCTGACGGCGAGTACGACGCCGACGTCCTGATCGTCGGGGAGAAGATCGCCGCGGTGGGCGAGGTGCAGGCGCCGCCGGGCGCGACGGTGATCGACGTCGCCGGGTGCCTCGTGTTGCCGGGCCTGATCGACAACCACACGCACCTGTCGATGCCGTTCATGGGGATGATGTCCTCCGACGACTACGACACGGGCACCCAGGCCGCAGCAGCCGGCGGCGTGACCTGTCTGGTCGACTTCGCCATCCAGCGCGAGCCCGATCAGCTGCGCTCCGCGCTGGCGGAGTGGCAGGGCCGTGCCGAGGGCGCCGCGCACGTCGACTACGGCTTCCACATGGCCATCACCAACGCCAACGAGGCGACGATCGACGACATGGCCGCGATCGTCGACGCGGGCGTCAGCTCCTTTAAGCTGTTCATGGCCTACAAGGGCGAGCTGATGACGCGCGACGACGCGATGACCGCGGTGTTGGAACGTGCCCGCGACCTCGACGCGCTGACCATGGTCCACGCCGAGAACGGCGACGTGGTCGACCTGCTCGTCAAGCGCGCGCTGCACGCCGGCCAGACCGACGCGATCCACCACGCGCTCACGCGCCCGGAGTTCGTGGAGGCCGAGGCGACCTCGCGCGCCGCGCGGCTGGCCGAGTACACCGGCGCGTCGCTGTTCGTCGTCCACGTCACCTGTGCCGCGGCCGCCGCCGAGATCCAAGCCGCCCAGCAGCGTGGCGTCGACGTCAGCGCCGAGACCTGCACGCAGTACCTCGTCAACACGATCGACGACCTGCGCCGGCCGGGCGTGGAGGGCTGCCGCTACATCTGCTCGCCGCCGCTGCGCGACGCCGCCAACCACGAGCCGCTGTGGGACTACGTGCGACGCGGAATCCTCGAGTCGGTCTCCACCGACCACTGCCCGTTCACCAACGAGCAGAAGGCGCGAGGCCTGGAGAACTTCAGCCTCGTGCCCAACGGGCTGGCGGCGATCCAGCATCGTCTGGCCAAGCTGTGGGACGAGGGCGTCGTCGCCGGGCGGATCACGCCGTCGCAATTGGTGGATCGCACCTCGACGACGATCGCGCGGCGCTTCGGCCTCCAGGACAAGGGCGCGATCGCGCCCGGCAAGGACGCCGACATCGCCGTCTTCGACCCGTCGGCGCCACGCGACTACGGCACCCACACGTCGTTCATGAACGTCGACTACGACATCTACGCGGGGGAGACCGCGAGCGGCTCGGTCCGCCACACGCTCTCGCGCGGGACGCTGGTCTACGACCGTGGCGAGATCGTCACCGCGCCCGGCCACGGGCGCTTCGTGGCACGCGCAGGCGCGGCGGTCGGGGCGACCGCATGACCTTGACGGTCGACGCCGAGCGCGTGTTGGCCGATTTGCACGAGCTCGCCGTCGTGAGCGGGGGCGAGCACGCGGGCGCCAAGCGGCTGGCGTGGTCGCCGGATTGGACCGTCGCCCGCGAGTGGCTGCTGGGCAAGCTCGCCGAGATCGAGGGGGTCGGCGTCGATCGCGACGAGGCCGGAAACCTCTGGGCCGAGCTGCCCGGGGACGGCAGCGCCGAGGGCTTCGTCATCGTCGGCTCGCACATCGATGCGGTGCCGTCGGGCGGCTGGCTGGACGGCGCGCTGGGTCTGATGGCCGCGCTGGAGGTCCTGCGCGCGCTCGCGGCGGCGGCCGCGCCACCGGCGGTCACCGTGCGGCTGGTCGACTGGGCTGACGAGGAGGGCGCGCGCTTCGGCCGCAGCCTCGTCGGCTCCTCGGCCGTCGCCGGCACGCTTGACCCCGACGACGTCCGCGGCCTGCGTGACGCGGACGGCATGCGGCTTCAGGACGCGATGGCCTCGGTCGGCGTGGACCTCGATGGCGCGGCGGCCGCGAGCGCGCGCTTGGATGGCGCACGCGCCTATCTGGAGCTCCACATCGAGCAGGGTCCTGTCCTGCTCGACACCGGCCGGCCGGCTAGCGCGGTGAGCGGGACCTTCGGCGACGAGCGCTACCTGGTCGCCTTCAGCGGCCAGTCGGCCCATGCCGGGTCGACGCCGATGCGCCTGCGTCGCGACACGCTGGCCGCCGCGGCCACCGCTGCGCTGGAGATCCGCGAGGTCGGCATCCGCCATGGCGGCGTGACGACCGTCGGCGCGATCACGTCATCGCCCGCGGTGATCACGGCGATCGCGGGGGAGTCGGAGCTGATGCTCGACCTCCGCCACCTCGATGCCGACGTGTTGGCCACCATGTTGGCCGAGTGCCTCGACGCCTGCGAACGGGCAGCGGAGGCGTTCGACTGCACGGTCACCCCACGCCGCGTCTTCGGCGCGACGCCGACGCCCTTTCATCCCAAGTTGATTGCCATCGCGCGCGCGGCGGTCGCTGACGCCGGTGGTGGCGACGGCCCGCCGATCCCGTCCGGCCCGCTGCACGACGCGACCGAAATTGGCCGGCTCGTGCCGACCGTGATGATCTTCGCCCAGTCCGATCCGCCGATCTCCCACACCGAGGTCGAGGACTCGCCTGCCGAGGCACTCCGCATCGCGATCGCGGCCTATGGTCAGACGGTGGGCGAGACCATCGCCTTGGTCGCCGCCGGCGAGCTGGAGGACGCGAGCTGATGGACTTCGGCGTCGTACTACAAAACGATCCACCCGCGGCACGGGTCATCGACCTCTGCAAGCGCGCCGAGAGCTATGGCTTCTCGCACGCGTGGACGTTCGACTCCCACCTGCTGTGGGAGGAGCCCTACGTCATCTACAGCAGGATCCTCAACGAGACCCACAAGCTGATCGTCGGCCCAATGGTCACCAACCCGGCGACGCGTGATTGGACGGTCACCGCGTCGCTGTTCGCCACGCTCAACGAGATGTACGGCAATCGCACGATCTGCGGGATCGGGCGTGGCGACAGCGCGGTGCGCGTCATCAACGGCACGCCGGTGTCGGTCGCCGACATGCGCGCGTCGATCGACGTCATCCGCGGGCTGGCCAACGGCGAGGCCGTGGACTACAAGGGCACCACGCTGCGGCTGCCGTGGAACCCCGGCAGCCGCCTGCCGATCTGGGTCGCCGCCTACGGCCCCAAGATGCTGGCCTTGGCCGGCGAGCTCGGCGACGGCTTCATCCTCCAGCTCGCCGATCCCGACATCACGGCGTGGTCGATCGCCGCCGTGCGCGCTGCCGCTGAGCAGGCCGGCCGCGACCCCGACAGCATCACGATCTGCGTCGCCGCGCCCGCCTACGTCACCGACGGCAGCGAGGCAGGCTTGGCCCACGGCCGCGACCAGTGCCGTTGGTTCGGCGGCATGGTCGGCAACCACGTCGCCGACATCGTCGCCCGCTACGGCGGTGGCGGCGCCGCGGTGCCCACGGCGCTGACCGACTACATCGCCGAGCGCGAGGGCTATGACTACAACCAGCACGGCCGCGCCGACAACATCCACACCGCCTTCGTGCCCGACACGGTCATCGACCGCTTCTGCCTGATCGGCCCGCCCGAGACGCAGATCGCGCGCCTCGGCGAGCTCGCCGACCTCGGCGTTGACCAGTTCGCGCTCTACCTCCAGCACGACGACAAGGACGGCACGCTGCGCAGCTACGGCGAGCGGGTTATCCCGGCGGTCAACCGGCGGGCGGCGGCGAAGCTCTAGCGGGGCGGGCGGGGTTCAGCGCTCTTGAGCCGGCCTTGAGGTCCACGCGGCTACCCTTCGGGGCACATGCCCCGCCGTCTTCTCGTGCTCGGCTCCACCGGGTCGATCGGCACCCAGGCGCTCGACGTGGTCTCTCGCACCGATGATCTGGAGATCGTCGGACTGAGCGCCGCGCGCTCCTGGGAGCCCCTCGTCGAACAGGCCACCCGTCACGGCGTGCGCCGGATCGCGCTCGCCGATCCCGATGCGGCTGCCCGTGCCGCCGAAGCATGGACCGACGGTGAGGTGCTGACGGGCGCCGAGGGGCTCGTCCAGCTCGTCCTGGAGTCCGGCGCCGACCTCGTGCTCAACGCGCTGGTCGGCTCGGCGGGCCTGGGCCCGACGGTCGCGGCGCTGGGCCAGGGGATCGACCTCGCGCTGGCCAACAAGGAGTCGCTGGTGGTCGGCGGTGAGCTGGTCACGCAGCTGGCCGAGGCCACGGGCGCGCAGCTGCTGCCGGTCGACTCCGAGCACGCCGCGCTGCACCACCTCCTGCACGGCGTGCCGACCGGCGCGCTGGAGCGGATGACGATCACCGCCTCAGGCGGACCGTTCCGCGGGCGCAGCCATGCGGAGCTGGCCGAGGTCACGGTCGCCGAGGCGCTGAACCACCCGACGTGGGCGATGGGCGGCAAGATCACCATCGACTCGGCCACGTTGATGAACAAGGGCCTCGAGGTCATGGAGGCCCACCACCTCTTCGGCGTGCCGTATGACCGCATCGAGGTCGTCGTGCACCCGCAGTCGATCGTCCACGCGCTCGTGGAGACGGCAGACGGCGCGCAGCTCGCGCACCTTGGCCTGCCCGATATGCGGATCGCCATCGCCTACGCCTTGCACCATCCCGACATCGTCAAGCTCCCGACCAAGCGGCTGAACCTCGCCGAGTTGGGCTCGCTGACCTTCGAGGAGGTCGATCGCGGCGCCTTCCCGTGCCTGGATCTGTGCCTGCAGGCCGCGCGTGCCGGCGGCACCGCGCCCTGCATCCTCAACGCCGCCAACGAGGTCGCCGTGCACGCCTTCCTCAACGAGCGGCTCGCCTTCACGGGCATCGCCGAGGTCATCGACGCGACGCTGCAGGCGATGCCCGGCGGCCCGGTTCGCGCCTTCGAGTCGCTCTTCGAGGCTGACCGCGCCGCACGCGAGCTGGCGACCGAGCAGATCGGAGCGCGCGCGTGAGCTGGATCCTCGCCTTCGTCGGCTTCGCCGTCCTGATCATCCTGCACGAGCTCGGTCACTTCGCCGCGGCCAAGGCCGTTGGGATGCGCGTGGAGCGCTTCGCGCTGTTCTTCCCGCCACTGCTGTGGACCGTCAAGCGCGGGGAGACCGAGTACGGCATCGGCGCGGTCCCGCTCGGCGGCTACGTGAAGATCACGGGGATGAACCCGGCGGAGGAGATCCCGCCGGAGCACGCCCACCGCGCCTATTACCGGCAGCCGGTCTGGAAGCGCCTCGTGGTCATCGGCGCCGGCCCGGCGATGAACGTGCTCGTCGCGTTCGTGATCCTGTTCGTGCTGTTCGCGGCCAAGGGCGACCAGGTCGTCAACAACACGGTCGGCGAGGTCGCGCCGAAGTCCGCCGCTGTCGGCGTCCTGCAGCCGGGCGATCGGCTTGTCGCCGTCGACGGCGTCAAGGGCGGGCCCGAGGTCCTGCGCAAGAGCATCGGCAAGCACACCTGCGCGGGCAACGCCAAGGTCGAGGGTTGCGTCGCCGCCACCCCGGCGACGGTCACGGTCGTCCGTGACGGCCGCACGCAGCAGCTCAAGATCCGCCCGCGCTACAGCAAAGACAACGAGCGGATGCTGATCGGCTTCTCGTTCGGCGGCGACTACCAGCGCGTCCCGCTGGGCGAGTCGGCGAGCCGCTCGGTGACCGGCATGTGGAACGTCACGAAGGCCACGGTCGACACCGTCACCAAGCTCTTCTACGACGAGTCGGCCCGCAAGAACCTGTCGGGCGTCGTCGGCTCGTACGAGACGACGCGCCAATCCATCGTCGCCGACGACGTCGAGCGCTCGCTGACGATCCTCGCGCTGATCTCCCTGTCCCTGGCAATTGTCAACCTCTTCCCCTTCCTTCCGTTGGACGGGGGGCATATCTTCTGGGCGCTGGCCGAGAAGCTGCGCGGGCGCCCGATCCCGTTCCGCATCATGGAGCAGGCCAGCTACGTAGGGTTCGTATTGGTCCTGATGCTGTTCGCCGTGGGGCTGACCAATGACATCGGTCGGCTGCAGGACGGAGGCTTCGGGGTGAAGTAGGTCGACTTGAGGAGTCGGAAGTGGAGAGCAGCACCGCACCAAAGCGCGGGGTCGACGCCGCGACGATCGCCGAGGCGTTTCGCATCACCGCGGCCCAGCGCGCCAGCGAGATCGCCATCAGGACCAAGGGCGACGAGGTCGCTTGGACCTGGACCGAGCTGCGTGAGCGCGTCGATCGCCTCGCCGGCGGCCTGCACGCGCTAGGGCTGCGCAAAGGCGACACCATCGCCTTGATGCTGGGCAACCGGCCCGAGTTCCACCAGGCCGACCTCGCGGCGATGATGGTCGGGGCGACGCCCTTCTCGATCTATATGACCTATGCGCCGAACCAGATCGAGTACGTGGTCTCGGACGCCGGCGCGAGGATCATCGTCACCGAGCAGCAGTTCTTGGCCAACGTGCTGGAAGCGCGCAAGTCGCTGCCCGACCTCGAGCACGTCATCGTCGTCGACGGCGAGGCCGCCGACGGCACGATCGCGCTGGCCGACGTCCCGGACGGCGGCGACTTCGACGTCGAGGCGTCGATCGCGGCGCTGAGCCCCAGCGACATCCTGACGTTGATCTACACGTCGGGCACGACCGGGCCGCCCAAGGGCGTCGAGCTCGAGCACCGCAACCTGCTCGCGGCGGTCAGCGGCATCGAGGAGATCGTCCAGTTCCCCGAGGGCGCCCGCGTCATCTCCTGGCTGCCCAACGCCCACATCGCCGAGCGGGCCGCCCATCACTACCTGCCGATCGTCTTCGGCTTCCAGATCACCTGCTGTCCCAACCCGCGTGAGATCGTCGGCTTCCTGCCCGAGGTCCGGCCGCACTGGTTCTTCGCGGTCCCGCGGATCTGGGAGAAGCTGAAGGCCGGCCTGGAGGCGATGATCGCCGGCCAGCCCGAAGATCAGCGCGAGAAGGCCCAAGCGGCGCTGGCCGCCGCGCACAAGAAGGTCGCCCTGGAGCAAGCCGGCGAGCCCGTCCCGGAGGAGCTGGCGGCTGCCGTCGCCCAAGCGGATACCGAGATGTTCGCCGGGCTGCGCTCGATGCTCGGCCTCGACCAGGTCGCGGCGATCAACGTCGGTGCTGCCCCGACGCCCGTGCCGGTGCTGGAGTTCTTCCACGCCATCGGCCTGCCGCTCGCCGAGCTCTGGGGGATGAGCGAGACCTGCGGCGGTGGCTCGGTCAACCCGCCCGCACGCGTCAAGATCGGCACCGTCGGTCCGGCGGCGCCCGGCGTCGAGCTCAAGCTTGCGCAGGATGGTGAGCTGCTGATCCGTGGCGAGCTCGTGATGCGCGGCTACCGCGGATTGCCCGACAAGACCGCTGAGACGATCGACAGCGACGGTTGGCTGCACACCGGTGACATCGCGCAGATCGATGACGACGGCTACGTCAAGATCGTCGACCGCAAGAAGGAGATCATCATCAACGCGGCCGGCAAGAACATGTCGCCGGCCAACATCGAGGCGACGCTCAAGAGCTCCTCGCCGCTGATCGGCAACGCGGTCTGCATCGGCGACGCCAAGCCCTACAACACGGCGCTGATCGTGCTCGACGCCGACTTCGCCCCGGCGTGGGCGGCGCAGAACGGGCTGGAGGGCAAGTCGCTGGAGGAGCTGGCCCGTGAGGATGCGATCCGCACGGTCGTCCAGAAGGGCGTCGACGAGGCCAACACCACGCTGGCGCGCGTCGAGCAGATCAAGAAGTTCGTGATCGTCGAGGGCGACTGGCTCCCCGGCGGCGACGAGCTGACGCCGACGATGAAGCTCAAGCGCAAGCCGATCGCCGAGAAGTACGACGAGGCGATCGCAGGGCTGTACGCAGGCTGAGCCCGGGAGGGTGGGCCTGTCGGGCGCGAGCGGCTCGCGCCAAACAGGCCCACTCCTGAGCGCGTGCCTACTCGGTAGGAGCCGTGGCGCGCGCGCGGCGCGTCAGCTCGACGGTTGCGCCGCGCAAGCCGGCGGGGTCGGTGACCGGCTCGGCGAAGCCGACGCGGGCTGGGGCGCTGCCGCGCGGCGTGCCGACCATGAGGTCGAGGCCGTAGCGGTCGGCGGCCGTGCAGCGCGCGGTCTCGGCGTCCGGGTAGCCGCCCAGCGCCTGGGCCATGATCAGCAGCGCGTCGGCGTGGTCGTCGTTGAGGTGCGTGATCGCGGCGCGCGCCTCACCGACGGGGTCGGCTTCGGCGTTGGCGTAGGCCTCGGCGTCGGCGGAGTCCATGCGGCCGTAGCCGCCGACCCAGCGCACGCGCTCCACGCCGAGGACGTAGAGCGAGAAGTCACCGAACTCGGCGTACATCGCGGCGGTCGGGACGCTGGCCAGGTAGGCCGCGCGGGCGACGCGCTCGGTCTCACCCGAGGGGCGGGTGACGCGGCCGGCCAGGGTGACGCGGCCCGCGGCGAGCGGGTCCTTGCGACGCTCGGCCGCGGCGACCACGAGGCTGGCCCGGGGATCGCGATCGAGGTTGCGCCCGTGCTCGGCGAGCGTCGAGACGAACAGCACGGGGGAGCCGTCGTCCAGCGCTGCGTAGCTGACCAGCGAGGCCCACGGCATGCCGTCGTCAGACAGCGTGGCCAGCGTGGCGACGTTGGTCTGGGCGACGAGCGTCCGTGCCTCCTCGCCCGCCGTGCGGCGACGGGTCGGGGGGACCGGGGTCAGCGGCGGTGGCGGCGGAGGTGGTCCGTCACCGGTGACCTGGTGGTCACCGGTCGCATAGGAGGTGATGTCGGTCACGAGGGGATCCTGATGGTCGCGGTGGACTGGGAGGTGGTCACCTTCAACTTGACGGTGCCCGAGAGCGACTTGATGTCCTTGGCGAGGGTGACCTTCAGGACGCGGCCCTTGACGGTGCCGGTCGCGATGGTCTTGCCCTTGCTGTTGAGGACGGACACCTTGCGGGTGGCCTTGCCCTTGAACGGGGCCTTGGCCAGGATCGCCTTGACGGAGCGGATCGTGGCCACCGGGCCGGCAGGACCCGCGGGCCCGGCAGGACCGGTCGTGCCGGCAGGGCCCGTGGGACCGGCAGGGCCGGCGGGGCCTGCGTCGCCTGCGGCGAGGCGCAGCGTCAGGTCGAAGGAGCCGAACGTGTTCGGGTCGCGGTCGGGGCCGGCGCCGGCCGGGTAGTTGGACGGGAACGCCCAGTTCGCCGTGGCGATCGACGGCACGATGTCGCTGATGACCCGCGAGCCGTCGGCCTTGAGCGTGACGGTGGCGTCGCTCAGGTCGAGGTCGAAGAGCGGCTTGGTGTCGTCATAGGTCGGCGTGTCGCCGCCGCCCTTGCCGGAGGCAAAGATCTGCCCGCTGTTGCCGTCGAGGACGATCACCGGCTGATTGACGTCGATCGTGAACATGTGGACGGGCGACGTGTAGGTCAAGCCGCCGTCGAGCTTGATCTCGCCGGTGCCGGTGGTGGCGTCGTAGGTGCCCGTCTTGGACGGGAAGACGGTGGTGTAGGTCTCTGAGACGCCGCGGGCGCTCGTCGTGTCGACGGTCGGGCCGGTGGCGGGCGCGGTCGGCGTAGCGGAGCCGCCGGCCAGGCCGACCATGGGGTCGCCGGTCACGTAGCCCAGCCAGGTGCGCTGTGGCGTGCCGCTGTTGTAGACGGCGGTCTGCGTCCAGTCGAGGTGGCCGCTGGCGACCGTCGTCGCGGATGCGGCGGCGGGAGCCACCGCGGCGGCCACGGCGATGGCGGCGATCAGGCGCGCTGAGCGGCGCAGGCGTGTGGTGGGAGACAAGGGGAGGTCCTTTCCGGTGCTGACCTCATCCAGGCGCAGACGAGGCGGTTAGGTCACCCTAAGGAGTGTTAGGGTGACCGAAACATACCCGACGTGGCCACTTGGGCTTAGGAAGCCCTAACAGGACTCGCATGATGCCCTCTCCCCGACGCTCCCTTCTTGCCGCGGCCCTCGCCGCCCTCTCCCTGCTCGCGCTCGCCATCCCGGCGCAAGCGGCGCCCAAGCGCATCGCGGCGCTCACGCCGTTCACCGCCAACACGCTCGCCGCGATCGGCGTCCGGCCGGTCGCGATCGGCGAGACGCTCGGCGGGCGCGACCGCATCGACCCACGGCTGAAGGGCGTGCCGACGCTCGCGCTGTCGCACCCCAACGGCCCCAACGCCGAGCAGCTCGCGGTGCGCAATCCCCAGCTCGTGCTCTCGGCGCCGATCTGGCGCAAGGGCGAAGCGGCGATCAAGCGGCTCGGGATGACGGTCGCCTACAGCGACCCGCGCAACGTCGCAGACGTGCTCACCCAGACGCGCCGCATCGGCGCCCTGGTGGGCAAGCGCGCGGCCGCCGAGCGGCTGGCGGCACGTCAGGCCGCCGAGGTTGCTGGCGCGCGGCGCGGCATCCGCAAGCACCCGTCGGTCCTGCTGATCATGGGTGTCGGGCGCACGAGCTACGCGATGCTCGCCAATAGCTGGGGCGGCGATGTCGTGCGCCAGGCCGGCGGCCGGCTGCTGACCGGCGGCCTGACGGCCAGCGGCGGCTACGCGCGGATCTCCGACGAGGCCGTCGTGGCCCGCAACCCGGACGTCATCATCGCCGTCCCGCACGGCGCCTCGGCCGACATCCCGAAGCTCGCCAAGTACCTGTCCAACAAGGCCGGCTGGCGGGCGACGAAGGCGGCCAAGCGCCACAAGGTCTTCGTCGCCACCGGCAACTCGCTGCTGCAGGCCTACACCGATCCGGGCGCGACGATTCGCGACGTGCGGACCAAGTTCCTCGGGAACTGACTTCCTTGGCCCTGCGTCAGACCTCCGTCGTCGTCCTCGCCGCGCTGATCGCGCTGGCGGCGGCCGCCGCATCGCTGACGCTCGGGGCCGTGCACGTGCCGCTGCAAGACGTCCTCGACGCCCTCACCGGCCGTGCCGATGCGGGGCCGCTGAAGGAGATCGTGCTGGCGCTGCGGGTTCCGCGGACCGTCGAGGCGATCGTCGTCGGTGCGGCGCTTGGGGTCGCCGGGGTGCTGCTGCAGGGCGCGCTGGGCAATCCGCTGGCCTCACCGGACATCGTCGGCGTGACCGGCGGCGCGGGCTTCGGTGCGATCCTCGTGCTGCTGGCCTTCCCCGGCGCGATCGCGCTGCTGCCCGTGGGCGCGCTGGCCTTCGGCCTGCTGGCCGGCGCCCTGGTGCTGACGATCGCCTGGTCGGGGCCGTCAGGCGGCGCGACCGGGCGGCTGATCCTGGCCGGGATCGCGGTCAGCGCGCTCTTCGGTGCGGCGACGACCTCGTTGATGGTGGCCTACTCGGACCGCGTGCAGTCGGCGGTCCTATGGATGGCCGGTGGCCTGTCGTCGGACGGCTGGTCAGGCATGCGCGTCGCCTGGCCGTACTTCGCCGTCGGCTTCGTGGTCGCGGTGGTGCTGTCCCGGCCGCTGGACCGATTGGCACTGGGCGATGACGTGGCCGAGTCGCTCGGCGTCCGGCCGCGGCTGATCCGGCTGGCCGCGGTGGTGGCGGCGGCGCTGCTGGCCTCGGCCGCCGCGGCGCTCGTCGGGTTGCTGGGGTTCTTGGGTCTCGTCATCCCGCACTTGGTGCGCCTGGCCGGCGGGACGGCGAGCCATCGCTTCGTGATGGGCGCCTCGGCGCTGGTCGGCGCCGCGCTGCTGCTGGCCGGCGACACGCTGGCACGGACGGTGCTCGCGCCGATCGAGCTGCCGGTCGGACCGTTCATGGTGGTCTTGGGCGTGCCGGTCTTCCTCTGGCTGCTGCGGAGCGCGCACTGATGCCGAGCATCCGCGAGGCGATCGTGCGGCTGAGCGGTGTGGAGGCCCTGCGCGGATGCTGAGCGTTCGCGATGCCGTCGTGCGGCTGGGTGGGGCGGAGATCCTGCGTGGCGCCGATCTCGATGCCGCCGCGGGGAAGCTCGTGGCCGTCGTCGGGCCCAACGGCGCGGGCAAGTCGACGCTGATCCGCGCGGCCGCGGGGCTGCAGCGGCTGGAGTCCGGCAGCGTGTGCTGGAACGGGGAGGACGCGACGCGGCTGCGCGGGCGCAAGCTGGCCCGGCTGCGCTCGTTCGTGCCCCAGCGCGCGCGGGTCCCGGACGGCGTGCGCGTCCACGAGGCCGTGGCGATCGGGCGCGCGCCGCACCTCGGGCCGCTGCAGCGTCCGACGCGCGGCGACCGCGACGCCGTCGACCGCGCGATGGCGCGCGCCGGCGTGAGCGCGTTTGCCGATCGCAAGCTCACCACGCTGTCGGGTGGCGAGCTGCAGCGGGTGCAGGTCGCTGTCGCGCTTGCGCAGGACGCGCCGGCGCTGCTGGCCGACGAGCCGACCTCCAGCCTCGACCTCGGCGCTACGTCGGTGATCGCGCGGCTGCTGCGCGGCCTGGCCGACGATGGCCTCGCGGTCGTGCTTGTCGTCCACGACCTTGCCCTTGCCGCCGCCGTCGCCGACGAGGTCGTCGTCGTTTCGGGTGGCAAGACGGTCGCCGCCGGCGCCCCCGCGACCGTCCTCACCGCCTCGCTGCTGTCCGACGTCTGGCACGTCGACGCCGGCCTCGTCCAGCGCGATGGCCGCACCGCCCTGCACGTCGACTGGCTCGGCGCGGTCTCGCCGTCTCAGCCCCTCCCGTTGAACCCACCAGGAGTTGTTGTTCATGATCCGTCGTAGCGTCCTCTGCACGTGCGTCGTGGGAGCGATTGCGCTGCCCGCTGGAGCAAGCGCCGCACCACCCGCGGGCAGCGGGACGTCGGTCCTCACGCTGCAGACCGCGGCGCTCGGCGTCCAGGGCATCACGACCTCTGCGGTCGCGCCAGCCAAGGCCAAGGGCTCCAAGTTCACGTTCCCGGTCGCGACGGCGACCGTGGGCAAGGCCGCCACGCTGAGCCACCGCGGCGGGCTGCGCCTGCGCGCCGGGACGCGCTCGGTGACGCTGAGCGCGCCGCAGCTGCGGCTGGCCAAGGACTCGCGCCTGACCGCGAAGATCGGCAAGTCCACCGTCATCGTGTTCACGGTCGAAGGCGCCAAGCGCAAGCTCAATGCCACGGCGGGCACCGTCGCGCTGCGCGGCGCGAGCGTCCGGCTGACCGTCGCGGGCGCCGCGGCGCTGCGCCGCGCGTTGAAGCTGCGTCGACTGGCACCAGGCGTGCTCGGGACGCTGACCGTCGACGCCAAGCGCGGCACGACCACCACGACGCCCGGCGGCCCGACGACCACCACGCCGACCACGACGACGCCGGGCGGCGCCACCACGCCCGGAGGTGGGACGACGAACCCAGGCGGAGGCACGCCCACCGACCTCGGCGGCCCGGCGCCGCTCGCCCGTCCCGCTAGCGCGGTCGACGTCAGCGCTGCGGGGATCACCTGGCACGTGCGCGACTCGTTCATCCAGTACATCAACACGGGCGAGGGCACCACGACCTCCGGCGGCGCGACCGCCGGCCCGCCGACCGTCCGGCCCGGCAGCAGCGTGCCGCTGGTCTACGACTTCCACTTCCCCTTCAAGGAAGGGTGGTACGACCCGGTGAGCAAGACGGCGCGGGTCGCCTACACCGGCACCGTGTCCTTCAACTACAAGGGCCACGGCATCAAGCTCACCGCGGCCGATCCGGAGATCGAGATCGCCGGGGGCGCGTCGCGCGGGATCTTCGTGACGGCCAACACCGACACCGCGGCCAAGCGTGGGGTGCTGATCAAGCTCGATCCGGCCGCTGCCACGACGGTGCACAGCCCCGACGGCACCAGCCACGCCTACACGCAGATCCCGGGCTCGATCCCGGCTGACGCAGGCGCCTCGGTGTTCGCCGGCTTCTACGCGGCCGGCGCTCCGTTCGGCTCGGTCGACATCGACCTCACCACGCCGCCGGCACCGTAAAGGGCTCTCGCCCGCGGGTTTCGCCCTCCGGGCGAATACCCGCAATGAGACCCGGCCCTCTGGACCGGTGTCT
>JBEVLC010000168.1:0-8217 GCA_040509415.1 Baekduia sp. | reverse complement strand
AAAGGGTCTCTGCAACCCTTTTCTCGACACAGACTTCCTACCGGGTGATCTTGCGGGCCTTGGCCGGCCCGGCCGGGTCGAAGGAGACCGTGACCTTGCCGGGCTTGCCCTTGGTGCGCTTGGCGGTGATCGTCGCGACCGTGGACTTGGTGATGGTCTTGGTCGTCTTCTTGATCCCGTGCCCGGTCACCGTGACCTTGCCGGCACCCAGGCCGCCGACCTTGATCGCCACGCTGGACTTGCCGACCTTCTTGGACAGCACCTTCAGCGGGCAGGACGGCGTCTGGATGTAGACGTCCACATCGGCCGTCTTGTTGTTCTGGCCATCGACCTCCTGCTCGGCGATCTGCGTGGACTTGCAGATGTCCGCGTCAGAGACGACCAGGATGCCCTTCTTGCCACCGTTGATGTCCAACTTGAAGCTGGTCACGGGAGCATCGGGGACGTTGTCGAACGTCGTGACCAGCTGATCATCAACCACCGTGCTGGCCCCGGTGAGCGTGAGCTTCACCCCGTTCTCACCGACCAGCGGGATCACGAGCTTCGGCGTCGTCTTGATCGAGCGACCCGACTTCGGATCCTTGCGCTCGTTCTTGACGAAGTACACCGGCCCGCTGAGCGGCTGATCGAGAATCGGCGTGACCGCCGTCGCCCGACCGACCACGCTCGAGGCCGGACACGTCGGATCGGGCTTGGAGCCCTCCACGAACGAGCACAGAGCATCAGAGTTCGAGTTGTCGGGATCCAACGCCAACGACAACGGCAACGTCACCCGAACCTTCTTCGGGTTCGCCTGACCCGCCGGCTGCGTCAAGGTGGCGCTGACCGCCGGATGCCCACCGTCGGTCGTCTGGCCCTTGCCCGACAGCGAGAGGGCCAAGGCCGGCTTCAGCGCCAGGTCACCGCAGCCGGCGACCTGGAACCGGACGTTGATCGGCGCAGTCTGGCCATCGACCGCACCGAGCGTCCCGGAGAGTGCCTTGGCAGCGCACGACGTCGGGTTGATCATGAACCCGGGCTTGTCGACGCTCACGTCCAGCCGCTGCAGCCTGACCGGCACGCCCTTGACGATCGTCGGGACGGGATCGCTGACCACCGTCACCTGCGCGGTAACCGGATCGACGTAGATCTTCTGTCGCACCGTCACCGTCCCGAGATCGAACGGACCGGCCTTGGCCGGAACGACGACCCGCAGCGAGAACGGCGCGTCGCCATAGGCACCCTCCAGGTAGACCTGTCCGGGCAGCGCGACCGGGCTGCTCCCGGGACCGGCGAACGCGGTCGCCGTTCCGACCTGCGTGCCGATGTTGCCCTTCAGCCGCGCGAGCAGACCGGTTGGCAACACCATGGACAACCCGGTCAGCGCCGCGTCACCATCGGGCTTGGCGATCGACAGGGCAAACGGCGAGGCGGCCCCGCCCACCGGGTTGATCGCGCCGGCGTTCACCTTCGGGGAGAACGACGCGCCCGCGCACCCGGCGACGGGGAACGAGCTCTGCGCTGTCGCCGATCGCCCTGACCATGCGGCGAACGCCGCGCTGGCCGTCTTGGTCCCGCAGGTCGTTGCGTTGGTCAAGGGGGCGCGAGGGCCGTCCTTAAACTCGAGGTGCAGCTTGGTGAACGGCAGCTGCGGGTTGTCATCGAACACGGCCGTCAGCTGCCCCGTGCCCGCGTCCGCACGGATGGCGCCCGGGAGCTTGATCCGGACACCGCGCTCGGGGTCGTCGGCCACAACGAAGATGCGGAACATCTCACCCGAAGCGGGATCGTCGGATCGCTGCGTTCCGACATACACGCTGCCGAGCAGCGGGTCTGCCAGCAACGGCGTGTCGATGCTCACCGTTCCGATCTTCGATGCATCTGAGCACGCCACGGCGCCGTCGCCATGGACGTCGACCTGATCGTCGCTGCACGCCGCCAGGCCATTCGCCGACGACGGCGAGATCGCCAGGCCTTCGGGGAGCTCGACGGTCGCCCGCTTGAGATGAGCCTGCGCCAATCCCCCCGGATCGATGCTCGGCGGCATCGTGACATCGGCCGAGAGCCCGGTCGGGGCACCGGCGTCCGCATGCGTCGGCGCGATCGCGATCGACGGGTCGAACGGCAGCCGCGCGCAACCGTCCACGGTCAACGGGTTGCCGTCGAAGTCGTGATCGAAGCTCGCGCTGGAGAAGACGTCAGGATGCTCCCAGCTGTTGGCCCGGGCGTCTGTGCGCAACGGAACGGAAGAGCAACGGGTCGGCAGGGTGATGAGTGGCCGCAGCAAACGGTTGCCGACGCCTCTGGGCCGGTCCGGGTCGTGGCGAGGGTCGCCGGGGACGCCCCACAACGTCACCTTGGTGCCGGCGAGCGCGAGCGTCTGCGACGCGTCGCGCACGTCGGTCGAGAGCACATAGCCGCCACTCGGCGTCACGCGCGCGTTGAAGTACACCAGGACCGAGAGCAGGTTGAACGCGAACTGGCCGGGCACGCCTTTGGGAGGGACCATGTTGTAGAGCGGGACGGACGCTAGGATCGGCGAGTCACCGCCGATGAACACGGTCACCACGGCGACACCCACTTGGCTGTCGGCCGGACAGCTGTCGACACCGGTGGGGCCGGTCCCTCGAAGGTCCGGGCTGGTGCAGCGCGACACGGCGGACGGATCTGCGATCAGCCCCGCGGGGAGGTCGATCGAGATGTCCTTGAGGCTGCCGTCGACCTTCGCATTGCCAGACGGATCCATCTTCGTGGAGAACTGCACGTCGGTCGTGACGTCGGGATGCGAGCCGGCCTGGGTCACCGGATGTCCGGAGCTGTCGGTGGCGCTACCGCCGAACGAGGTGATGGCGAAGTCCGCCTGCGCCGGCGCCGCGGCGGCAAGCAACGCCACCGCCGGGATCCATGAGATGGCCGCGAGAACACGCTTCATCACGTCAGCGCCCCTTCCTGGTCAGTGTGAGCGCCGCGCGGCGGCTGTGCGCGCCGGCGGCGGAGACCACGATGGTCACGGTGAGCCGGCGATGCGTGGCCAGCGCCTGCCGGGCACGGCTCGAGAGCCGCAAGGTCAGATGGAGGGTCTGCGACGTCGGGACGCGCCCCGAGGCGGTGGCCACCGACGTCGTGACACCACCCAGTCGCGCCGTGGCCTTGGCCGATGCCTTGAGTCCTCGCGTGCCGGAGATCGACAGCTGGAGACGGCCGGTCCTGGCAAGCACACGACGGGCGCTCGTGGAGATCGCCCGCAACGTCAACGCCTTCGGCTTCCCAGCCGCCGTTCGCGAGAGCGGGGAGTCGCCGGCGCCGGACACCGTTGTAGAGCCCAGCGCTGGTGCCGGCGAGGGCTCCAGGGCCTGGGGCTGGCACGCATCGCCCACACATGGGCTGGGCTTCTTCGGCGCATCCTGGCTGGCAAGGCCCCCACCGCGACGGGCATCGTAGATGTCGATGCTCGCGTCGACGTCCTGGCCGACGAGACGGGCGGCCGTGGCGAAGAACACGTCGGTGCCATCGGGGCTCGCATCGACGAAGCTCGCAGGCACCGGGTCCTTGCCGGGCGAGATCAGCGTCTGGACGCCGCTGCGCCACTGATAGACGTCGAGCTGGCCGTTGGTGTCCCCGGCGACCAGGCGGTCGGGGCTGGTGAAGAAGACCGTCCCGTCGTCAAGCAGGCTGTTCGGACGCGCGCGGCTGAAGAAGCCGGCGCTCCCTCGAAAGTCGGGAGGTCCGGTCGGCGGCGTTCCAGCAGGCGAACATGACACACACCGCAGCACGTGGTCCGTGGCGTCGTAGAGATACACCTCGACGCAGGCCTCCGCCGAGCTCTCCCCGGCGCTCGGGGGGCAGCCTGGGCTGGACGTGTCATAGGCGGGTACGCCGCGGAGGCGGCCGATGAAGGCGATGTACCTCCCGTTGGGGCTGAGTCGGATCTCACCGACGTCGTCAGCCGGAGCTACGTCAGCGATCCGGCTCACAACCCCATCGTCGGCGGTGTAGAGCCGTCTGTGCGTCGTCACGCCGCTGCTGTTGCGGCTCGACACCTTGAACACGACCCGACGACCGTCAGCAGAGACGTCGAAGGTCTTCTCCATCACACCCGTCGCCGGTAGATCAGACGGCCACACACTCGAGACCGCGCCGTTGTCAACGTTCACGCGATACAGCGATTCAATGGCGTCTGCCGGAGCGTCATCGGTCAGCGGTGGAGCCGGGTGAGCCACTGACAGGTACACCGTCTCACCGTCTCGGCTCGGTACCGAGGAGACGACAGGGACGACCTGTCCGACGCTGCCCGTGCGTTGCGAGACCGACAGCACCCGTGTCGTGGCACCGTTCTCCCGCACGTAGAGCACACCGTTGACCGTAAAGAAGATTCGCGCTCCATCGGCCGAGATAAGGCTGTGGTCTTCGTAACGGTTCAATCCTTCATTCGAACCACCCGGCGCGCCGGCGCCGGTGGTCGGCACCGATCCGTCAGGAAGATAGTTCACCAGCCGCACCTGCCCATCGGTCAGGTCGTAGATGTTGTTCACGCCGGGAGCGGCATCGCTCGTCAACGCATAGGACGCCTGGATCACCACGTGGTCGAAGTCCCGCGTGGCCGCCACGATCCTGAAGTCGGCGGTTGAGAGGTCGTACCACGCTGCGTGCCCTTCAGCGTGCGCAAGGTAGGACCGTGCGCCGGAGGCGACGTCGTGAAGGTAGATGTTGGCAGCACCCTCGACCGCGCCGGGGGCCAGCGCGCGACGGCTCACCTCCAGGCTCTTGCCCAGGTCCGCCGACAGCGAGTGGGCGGCCGAGTTGGCGACAGCCCAGTCGTTGCTCTGCGGAGGCGTGAGCGGTGTTGTCACCCACGCCGTTGCCCCTCTCCGCGCGACGTAGGTCGACAGCGACAGGTTGGCCTGCGCGCCGCCGAACGCCCCGGTCGAGGCGAAGGCGATCGCGCCGCCGGCAGCCGACGCCTGGCCTCCCGACAACAGCTGGACGTCGGCACCCGCCTTGTCGACGGGGCTGACCATCTCGTACGCACGGCCGACCGGCTCCTCGACCGCGGCGGCTCTCGTCGTCACCGTCTGGTCGGCGCCCGGCGTCGTGCCCGCGACGTTGTGCGCCACGAGCCGATAGTGATAGGTCGTCCCGGCCTGAAGGTCGGTGATCCGCTGGCGCATGGCGACCGGCGACCCGCCGCCGCCCGCATCGGCGTCCGTCGCGACCGGCATCCGGCTTCCGTAGGACGTGTCGGGCCCGTACTCGATCCAGTAGGACGTGGACGCGTTGTGCGGGTTGACCGTTCCGCCAAGGATCGCCGAGCGGTCGTCGACGACCACAGCCTCACCGGTTACGACGTCCGGAGCGGCGGCGTCCGTGGTGAACGACACCGTGTTGGAGATGGTCGGGGCAGCGAAGCGTTGGGATCCGACCAGCCGCACGAAGTACTCGGTGTTGGGCTGCAGGTCGGAGAGGTCGGCCGCGACCGGAGTGTCCGCGCCGCCGGTGATGGGGCCGGCGTCAGGCGTCGGCGTCCACGAGGCCTGGTCGGCGCTCGTCTCGAAGTGATAGGTCACGGCCGGGCCACTGTGCGGGTTGACCGTGCCATGAGCCGTGCCCGTCGTCGCCGTCACGCCGGTCATGGCAGCGGCCACGAGCTCTGTCGGCGTCACGTCGTCGAGCGTCAGGACTTGGGTGCCGTAGGCATCGGTCGCATACAGCGCGCCGGTGCTGGAGCGCCGGGCGATGCCGCCCGGGCCGGGGAGCGCCGTGCCGTGCGTCTCGACAACGTTGCCGGCGGCGGTGAGCTCGAGGATCTGGGTTCCCGAG
Source organism: Baekduia sp. (assembly GCA_040509415.1). Classification (GTDB taxonomy): domain Bacteria; phylum Actinomycetota; class Thermoleophilia; order Solirubrobacterales; family Solirubrobacteraceae; genus Baekduia. Next base: position 2,421 of record JBEVLC010000168.1, on the reverse strand, counting down.
AAGTCAGGCGCGTACTGACTGACGAAGACGTGGTCAGATGTCGGGTCGACCGCGATCGCCTGCGGAGACAGGTTCAGCGTCGACGGAGCGAAGACGCCTTGAAGCGTCCCGTTGTTGGTGAACCTCTGCACGCGACCGTTCCCCGAGTCCAGGACGTAGACCGAGCCGGTGGAGTCCACGGCCAACCCGCTGGGCGCCGCGAGCTCGCCGTAGCCGGCGCCCGGCGTGCCGAACTGCGCCTCGTAGGCGCCGGCGGCGTCGAAGCGCTGCACACGGTTGTTGTCGCGATCGGCAACGAAGACGTCGTGGCTGGACTGGTCCACAGCGACCGCGATCGGCCCCGCGAGCTCGCCGTCGCCAGAGCCAGCGGCACCGAACTGGCCCTGGTAGACGCCGGCCGCGTTGAACTTCTGGATCCGGTTGTTGCCGGTGTCGGCAACGTAGACCGAGCCGTCAGACTGGTCGATGGCGATCCCGGCCACGTTGCCGGCGAAGGTGAGCTCGCCGTTGCCGCTGCCGGGGGAGCCGAACTGTGACTGGTAGGTACCCGCGGCGTCGAAGCGCTGCACACGGTCGGCGCCGGCGTCGACGACGTAGACGTCACCGTTGCTCTGGCGGACGGCTGCTCCACCGGTGGGCGCGGTCAGCTCGCCATTGCCGCTGCCGGCGGCGGCGAACGTCGAGGCGACTTGCTTGGGAGCAGCCGCGGCGACCGAGGCGGTCACCGTGACCAGCAACATCGCGGTCAGCGCGACCAGGAACGTGCGAAGCATCAGAAGGGTCCTTCGGTTGACGGCAGGGACTTCAAGAGATCGATGGGGTTCATCACGCGTTTCTTTGGCGCAGAGCAGAGAGGCAGCCTTGGAACGCACCGGAACGCTGGCTCGCAGGGCGCGTCGTCGCATAGAGCGCGGCGGCGACCGGGATCGCCGCAGACGACCGGCGTGCGGCAGCCGACATGGCCCGCACCTGTGCCAGCAACGTCCTGCTCACGGACTCGGTGGCCTCCACGCGGCTGCGCCGGGCGCGGGCGGCGAACGTCGTCAGCGCACGTTCGGTCGACAAGGCACTACAGGCCACCCGCGCCCGCCGGCGAGCATGCGGCGAAGGGGTGACACCGGCCGGTGCCGACGCCTTCGGCGTGCTGACGAAAGTCGACGCGCTCGGCGCGGCGTGTCCGCCGCCACACGCCGACAGCGTGCCGCACAGGAGGACCGCCGCGGCGACGGCCATCAATAGCCATGATCGTTGTGATTTCCACATTGACGGGTTGGTCTCAAATGCCGGACGGGCTTGCGAGGGCGCACGGCCCTCGCAAGCGAACCGTCAGCTCAGCTCAGGGTGAGCAGGCTTCCGCCCTGGCGGCTGACCTTGATCGAGCCGGTCAGCGTGATCGACTGGCCCTTGATGCCCGAGTCGGTGTTGCTCGCCACGCCGATCGCAGCGTTGTTGAAGGTCAACACCGACGGGTCGGCCGAGCTGGTGCCATTGGCCCATGCCGCCGTGTACGCGGTGGGCTGGCTCGGGTTGGAGACGATCAGCCCGCTGACGCCGTTGATCGAGAAGTACATCGTGGCGTTCGACGAGAGCGAGAAGACCCCGGCGTTGTTGTTGGCGACGAACCCTGGCGCCGACGACATGGTGACGAAGGCAAACTGCCCGAGGCCATTGGAGCACGTGCTGCCCGCGAATGGGATGCCGCTCAGCGAGCTGGTGTTGACGGTCGGCGTCTGCCAGTTGATGTTGGCTGCGGCGCACGTGAACGTCCGTGCCGCGTTGGGTGTGGTGCCCGCCTTGAACACCAAGCTCCCAGAGCTCGCCAGCGCGCCGTTGCCGACGGCACTAAAAGTCGCCGGCGCCGCGGAGGCGGCGCCAGCCCCAGTGGCAAGGCCTAGCGCGGAAACGGCGCAAGCAAGGACGAGACGGGCGTTGCGATGAAACGGCAAGGCATTCCTCCTGTTGGTTGTTGAACTGCCAGCGCCGCTCACGCGGCACAGCTGTGCACCGGGTGAACGCGTCATGACGCGCCCGCCCCTGCCGAAGTCCAGGCGCTGCGCGTCAGCCGCGGCGCGTCGGCGCGCAGGTCGCGCAGCGTCCGCGCCGCCACCGCCCGTGCGATGTCGATGTTCGCCGCACCCGGGTGACCGTTGAGGTAGCGCAAGGTCTGGCCGGTGAGCGCCAACGCCCCCGGCACGACAACGAAGACCGTCGCCATCAGCATGGACCCAGCGACCGCAGGCGACCCGCGTCTTGCTGCTGCTGAGTCGTCCCGGCGCCCGGCTTGCTTCGACCCATCAAAACTCTCTCCTCGCTCCTGATCGACCGTGCCTTCGTGACACAGTCGCGTTCCTCAAGAGCGATCAAACACTATGCTTTCTATCCGTGTCAAGTATCGACCGGAACCCCGGAACGGCGACGGCC
>JBEVLC010000167.1:0-5809 GCA_040509415.1 Baekduia sp. | reverse complement strand
ATCGAGGAGGGACAGCCTCGATGCGGCGCACCCCGGGCGGCACCCATCCCGGGCGCCTACGCCGTCGCCTTCGCGGGTAGCATCCCGACCGTGAGCGAGCAGGACGAGCTGGTCAAGATGAAGGAGCAGGTCTACACCGACCCGCGCCCTTCGAGCTACTTCGATCGCTTCCATGAACGCGCGCGTACCCGCGAGCCCGACTGGGTCTATGAGGCGACGCGCTCGCTGACGCTGCTGTACTCGTGGTCGTTCTTTCGCGCGCGGGTGATCAGCACCGACAAGGTGCCGCCGACCGGCCCGGTCATCCTCGCGCCGAACCACTTCTCGTTCATGGACCACTTCTTCGTCGCGGCCTCGATCCGGCGCAAGGTCCAGTACATGGCCAAGTCGCAGCTCTTCAAGCCGCCGATGCAGTGGGTCTACACGCACGGCGGCGTCTTCCCGGTTCGCCGTGGCGCTCGGGACGAGGAGGCCTTCCTCACCGCCAACACGATCCTCGGCCGCGGTGGCTGCATGGCGATGTACTGCGAGGGCGGTCGGTCCCGCACCGGCAAGCTCGCCGACGAGGCCAAGCCCGGGATCGGCCGCCTGGCGCTGGAGACGGGCGCGACGGTCGTGCCGGTCGCGATCCACGGCTCCTCGAAGGTGCGCAACTGGAAGCGCCTGGAGTTCCCGAAGGTGACGATCCAGTACGGCGATCCGTTCCGCTTCGAGATGGTCGCCCAGCCGACGCGCGAGCAGGCCAAGGCGACGGCCAACGAGATCTTCGACGCGATCAAGGGGCTCTACCACGGCCTGGAGTCGCATGGGCGCCGCGGGGCCGTCAAGCAGGTGCGTCGCGAGCGCCGGCTGGCGCGGCAAGCCGGCAAGAAGCACACCGCGGCCGCGTAGGCGCGGCGGGCGCGGGTAGACCGGCGACATGGAGCTCGGGTCTCGGGGACGGTGGCCGGTGCGCGTGGCGCTTCTGGCGGTGGTGGCGAGCGCGGCGCTGGGGGCGGCGCCAGCGGGGGCCGCGGTCTCGCTGCTGCAGGTCGGCACGTTCGCCCAGCCCGTCTACGTCACGGCGCCGGCCGGCGACGCGTCGCGGATCTTCGTCGTGCAGAAGACGGGCAAGATCGTCGTCGTCGGCGACGGCGTGAGCTCGACGTTCCTGGACATCACGAGCCGGGTGCGGTCTTCCGGCTCTGAGCAGGGGCTGTTGTCGGTCGCCTTCGCGCCGGACTACGCCACCAGCGGCACGTTCTACGTGTACTACACCGCCCAGCCGCCGGGCGGCAGCGGCGCCCCCGGCTCCGACCTGACGGTCAGCGCCTTCCAGCGCACCGACGCCGACCATGCCGATCCGGGCAGCGAGCGGGTGGTCCTGCAGATCCCGCACCGCAAGTTCGACAACCACAACGGCGGCAACCTCCAGTTCGGCCCTGACGGGATGCTCTGGGTGGGAACCGGCGATGGCGGCGACGGCAACGACTCGCTTGGCAACGCGCAGCAGACCAGCCCGACGTTCAACGACGCGGACGCCGGCCACGATGCCCGGCTGGGCAAGCTGCTGCGGATCGATCCAAGGCCGGGACCCGGCTGCGACGGCCGCTGCACGATCCCGGCAGGCAACCCCGGGTTCGCGCAGCCCGAGATCTGGGCCAAGGGCCTGCGCAACCCATGGCGCTTCTCGTTTGACCGCGCGACGGGCGATCTGGTGATCGGCGACGTCGGCCAGGCGACGTGGGAAGAGGTGGACTTCGCCGCCGCGCCCGGCCGTGGGGCCGGCGCCGACTACGGCTGGAACATCTACGAAGGGCTGCATCCCCGCGGAAGCACCGCGCCGGCGGGGGCGCCGGCCGGCGTCACGATGCCGGTGCTGGAGAAGGCCCATGCAGCGCCGGACTCGTTTGCCTCGATCGCCGGCGGCTACGTCGTCCGCGACCCGGCGCTGCCGGAGCTCTTCGGTCGCTACGTGTACGCCGACACGTTCCTCGGTGACATCCGCGCCGCGACGCTGGCGGCCGGCGGCGCGACGGGCGATGCGGGCACCGGCTTGCACGTCTCCACGCTCGCCTCCTTCGGCGAGGACGCGTGCGGGCGCGTCTACGCCGTGTCGCTCGAAGGCCCGGTCTACCGCCTGGCCCAGAGCGGCGACTGCGTGCTGCCGCCGTCGGTCGGTGGGCCTGGCGTGACGCCGCCGGTGACGCCGGGCGCGCCCGGTGGCCGTGCGGGCGCCGGTGGGCCGGGCGTGAAGCTGAGCGCCGCCGCGCGCCAGCGTCCGTGGAGGACCGGCGTCGTCGGTCTCCGCGTCTCCTGCGAGCAGATCTGCGACATCACCGCCCGTGGCGCCTTCCTGATCTCCAAGGCCAACAAGAACGCGGGGGCCGCCGCCGTCGTCAAGCTCCTACGCACGTCGTCGGTCAAGACGACGCTCGCCGCGGGCGCGACCGTCTCGCTGAAGGCCAAGGTCTCGGCCACGACCCGCCGCTCGCTCCTGCGCGCACTGCAGCGCGGCCGTCGGATCACCCTGCGCTTCGCCGTGACGGCGACCGACCGCGCGGGGCGCACGAAGACCACGAGCGCCCGCTCCCGCATCACCCGCCGCTAGGCCGCACGATCTGCGGACCGCCCGCTCGCGCCTGGCGGCCGCCGACAAGCTTGACGTACGGCCGTACGCCGGCGCTCGCCGTCGACCCCCAGCCACGACCGTACGGGCCGCAGATCGCACGGCCGGGGCTTAGCGGCGGACGTCCTCGCAGTCCGCCGCGACCTCGTCGGTCGCATCGGCGAAGACGATGTCGTTGCCATCTCCGCAGGAGACGCGGTCAAAGCCGCCGCCGACGACCTGGATGCGATCGTCGCCCTCGTCGCCGGCGATGGTGTCGTCGTCGAGGTTGCCGAAGATGGTGTCGTTGCCCGGGCCGCCGTTGATGGTGTCGTTGCCGCGGTCGCCGGTGATCGAGTCGTTGCCCTCGTTGCCCAAGATGGTGTCGTTGCCGCCACGGCCGTGCAGCGCGTCGTCGCCGAGTCCGCCGTGGAGCTCGTCGTCGTCGTTCTCGCCGTCGACGTAGTCGTTGCCACCGGCGCCGAAGAGGACGTCGGCGCCGTCGTTGCCGAACAGCGAGTCGGCGCCTTCGGTCCCGACGAGCATGTCGTCGTAGACCGTGCCGAAGATGTTGTTGGAGGCCGGCGGCGCGTCGGTGGCCGCCTCGGCCGGCACGAGCTTGACGGTCTCACACGACTTCAGCGAGTCGCGCGTCGGCGCGTCCTGCTCGGTGTAGACCGTGTCGCGTCCCGGGCCGCAGTCGACGACGTCGGCGTCGTCGTCGGCTACGCGGATGTCGTCGTTGCCGCGTCCGCCGCTGACGGTGTCGGCCCCGGGCCCGGCGGTCAGCTCGTCGTTGCCGTCGCCGCCGGAGATCATCCGGTCGTCGCCGGAGCCGCCGTCGATCTGGTCGTCGCCCTCGGCGCCGTAGAGCAGATCGCGGCCGGTGTCGCCACGGATCGCGTCGTTGCCGGTCCGGCCGAAGATGCTGTCGCCGCCCGTGCCGCCGTCGATCGTGTCGTTGCCGTCGCCCGCGTCGATCCGCTCGCTGCCGGAACCGCCGAGCAGCGTGTCGTCGCCGGCGCCGCCGTCGATGATGTCGTCGCCGCGGTTGGCGTTGATGTAGTCGTTGCCATCGCCGCCGTCCAGCAGCAGGTCGTTGCCCAGGCCAAGCTCGATCAGGCGGTCGTTGCCGGGGCCGCCGCGGAGCACGTCGTCGCCATCGCCGCCGTCGAGACTGTCGTCGCCGTCAGAGCCGTCGAGCTCGTCGTTGCCGGTTCCGCCGTTGGCATAGTCATTGCCCGGGCCGCCGTCGAGCGTGTCGTTGCCGGCCTGGGAGAAGAGGCGGTCGTCGCCGTCCTCGCCGTAGAGCTTGTCGTTGTCAGGGCCGCTGTCGAGCGTGTCGTTACCCGCGCCGCCGTACAGGAGATCGGCGCCGCGGCCGCCGAGCGCGGTGTCGTCGCCGCCTAGCGCGTTGATCTGGTCGCCCAGGCGCGTGCCGGTCAGCCGGTCGGGGCCCTCGGTGCCGGTGATGAGGCCGACGCCGGGCTGGACGGCTAGGCCGCGCGGGTGGCCGCCGCCGGGCAGCTTGCGGATGGTTAGCCGCCGGAAGGAGAGCGCGCTGAGGACCGAGATCGTCCCGCCGCGCTCGTCGGCGATGTAGAGCCGCACGCCGTCGGGCGCGACCGCGGGATGGCCGGGGCCCGCGCCGGTCGCCACGCGCGTGGTGACGCGGCCGAGCTTGAGGTCGAAGACGGCCGTGACGCGGGAGCCGGCGCCCGGCCCGACGATCACGTGGTGGCCGTCACCGCTGACCGCGACGCCGCCGCCAGGGCCGGGCGCGGTGCGGATCCGGTTGCCCAGGCGGCCGCGTGCGGTGTCGACGGTGGTCAGCGTCGCGATCTTCTTGGTCGCCGTGGCGGCGAACGCGTTGCGGCCGGTCGGCGCGAAGACGATGCCGGTCACGCCCGCGAGCTTCATGCGTCGCACGCCGCCGCCGAGCAGGTCGACGATCGCGATCCGCTTGGCGTCGAGCGCGACGATGGCCTTGGCGCCGTCGGCCGAGATCGCCACGGCGGCCGGCTTGCGCGCCTTGGCGCCGAGGTTCACCGAGCGCGTGACGGTCAACGCGACCGGGTCGATGCTGTCCAGCGCGCCCTTGCGGACCGCGACCAGCCGGTGGCCGCTCGCGCTGAGCGCGATCGCCGTCGGCGTCCCGGTCAGCTGGACGTCGCCCACGCGCGTGCGGGCGTTGAGGTCGATCACCGCCACCCCGGCGCCGGCGGCGACGTAGCCGCGGCTGCCGTCGGGCGCGACCGCGACGGCCCTGGTGCCGCCGGCCACGGGCACGCGGGCGACCGGCGCGCCGGACTGGACATCGAGCAGGGTGGCGAAGGCGTTGCCGGTCGCGACGACCATCACCCGCGCTTGGGCGGTGGGGGCGGCGGCGAGTAGGAAGAGGGTCAGGACGGGGAGGAGGAGCGTGCGACGCATCGCCTCCCTAACCCTTGCAGGGGGCCGGAGGTTCCGGTGTCAGTTGTGTCTGAGCGAGTCGAGGGCGTCTGGTGTCCCACATAGGGACACCAGACGACACGGATACCGGCCGTTGGGGCGGCGAGCTGCGGGGTAGGCCCGAGCGCATGCCCAAGCTGCACGTCATCCTGGCCAGCACCCGTCCCGGTCGCGCCGGCGAGCCGATCGCCGACTGGTTCGTCGAGCGCGCCATCGCCCACGGCGCCTTCGACGTCGAGCTGGTCGACCTCGCCGAGGTCGCGCTCCCGTTCATGGACGAGCCCAACCACCCGCGCCTGCGCCGCTACACGCACGGGCACACCAGGGCGTGGAGCGCGCGCGTCGACAGTGCCGACGCCTTCGTCTTCGTGACCCCGGAGTACAACTACGGCCTCACCGCGCCGCTGAAGAACGCGATCGATTACCTGCACTTCGAGTGGCAGCACAAGCCGGTCGGCTTCGTCAGCTACGGCGGTGTGGCGGCCGGCACGCGGGCGGTGCAGATGCTCAAGCAGGTCGTCACGACGCTGAAGATGCTCCCGCTCTTTGAGGCGGTGAACATCCCGTTCCACACGCAGTTCATCGACGAGGAGGGCGCCTTGGAGGCCAACGAGGTGATGGTCAAGGCGGCTGCGGCGATGCTCGATGAGCTCGTGCTCACCGAGGCGATGCTGGCCCCGCGGCGCGCGGCGATCCGCGCCGCCGAAGCGGCGTAGGTGGCGTTGTTGCATCGGCGCCGCGGCGCGGTCGACGCAGTCTCGTCACAGGCCT
>JBEVLC010000166.1:0-7704 GCA_040509415.1 Baekduia sp. | reverse complement strand
CGCGGCCCGTCGCGGCGCGCGCGAGCCGGATCGCGCTCATCGCCGCCTCGGTCCCCGACGAGGTCATGCGCAGCATGTCGACGCCCGGCATCCGCCCGGCCACCAGCTCGGCCAGCTCGACCTCGCCGGCGGTCGGCGCGCCGTAGCTCGGGCCGCGGCGCGCCGCGGTGACGACGGCCTCGACGATCTCGGGCTGCGCGTGGCCTGCGATCAGCGGGCCCCACGAGCAGACGTAGTCGACGTAGCGGTTGCCGTCGACGTCGAAGAGCTCGGCACCCTCAGCGCGGTCGATGAAGATCGGGTCGCGGCCGATGGCACGCATCGCCCGCACCGGCGAGTTGACGCCGCCCGGCAGTCGCTGCAGCGCCCGCGCGTACAGTTCGGCCGACTTGGTGTCGGTGATCGAGACGCTCATGGTCAAAGCCGGCGTCAGGCGCTGACGCCTGCGTGCTCCTGCTCCCACGACTTGAAGTCGTCGGTGAAGTAGAGGAGCCGGACCTTCTTGAACTCGGTCGAGGAGTAGAGCGTCGCGCGGTCCTCAATGCAGCCGACCTCGTCGCGGACGGCGTCGAGGATCGCGTCGCACTCCTCCTTGGAGCGCCCGTGGGCCATCGTGAACAGCTGGTAGGGCCAGTCGGCGTAGGTCGGGCGCTCGTAGCAGTGGCTGATGCCGCGGAAGGCGGCCATCCGCCGGCCGGCCTCGAGGACTTGATCCTCCGGCACCTTCCACACGCCCATGCCGTTGGCCGAGAAGCCGGCGCGGCGATGGAAGAGGATCGCGGCGACCCGGCGCAGCAGCCCGCGCTCGACCATGCCCTCGAGGTGGGAGATCAGCCCGCCGACCGGCATGCCGAGCTCGCGCGCCGCGTCGGCGTAGGGCTCGGAGACGATCGGCAGGTCGCCTTGGGTGGCCCGGATGACGGCCTTGTCGAGCTCGTCGTAGGGCTGGGGCTCGATGTCGACGGGCTCGACGGCTTGGGCGGCCTTGGCCAGCGTCTCGGTGTCGCCCGACATCTCCAAGTCCATGCGGATCTTGAAGAGCTTGAGCGTCGGCAGCTGGCGGACCGACTCGGCGCCGGTCTCGGCCTTCAGGACCTCGAGCGTGCCGTCGAGACCGAGCGGCGAGTCCGGCTCGGTCGCGACCGTGAACCACATGTTGAACTCGTGGTTGCGCAGGTAGTTGTGCGAGACGCCCGGATGCGCGTTGACGATCTTGGCCGGGCGCCACGGGTGCTCCGGATCGACCTTGGCGGCGACGAGCATCGACTGGTAGCCGAGCGCGCGCGTGTCGAAGATCGGCGTGACCTGGCGGATGATGCGCTGCTCGATCAGCTCGCGGACCCGGGTGAGGACCGTCTCCTCCTCGACGCCGAGCAGCGTTGCGACCTCGGCGTACGGACGCGGCACGATCCGGAACTTGCCCTGCATCGTGTCCAGCAACTTCTTGTCGAACTCGTCGAGCGGAACGGCCGAGCCGTCCTTGCGCGAGCGGATCTTGGGGGTCACTGAAGCCACTGGGCGGCGTCCTTCGCGTAATAGGTGATGACGATGTCGGCGCCGGCGCGGCGGATCGACGTGAGCGTCTCCAGCACGGCCGTCCGCTCATCGAGGTGACCGGCGGCCGCAGCGGCTTTGATCATGACGTACTCCCCACCCACGTGGTACGCGGCGAGCGGCATCCGCGTCGCCTCCTTGACGCGCCAGAGCACGTCCAGGTACGGGACCGCGGGCTTGACCATGACCATGTCGGCGCCCTCCTCGACATCCAGCGCGACCTCGCGCAGCGCCTCCTCGGCGTTGCCGGGATCCATCTGGTAGCTGCGCCGATCGCCGAAGCTGGGGGTCGAGCCGGCGGCCTCGCGAAACGGGCCGTAGAAGGCCGACGCGTACTTGGCGCTGTAGGCGATGATCGGCGTCTCGGCGAAGCCCTCAGCATCCAGCGCGGAGCGCAGCGCGCCGACGCGGCCGTCCATCATGTCGCTGGGCGCGACGGCATCGGCACCCGCGCGCGCGTGGGAGACCGCGGTGCGCGCCAGCAGCTCCAGCGACGCGTCGTTGTCGACGCTGCCCTCGGCCGTCAGGCGACCGCAGTGGCCGTGGTCGGTGTACTCGCAGAGGCAGACGTCGGTGAGGACGAGCAGCTCGGGGTGCGCGGCCTTGATCGCGCGCGTGGCGAGCTGGACCGCGCCGTCGTCATCCCAGGCGCCAGAGCCGTCGGCGTCCTTCTCGGCGGGGATGCCGAAAAGCAGGACGGCGGGGACACCGAGCGCGTGAGCCGCACCCGCCTCCTCCACCACCGAGGCGATGCCGTGGCGGTCGACGCCGGGCATCGAGGCGATCGGCGTGCGCCCCTCCAGGCCATCCTCCACGAACAACGGCAGCACGAGGTCCGACGGCGCCAGCGTGGTCTCGCGCACGAGGTCGCGCAGCGCGCCGGTGCGGCGCAACCGGCGCAGGCGGGTGGCGGGAAAGGCAGCAGGCATGCCCCACAAGCGTAGCTCGCTGCCGAACGATCGCCGGCTCGATGGTTGATGCGAAATCGACCACGCGAATTTCGCATCAACCATCTAGCGCTCGCGCGCCTCCCAGTCCTCCATCGTCATCGCGAAGATGTCGTGGTCCTCCCAGTTGCCCGCGATGTTGAGGTACTTCAGCGCACGGCCCTCGCGGCGAAAGCCCGCCTTCTCCACCACGCGGATCGAGCGGACGTTGCGTGGGATCACCGCCGGCTGCACGCGGTGCAGGCCGGCGTGGACGAAGGCGAACTCGCAGATCAGCCGTGCCGCCGCCGTGCCGTGGCCGCGACCGCCGGACGCGGCCGCCACCCAATAGCCGAGCGTCGCGTTGCGCCACGCGCCGCGCACCACGTTGCCCAGCGCGATGCGCCCGATGATCGCGTCGCCGTCCTCGCGGTCGAGCACCGCGAACGCGTAGCCGGTTCCCAGATCCCAAGCCTCGACGTCACGGCGCAGCGTCTCGGCCTGCCCGGCGCGCGTGTAGTGGACCTCGGCGTGGATCGGCTCCCACGGCTCGGTGTGCGCGCGGTTGGCCGCAACGGCGGCGGCGAACTCGGCGGCATCGCCGGTCGCCAGCGGGCGGATCGCGGTCCGCTCACCGTCCAAGCGGATCCGCGGGGGGACGTGGCCGAGCACGCCGCGAACGTACCAGCAGCCCCGCAACGGGGGCCAGACCCCAAAACGGAAGTGCGACGACGTGCGTGGATCCCGTGCCGCTGGCGTCCTAGAACCGCTGCAGCGCCGCTCGCGCGAGCAGCGACCAGCCGAGGACGAGCGCGGCCAGGTGCGCCAGCGCGGTGCCGAGGCCGCCGGCATCGTTGAGCGCTGCGTCAGTCGCGTCCAATGACGCGCGGAACGGGAAGAGCGCGGAGACGACGCGGATCGCGTCGAAGAGCCCGTGGGCGACCGCGCCGCTGGGCACGAGCGCGAGGAACGCGATCGGCAGCGCGAGCAGGATCGCCAGCAGCGACGCGGCCCGCACCTCGCGCGCGAGCGCGCCGATCGCCACGCCCATCGCGCCGAAGGCCAGCCCGCCGGTACCCAGCGCCACCACCCACAGCGGCGACCGGCCCCAGTCCAGCGAGACGAAGAGCGAGACGCCCGCCACCATCACCAGCGTCACGGCCGCGGCGCAGCCGGCCGCCAGCACGACCTTCTCCACCAACAACCCCGTCCGCGAGATCAACCCGCGAACGAGCCGCGCGAAGGCGTGCTCCTCGCGCTCCAGCGCCAGCATCCCGGCCGCGAGCAGCACGCAGACCAACATGAGCGACATGGTCACCGCGACCGTCACCGCGAAGGCGTCCAATGGCGTGCGCCGCCCCTCGACGATCGTCTGCTTGACCTTCACCGGCGTGGCGAGCGAGCTGAGGACCGCGTCGGAGAGATCGAGGTTGTCGACGGCCAGTTGCGCGAAGCGCGACACGCGCTGCAGCGCCTCGTGATCCGGCGAGCCCTCGGGCGTGCGGGTGAGCACCGAGTCGACCAGCGCCTTGGACTTCTTCAACCCGGCGATGTCGAAGTCGCGCCCGAAGATGGAGAACTTGCCGCCCGACAGCAGGATGTTCAGGTAGCCCGCCGCGATCTGCGTGAGCTTGGTCGACACCACCTTGTTGAGCTCGGCGACGCGCGAGTCGATCGTCGATTGCACGAACTGCTGCTTGACCGGGTCCTCGGCGTTGTAGAGCACCTCGACCGCCGGCTTGGGCCCTGCGCCCGACAGGGTGATCGTCTTCTGCAGGCGCGTCACGAGGTCGGGCGGGACGATGATCGCGGCCAGGACGTCGCCGTCGCGGACCTTGCGCTCGGCCTCCGCGCGCGTGCGCACCGGGACCGGGACGATCGCCTCGAACAGCTCGTTGGCGTAGTCGGCCGGGTTGACCGTCGTCCCGGCGATCGCCACCTCCCCCGACTGCTGGGGCAGCTGGTTGAGGATTGCGACGCGCGGCTTGTCGGGGCCCTTGGACAGCGCGAGGCCGATCAGCACCGCGATCAACACCGGGTAGGCGACGAGCAACGACACCAACAACGGCGAGCGCCGCAGAATCCGCAGATCCTTGCCCAGCATGTGGCGCACGCCGCTCAATGGCCACGCTCCCGCAGGAACGCCACGAACGCCTCTTCGAAGTCATACAGATCGCTCCCCACCGCCTCGTGCAGCGCCGCGGGCGTGCCCTCGAAGAGCAACTCGCCGTCGGCGAGCACGAGCACGCGGTCGGCGTAGCGCTCGGCCTCGCTGACGTTGTGGGTGGTGAACACGACCGCCGTGCCGGCGCGCGTCAGGCCCTCGACGAACCTCCACAGCCGCTCGCGCTGGCGCGGGTCCAGCGATGAGGACGGCTCGTCGAGCAGCAGGACGTCGGGATCGGCGAGCAGGCCGGCGGCGATGTTGACCCGCTGGCGGTTGCCGCCCGACAGCGTGCCGAGCTGGTCGTCAGCACGGTCGCGCAGGCCCGTCTGGTCGAGCATTCGCCGCACCGCCGCGTCAGGGTCGGCCACGCGTTCCAGCCGCGCGAACAGCGCAAGGTTCTCGGCAACGGTCAGCTTGCCGTAGACCGCCGGCTGCTGCGGGACCCAGCCGACGTCGCGCGGATCGCGGCTCACCGTTCCGGCGCTCGGCGCCAGGACCCCGCCGAGGATCGAGAGCAGCGTCGTCTTGCCCGCGCCGTTGGGCCCGATGATCGCCAGCGTCTCGCCGCGGTCGGCCCGGAGGCTGACGCCGCGCAGCGCCTCGCGCTCACCGAAGCGCCGGGTGACGTCCCGGGCCTCCAGCGCCGCCACTGCGTCGTTCACCGGCGGGAGGCTACTTCTGTTGGCGCGAGCGCCGCGCCGCACGTGCGGCAGAAGGTGTCGTCGCGCGCGGCGCCGGCGCCACACTCCGGACATCGTCGAGATGGCGGTGATGGTCCGGCGATCCCGAGCACGCTCGCCGTCCCCCACGGCTCCAGCACCAGGTGACGGCGCAGGTAGACGACCGTCTCCCGCAGCATCGCCGCCAGCGGCAGCGACAGCAGCGCGCCGAGGATCCCGTAAGCCTCGCCGCCCAACAGCAGGGCGAAGATCACCAGCAGCGGGTTGATGCGCAGCGTGTGGCCGAAGATGTAGGGCGCCACGACGTGGCCCTCCAGCTGTTGCAGCGCGGTGAAGAAGATCCCGAGCCAGACCGCGGTGAGCGGATCCTGGAAGAGGGCGACGAGCAGCGGCGGCAGCGCCCCGAGGAACGGCCCGACGAACGGGATCAGCTCCATCAGCCCGAACCACGCGCCGAACGCGAAGGCATAGGTCTTGCCGTCCGGGAAGACCCCGGTGGCGCCGAAGACGTAGAGGCCGAGCCCCGCGCCCATCCCCATCGCGAGGCTGAAGAGGATCTGCCCGCGCAGGTAGCCGCCGACCGCGCGCTGGATCCGGGCCGGGAAGTCGTCGGCCTCGGTGCCGTCGCCCGGCGGCATGACCGAGCGCACGATGGCGCCGATCCGCTCGCCGTAGATGAGCATGTACACCGACAAGACGATCACGAGCAGCAGCCCCAGCCCCGCCGTGACCACCGTCTTGAGGATCTGACCGCCGAAGTCGACGATGTCGCTCGTCCCGCCGACGACCTTCTCCTGGAGCGTCTGCAGCGCGGTCTCGCCCTGGCGCTTGACCTCGATGTTGATGCCCTTGCGGTCGAAGTAGTCCTGGAGGTCGGCGAGCCGGCCGTTGGCGTCGTCGACGATCCCCGGCACGTCGTTGCCGAACTTCTGGGCCTGGTCGGCAACGGGGTTGGCCAGCAGCACACCGGCGCCGGCGAGCACCGTCAGCAAGCCCAGATAGACGACGAGGATCGACAGACCGCGCGGCAGCCGGCGCCGCTGCAGGAACGTGACCATCGGGTTGAGGATCAGCGCGATCACCGCGGCGACCGTGAACGCGAGCAGCACGACGCCCGCCGCCTTGGCGACGAGGAAGAGCGCGATGACGATCAGCGGCAGCGCGACGAGCTGGATCCAGCGCGGGACGACGACCTTCTCGACGGCCGGAGCCTCCGGCGGGGGCTCGGCGTCCAGTGGGTCGTGGCCTTCCCAGTCCTCGGCGTCTGTGGGGTGCTCGCTGCTCATGGCCTCCTTGCGCCAGAGTATGGGACGTGCCCACCGCCCCCACCATCCTCTTCGTCGGCGACATCGTCGGCGGGCTCGGGCGGCGCACGCTGCTCGGATTGCTTCCCAGTTTGCGCGAGCGCCATGCCATCGACTTCGTCGTCGTCAACGGCGAGAACATCGCGGGCGGCCTCGGCATCACGCCCAAGCTCGCCGACGACCTCTTCGCTGGCGGCGTCGACGCGATCACGCTCGGCAACCACACCTACCGCCGTCAGGAGATCGGGCCCTACCTCCAGAGCGGCAAGCCGATCATCCGGCCGGCCAACTACCTGGCCTCGCAGCCCGGCCGCGGCTTCTGCGTCGTCGAGAAGGACGGGGTGCGCCTCGGCGTCGTCAACCTCAGCGGCAACCTGCATCTGCGCGCGGGGCGCGTCGCGTTCCTGGAGATCGACAACGTGCTCTCAGAGCTCGACGGCAAGGTCGACCACATCCTGGTCGACATGCACGCCGAGCTGACCAGCGAGAAGATCGCGATGGGCTGGTACCTCGACGGCCGCGTCACCGCGGTCGTGGGCACCCACACACATGTGCCGACCGCCGACCTGCGCGTGCTGCCCGGTGGCACGGCCTACATCACCGACGTCGGCATGACCGGCCCGCGCGGGGGCGTGCTCGGCGTCAAGAAGGAGCAGTCGATCGAGTCGCTGCGCACGCACATGATGGTGCGCTTCGAGACCAGCGAGGACGATCCCTGGCTGATGGGCGTCGTCATCCGGTGTGCGGAGCAGCCGCTGCGCGCAGCGGCAATCGAGCAAGTGCTCGAGCCGTGGCGACCAGCGCCGCAAGCAACAGCGCGTTCCTGACGCCGACGGCGACCACCGCCCAGGCGTGCTGGTAGACGACGTCGAAGTAGTTGGCGGGAAACCAGAGCTGGGTCATCAGCGACGCGGCGGCGACCAGCCCCGGCGCCAGGCGATAGCCGTGGCCGGCGGCCACCGCGGCCGCCGGCAGCAGCCAGACGACGTACTGCGGTGAGAGCACCTTGCTGAAGACCACGAAGGCGAGCGTGATCGCCAGGGCCCCGAGGACGAGGCCCGCGCGCGCCGGGC